>JAMONL010000030.1 GCA_027065815.1 Sulfurovum sp.
GATATGAATTCGTCTCATAGACAAATTCTTTGCCGAAAATTTGTCTATAGGAGCTTTTAATATGATTAAAAAAATATTTTTATTTAGTTTATTGTCTTTGTCATTGTTCGCAGGAAGTATTTCTGTTACAGATTCTGTATCAACCCCAGTAAATGATAACAGTTGTTTTGATAAGACATTTGATATTTCTTTGTCTTCTTCTATTACGAATGTGATTATGGAAGTAAATATAGAACATCCCTATAGGGATGATCTTGATGTAAGCCTGACTTCTCCTGTAGGTACAGTGGTTGACTTGACAAGTGATAATGGAGGAAGAAAAAACAATCTTTATGTGATCTTCGATGATACAGCAGCAACTTCTATTGTGGATGATAATCAAAATCAAACCTCAGTTGTAACAAGACGGCCAGAAGTAGCTTTGTCTTCATTTGATACTGAAGATTCCTTAGGTATATGGACACTGACGGTCTGTGATGATGCTACTGGAGATATTGGTACCTATAATTATTCAACACTTACCATTTACAATGCAGATCCAACTACACCTCCTATTGTATCCCCCATACCTAATCAAGTTGCGACTATCGATAGAGTTTTCTCTTCCGATTTATCAAGTTATATTGTTCAAACAGATGGAGACCCAATACTTAGTTATCGTTTAGACGAGACTTTGCCGACAGGATTGTCATTCGATACGACAACCGGAGTGATATCTGGTACACCTACAGTAGTGGAAACTGCAACAGTAACTCTATATGCAACTGACAAAGACGGAGAATCGGCAGGGCAGAGGTTTGCTATAAAAGTCTTTCCTGTTTCGCCACTGGTTGATTACCGGATGGATGAATGTTTCTGGTTTAACAGCAGTGCTATCATTGGTGATGTAAAGGACAGTTCACCGTTTGGAGTGGATGCAACCTCCTCTGGTGCAGCGATGACTGTAACAAATAGTGTTAATCCTCCTATATGCAATTATGGTCATTTCAGTGCACAACCGGATCTTGTATCTGCAGAAGATTCAACAGCGGGAAACACTACCGGAGGCTTTACAGTTTCTTTTTGGGTACGTGCGACACAAGATTTTGGGAATTATGCTCTGATCGTTACAAAGTCAAAAGCATGGGATTGGACTGATGGATGGGGATTTGTGAATCCTAATGATGCAACAGGTAATACATTACGTTTTTATATAAATGCTTATGGTGGAACGTCTATCGAGACAACGGTAGCACCTTCAGATGGATGGGTACATATAGTAGGTACATACGACTTAAGCAATCTTCGCCTATATAAAAATGGTATAGAAGTAACAGGTAGTCCTGTTGCGGATACATCAACTGTAAATAATAGTCTTGATCCTATCCGGTTGGGGTATGATGATCCGAATGATGCGGAATTTATCGGAGATACGGATGAGTTTAAATTTTGGGACTATGCTTTGAGTGCTACAGAGATACAGAATATTTACAATAATGAATCGGCAGGTAACAATTATGACGGTACAAATCGAACTTGTAATGCCTGTAGTGCAACTGTGAACGCTGGTGTTTGGGAACTCATTGGAGTTCCTGCAGATTTGAGAACAGGTACTTATACGGTGGCAGATCTTATTGGGGATGATATTACTACGACCTATGGTACAGACTGGCGTGTGTATGGGAGAGGATACAGTGATACCAATAATAGCAGTTGGTACGAATACCTTGACTTGACCACACCGCTTGAGTTTGGAAAAGGATACTGGTTACGAAGCCTACAGGATGGGGCATGGGATGTTAATGATATAGAGGCTGTTGATTACAATTCAACAAGTCCCGATTGTCCTGCTGTAAGCTGTGTTGAGATAGACATACGGCCTGTTGCATTGCAGGATGGTGTAGATGATCTTCTTGGTACTGGTAAATATAGATATAATTTGACAGGTGCTATAGGCAAGCAACCGGTTGACTGGGCGGATTGTCGTATTTTGATAGATGATGTAGCCTATACTCCGAGTGCGGCTGAGTCAGCAGGGTATATGAAAAATCAGATATGGCAGTACAATCCTTCTAGCAGTAGTGCAGACAGTAAAGGATATACAACATGTAACGATGTCTCTCCCGGAGGATGTCAGTTGATACCTTACAAAGGTTTCTTGATAGAATTGCACGGTCTTACAAAAGAGAAAGTAGTTAAACTGCTTATACCTGAGGAGTAAATGATGTTAAAAATAAAAAAGTTTTTTTACCTTTTAATACTGATGATTATGCTAGCAGGTTGTGATACTTCAAGTGATGTAATAAATTCCGATAATAAGGTTAATGCTATTGATGAAATAGTTAAAGAAGAGATAGTCAATGAGAATACAGTGCCTGAGAAAAGAAGCATTGTAGCGGAAAAAGCAATCAACTGGTATATTCGTCTGCAAGCAGAGGATACTTCAAAGCAGATCATATCTTCAAATACCCAGTTAGGAGTGCTTGATGAAGAGGGAGCTACCGTAAAGCATACATTAAGTACACTTCCTCCGATGGGTAGTGACTACATTGATATTGTTTTTCAAGATCCTGTAGGAGTAGATGCTGGAGAGTATAAAACCAATTTTCAGCAGTTCGCTGAAAATAGTGAATATAGATGGCAATTTACAGTAAAAACTGATAACACAAATGCAAATATTGCATTGACATGGAGAGGCTTGTATGTCTTAAACCCATATATTGATGATCAAGATCGTCAAAGGTATGAAGAGACACGCTCTATGAGTAATCTGTTAATACGAAATATGCAGCTGATCGATGTTGACACTGGTAATGTTATGAATGTTTTATCGGGAGACAATGCTAAAGTATATTATTTTAATATGAATGGTAAAACCGAAAAGACATTTGAATGGGTAGTTTTGCCCGATAGTGCGCTTGCTTCATCCGGGAGTAAATAATAATGAAAAAAATATTAAAGAAACCACAAAATATTGTTAAGCATGAAAAGACAGAAATAAGAAATACTTCATCTGCTACAGGAGAAGAGCAGGAAAAATCTTCAAGACGTTATTTTTTAAAGAAATCTGCATATGTTGCACCAGTTTTGATGGCATTGGGACAACTTGTTAAACCTACAAATGTACAGGCACTTGGGTCTGTACCAGGGCCTCCCCCAATATGGTAGCCATAGTATAATTTCTCTTCTCAAGGTCATCTGTGATTGTTTTTAATAAAAATATGCTTTTTTTCAATGAAACTCAATTAAATACGAAAAAACCGATTAATAGTTCATTGGAAATCATCAAGATCATAAAAGATTCAATATACTTTGAGAATCTTAGACTAATGAGTAAAAGTAATATGATACCCATGTCAGGACAAGAAGTTCGTTATTTAAGTGAAGGATCCTTTACGAAAGCAGGCAAAAGCTTCTCTTGGGCATTAGAGATCAAAGATGTGGTCACACTCGTATGGGATGCGAAAGCACGGAATATTCTTTACATGAAAGGCAATAATTATACGCCTGAACAACTTCGTTATTGGATCTTTCATACTTTTTTTCCTATTGTACTGGAGTTAGAGAGAACTTACCGAATTTTACATGTAGGTTCGGTTGAGGTAGAGGGGAAACCTATACTCTTCTCTGCATTCTCTTTTGGAGGGAAATCAACACTGACAGATTACTTCATTAAAAAAGGGCATACGATGCTCTCAGATGATTCAGTGGCTATTGATAAACGGGGAGATACCTATTATGCTATTGCCTCTTATCCTTTTCATAGACCCTATAGAGAACTGGAAACCCTTGGTTATCCGGTAGAAAATTTTGCAACAGAACCTAAACCACTTCATGCAGTTTATCTGTTGGAAAAAGGTGAACCTGATGCTAAGGTAGAGATACAGGAGCTGAAAGGTATAGAAAAATTCAAAGCATTTCACTACAGCACCTTTATTAATTTTGACTTTATGAAAAAAGAACGCTTTGAATTTTTTACAGAAATGGCGAAGCAAGTTCCTGTATATCAAGTGAAAGTACCCTGGGATATGAAGAGGCTGGATGAAGTCTATGAAAAAATAGTATCCCATACAAAAGCGTAAATACGTAATACTTTTTTGTTAGCATTTTATGCTATACTCCTGAAAAAATCATCTTCAAGGAATCTCCCAATGAAAGCATTACTCTTCTCACTTACAGCAACAGCTATACTGCTTAGCCCGCTCTTTTCCAAAGAGAAGATGGTTGACCCGGCAAAATTCCCAGAGTTGAAAAAAATGAATGCTGTTCTTCAAGACCCTGTGCTCACCATAAAAGGTGCCATTGAAAAGCCGGAGAGTTACATACTGAAACTTGAAGCCAGATCTCCACAGGGATCACAGAATATTACCGCTTTTTTAAATAAAAAGACGTCAGAACTTTACATTGGGTCTGCCTATGACAAAGAGGGGAAAATGATAGATTTTCCCAAAGATGCAAAGATCGTAAAAGAGGGTGTGGCCTTTACTTACGGAACAGGGAAGAAAGAGATCTACTTGATCACAGATCCAGAGTGTCCCTATTGCAGTAGATTTGAACAGGATGCAAACGGAAAGTTAGATGACTATACCGTGCATGTAATACTTTTTCCGCTCTCTTTTCATAAAAAATCTCCTGCTATGACAGAGTGGATCATGATGGGCAAAGATGATGTAGAAAAGAAAGCACGTTTTAAAGAAGTCATGCTCAAAGGTTCAAAAAAATATAAAAAGCTCATTAAAGATGAACAAAAACCATTTGTCTACTCTTCTGAGGCACAAGCATATATAAAAAAGTCTGGAGAAGCGGCACGAGAACTCAATATGAGAGGGACACCGGCATTGTATGATGCTGAATTTAACCCTCTTTCTCAAGATCAGGTTTTGGAGAGTGCCAAGAAATGAATCTGAATTCTAAAGTAACTTTTGCAGATACCGTGTTTGCACAGGAAGTGGATGGAGAGATGGTGCTTCTGGATATGAATTCAGAGAATTATTTCGGATTGGATGCTGTCGGTACGGATATATGGCAGGCGATGCAGGAGAGAGAGACTTTGCAGGAAGTTTTGGAAGCATTGCTTGAGCAGTATGAAGTAGAAGAGGATGTCTTAAAAAAAGATCTTTTGACTTTTGTAGAAAAACTTCAGGAGAGTGGTCTGGTCGAGGTGCAAAAAATTTGAATTTAGAAAGTATGTTGGAGAGAGAAGATATTTCTCTGAGTGTAGATATTGTAGAAAAGTTGGAAGCCTTTACACTTTTACTGCATGAATGGAACCAGATACACAATCTTACCGGAGCAAAAACTGTTGCTGCCATTTACGATAACATTATTGATTCTCTGTATCCGTTGACTTTTATACATAAACCGTTTACGCTTCTGGATGTAGGAACTGGTGCAGGGTTTCCAGGGCTTGTCCTGGCAATAGCATTGCCGGAGACGGAAGTAGTACTTGCCGAACCTTTGAAAAAACGGGTCTCTTTTTTAAAATATGCAGCCATAGATCTTGAACTTCAAAATGTCAAGGTTGAAGGAAAAAGAGTTGAAAATATAGAACATGAAGCATTTGGACTCATTTCCTCGCGTGCAGTGACCAATACCAAACTGCTTTTGGACTTGACAGAAAAGATATCCGATCCGCAGACGGAGTACCTGTTTTACAAAGGCTCAAGGGTCTTTGATGAGATTGAAGATGTACAACATCAGTTAGATTATGATATAGTACAAAAAAATCAGAGAAATTATCTGTATATAAAGAGTAGCAGTTGATATTGAAACTTATAATTTTAGCCGTGCTGGGTTATTATATCTATAAATTTTTTGGAGGAAAACTGCCTACAGTAGGCGGGAAAACCAAAGAAGAAAAAAAACTGGATGAAGATACACTGGTAGAATGCAGTAAATGCAGTACCTATGTGACCATAAAAGAGAGTACACTCATTCACGGTAAATACTATTGTGATGAATGTGTTGACACATTATAATATAAATGAAGGGGTAAACTATGATAATCATTGGACATCCATGGATAAAAAGTCAGCTATTTCGTAAAGTTTTTTCAATAGAGGATATCAAAAACAGTAAAGCAGATGAAATCGTATTGCTTGAACCTTTGGTGGATTCTCATGCGTTTGCACAGTATTGTCAGGAGAATGGTATTGTCTATGCTGTCGTGGTAAACAGTTTAAATGATGCTGTTTTTGCGAATGCATTGGGTGCAAAATATATGATATGTGAAGAAGAGAGTGCTTTAATGATACAGCCTATTGCGCAGGAGTACCTTTTTGATACCGGTGTTCTGGTTCTGATCCATAATGAAAAAGAGATCTCTAAAATTGTCAGAGGCGGAATAGACGGCGTGATCTTTGCTGAAGCGATCTGTTAATTTTTTATGTGGCATAAACTACAGGACTATCCTTTAACCTACGGTATTATCGGGATCAATATTTTTCTTTTTCTGGTCTCTGCATTCCTGAGTCGAAGTATCGCTGATATGGATATGCAGACCCTGGTCGATATGGGTGCGCTGTATGGTCCTTTGACCGTATTGAAAGGGGAATGGTGGCGGCTCTTTACTGCCATGTTCCTTCATGGCGGTATGACACACATACTGATGAACATGTTTTCTCTTTATCTTATCGGGCGCGGTGTTGAAGTCTATTTTGAGAAAAAAGCGTATGTGAGTATCTATCTTTTTTCCGGGCTTATTGGCGGGCTTGCTTCGCTCTATATGCATCCAAACTCTGTGGGCATAGGTGCATCGGGAGCTATATTTGGTGTGTTTGGGGCACTGGCAGGCTTTTTTTTGGCACATCGAGATAAGATAGCCTCACACAGCAAAGAGTTCATGAAGGATTTCGCTGTAGTTTTGGGGCTGAATCTTGCTTTAGGGTTTTCCATCCCATCCATTGATGTTTCTGCCCATATGGGCGGTTTGATCATTGGACTCATTGGCGGTTTTGTGATCTCGAAGAATCCAAAATGGGTTTGGCCATTTTCCGTGTTTATGACCGCTGTGATACTGCTGACCATGCAGTATTTACCGACTTATTATGTGCAAGTATTTACTTAAGTTACTTTTACCTTTTTTCTTTTTAGCCTGTACCCATATGCCTGAAACATCACAGTATCAGGTGGAAGAACTTGCAGAGAAACTGATGACTTTGCATGATGGGGTCCCTGCAGAAGAAGCAAGAGGACTTTCTCAGGAGATCTTTCTTGAAAGTGCCAAACTCAGAAAAAAATTCAAACCTGTTTCAGAACCGCACTTCAATAATTTTCTGATCAATATCGGAATGCAAGATCAGGGATTGTGTTATCAGTGGAGTGATGCACTGTATATTCATTTTGAAAAGAGCCGTTATCCGCATTTTGACTTTCATCTGCTGGTATCGGATCAGGGTAAATATTTCTCAGAACACAATGTCCTGGTGGTGGTTGCCAAAGGGGAAAATGTGATGGATGGAATCATTATTGATCCATGGAGAGAAGCGGGAAGCGTCTATTTTGTAAAGGTAAAGGATGACCATGGATATAAATGGAAACATCGAGCCGAGAGAGGGTGTTTGCGTTAACCTACTCTGAGGCTTCGGCTTCCCGTATCTCTGCTTCTTCAGCGCGTTGGGCTTCCAACTCTGCTTCTGAGAGTGCTTCTTTTTCCTGTACCTCTTCTTGATCTTCTACATTTTCGGAGGCTTCCGGTTGGATCTCCTGTTCTACAGATGCAGATTCTGCTGCTGCTTCTGTTTGGGTTTCATTGCTCTCATTGGCAACAGAAGTGGTTTGAAACAGTAAAAATAGAGAAAAAATAACAGATGATAGTAGTTTAGACATGATAGACCTTTCTATAAGTGTTAGCTAGAGTTTACAGAAAAATGATTAAAATGGCAAATAGATCTTGTCTGACAATTCGTTATATTCACTTATGGCATCGGAATCTATAGTAATACCCCCGCCACTTTTATAGACAAGTTTCCCCTTTTTTTCTTCCATAAAGCGGATCATTACCCCGGAACGAAGTTCCTGCCCGTCGAAAACACCAAAAATACCGGTATAAAAACCCCGGTCATAATTTTCAGTCTTATTGATGATATGTATCGTAGACCTTTTTGGGGTACCTGTAATGGACCCTGCCGGTGACAACTTGTCAAGCAGTGTGCCGATGTTGTCTTTCCAGTTTTCAGGCAGGGCAGCGGTGATCTTTGAAGAGACTTGCAATAACTCTTTCTGACCCGCTTTGATCTTTTCGACATAACGAAACCTGTCAACTTTGACAGATGAACCTACAATACCAAGATCATTGCGCATAAGGTCAACGATCATCACATGTTCTGCCATTTCCTTTTGATCATTGAGAATCGTTCTTTCGGCATTTGGGAGATTCGCATCGATAGTTCCTTTCATAGGGTAGGTCGCGATGGTGTTTTCTTTAATATCTACAAAACGTTCCGGAGAGAAACAAATGAACTCTCCTTTGAAATAGAGTTTGAACTTGGCTTTGGCATAGCTAAAGATCTCTTTGAGATTTAAATTGCTTTCAACAGGTGTCTGAAAAGTTAGATTGAGAAGATATGTATTGCCTGAGCGGATCTCTACAAGGATGTGTTCAAAGGCTTTTTTGTACTGAAGAAAGGAGACAGGTGATTTTGAAAAAGTAAAGTTCTTTTCTCTTTTTTGAACGGGATAGTTCCTCCACTCTTCAAGTTTATACTGAATGTCATCATCCAGGTCGTCAAGTGCTCTGGCAAAGATCTTGGTTTTGTCATAGGATAGGATAAAGAGAAAAGGTATCCGGGATATTCCCAGTTCATTGATCTGTTTAAATCCTTCTTGTGTGGTTAGCCACATGAAAGATCCTTCGTCTTTTTAGAAAGGAGTGTCAGTTTGCAATGTTTTGTAATGCTCTTATTCTGAACGCTGAACGCTGAACGCTGAACGCTCATAGTTATGAATCCAGGAGGAGCAACTTTAAAATAGCCATACGCATGTAGACACCGTTCTTGACCTGTTCGAGTACTTTACATCTCGGATCTTCCAGCATTTCATCAGAAATGTCAATATTTCTCATGACTGGCCCGGGATGGAGGAGTAAAATATCTCTTTTGCCTAAACGGTCTTTGTCGATGCAGTAGTGTCTTGAATATTCGTTGTAATTGTCAAAAATAGGGGAAGAGTGGCGTTCGAGCTGTGCTCTTAGTGACATGATGACATCAACTTTGTCAATGACATCTTCCAGGTTGTCATATTGCGGAAGGTCACTTTCAGGCATAAAAGGTTTGGGTGCCACAAGCAGTACGTTCATTCCCATACGTGTCAACAGACGGATACCTGAAGAGGCAACCCGTGAACTGACTATGTCTCCAACAATAGCAATGGTCTTGCCTTTCACTTCTCCAAAATGCTCTGTCATGGTAAAAAGATCAAGCAGTGCCTGGGTAGGATGTGCATAATTTCCTGCGCCAGCATTGATAACAGGGGTCATTTGCATGTCGGCAAGGATTCCGGGTGCTTCATTTTCACTGTGACGGATAATGACGGCATCTGGTTCCATGGCACAGAGATTGGTGAAAGTATCTTCCAGGCTTTCTCCCTTTTTTGTAGAAGAACGTGAAGGATCAAGATGGACTACGGCTGCACCAAGTTTTTTGGCGGCCACTTCAAAGGAAGACCTGGTTCTTGTTGAAGCTTCAAAAAAGAGTGTGATCAGCAGTCTGTCCCTGAGCAGTTGTATGGGGCGTTGTGATTTGAATACTCTTGCATCATGCAAAAGCTGAGCTATCTGTTCATCTGAAAAGTCTGAGGTGTCAATGAGGTGCTGCATGGGTATCCTTCATAAGGCGGATTATAATGATATGATTATAACCAATCAATGGTAAAATGTATTTAGAAAAGGATGGATCAATGAAAATTATTAAACTATTTTTACTTTTTAGCTTTGTGTTGTGGGCAGAGTATAAATTGGATATACCACAGAATATTGATGTATCACAACTTAAAAATATTGTTAAAAATGGATGGAATGACTCAAACAAGACTTTAAATGATTTGATTGTCTCTAATGCGCAAAGGGTGATGCCTGAGATTCAGGAGAAGATAAAGAATCCTTTTCAAAAAACAGAAAGAACAAAAGAAAATAGTGTTCCTGTTCCTAAAATAAATTTACGAAGAGAAGACTATTTGTTTATCGTTGCATATACTAAATATTTGGAGTTTAATGACAATATAGATACATCATTAGCGTTAAATATTAATATGCTTAAAGGTGTTAAAAATATAGAAGATACTTCTATGCTTAGGGTTATCTTTTCTTTAGTTGTGGAACAAACAGTAAGAGCAGGGTTATCACAATTGTTATCTACGCATAAAGAGTTAAAAAATAAATCTTTGTTATTTGAACAGTTACCAAACCTTTTGACATTGGATACGAGTGCTTTTTTTATTGCGATGGAAGGAGAAAGAGATTTTTTATTAAATATGAATTTATATAAAGATAGTAAAGAAAAATATCTTGCAAAGCAAGTTGGGAAAAACTATAAATTTTTAATGAAAGATGTGCAACATTATGTTGAGCTATATCAAAATGATTTTTACAATAAAATGTTTGATGCAATGAAAAAAGAAACTCCTGAAGCAATGAATATTTATGAAAAAGAGATGAATGAAATGAAAAAAGAGCATATGAATAATATAAATAGTATCCGTTTTTTTGCAAGTTCCCTATGGATTAAAATTAAAAGTTTATTGGGTATTGAAATTAAAGATTTTGGGTATTTTTCTCAATATTTAGCATATACATTGGTGTATGTTGCTACACCTAAAATAAATGAAATATATTTAGATTATTTACAGCATATTCAAAAAAATAAACTTTTTTTAGAAAAATTTAAAAATTAAAGGTGCTTGATAAATGTATTTAACCCATTCTCAACACTCCACCATTTAGGGAAAACAGCATCATAATAGGGCTGTGTCACTTCTGAAAAAACTTCTTTGTCTTCATAGAGATTTACACACCAGTCAAAATCGATGTCAAAGGTTTTAAGCGCCATGATGGAGAGGATGGTGTCATTGATGCATCCCAGTCTACTAGGTGTGACTAAAAGGGTTTTTGCATCGAGATCTTTGATAAGGTTGATGACCATGTACTCTTTGGTTATAGGAACCATAAGCCCTCCTGCTCCTTCAACCAAAAGAATATCACACAGTTTTGAAAGTGTTCCATGTTTGTCTATAATGCTTTTGAGGTCTATCTCATGCTCTCTGTCTGCACAAAAAGGTGCTGCAGGAAGAGGGAAGGTATAAGCGGTAATATCTTCTACATTGAAGGTTTCAAAGTTCCCATTTACCTTTTTGCAAGCTTCAAGTAGTACACTTGCATCAGGAGCTGTGTCTGTCACTCCGGTTTCGATGGGTTTATAGACCCCGACCTTATGTCCTTGTTTTGAGAGTCTCTCTATGAGTTGCAGGGTGGTATGGGTTTTACCCACGTTGGTACCGGTTGCTGTAATAAAAAGTGAACGCATACACAATTCCTTTATGATTCTGAGTTATGTTATAGAAGTCACTAAATTAGTATATATCATTGCGCTATGAATATTTACAAATAATCATCAATTAACCTAAGGGTTAATCTCAAATTCTTTGCAAACACTCATAACACAAGCACATGCACTATTTTAGCAACGCTATAACAGAAAACAGAATATTTTTTGATACAATTATAGTAGAAATATAAAGTATTTGATACAAGACAGTGAATTTAAGGATAGAAATTGCCAAAGTTTGAAGAAGAGTTGGATCTGGCGCTGGAGCTGGAAGAACCGAAGATGTTTAAAGTCTTTTTGCATAATGATGATTATACAAGTATGGATTTTGTGGTGGAAGTACTCATGGGTATTTTTCACAAGACTCATGCCCAGGCTGAGCAGATCATGTTGCAGATCCATGAAAAAAATAAAGCGGTGTGCGGCGTTTACACTTTTGAGATCGCCCAGACAAAAGTGGAACAGGTCAAACAGCTGGCCAAGCAGAATGAATTCCCTCTACTTGCAACCATAGAAGATGCTTAAAGGATAAGAGATGATCAGTATCGCATTAAATGACGTATTTAAAAATGCAGTGGGTTATGCCAAAGAGAACAGACATGAATACCTGACAGTGGAGCATGTATTTTTTGCCATTCTAAAAAGTGAGGAGGGGATAGATATTCTTTCTGTGCTGGGTGCAAACCTTGAAACGCTTGAGAGAGGGATCATTGACCATATCAATAAAACCATCCCTTCACTGAAAGAAGCCGTTGAACCTTTTGAAACGGTGGCACTCTCCCGTGCTATAAATGATATGATGACACATATACACTCTTCCGGACGTACGGAAGCCAGTATAGGAGATATGCTGGCTTCCATTTTTTTACAGGAACACTGCTATGCTGTGTATCTACTGAAAAAAGAGGGGATCGTCCGGGTAGATATACTTGAAGTGATCTCTCATTACTCGGTAGGTAAAGAGAGCCAGAAAAAAGAGAGTAAAAAAGAAGAAAGCCTGCTTGACCAGTTCACTATAGAATTGGTCGCTCTGGCACAGACAGGGAAGATCGACCCTGTTGTAGGACGTGTGGATGAGATAGAACGTGTCATGCAGACTCTCTGCAGACGCAAAAAGAACAACCCTTTACTTGTGGGAGAACCCGGTGTAGGTAAAACTGCCATTGCAGAAGGCTTGGCACTCAAGATCTCCGAAGGAGAAGTACCGGATATATTGAAAGACTCCAAAGTATTTGCTCTGGATATGGGTGCTCTGGTCGCCGGGACAAAATACAGAGGTGATTTTGAAAAACGTCTGAAGGGGATCATTTCGGAATTGAGTCACATGGATGATGCTATTCTTTTTATAGATGAAATTCATACCATGGTGGGTGCAGGAGCCACAAGCGGGGGAAGCATGGATGCTTCCAACCTCTTGAAACCGGCACTTGCGCGCGGCGATCTGAAGTGTATCGGGGCAACGACCTATGCGGAATATAGAAACTTTTTTGACAAAGACAAGGCATTGAGCAGACGCTTTGCCAAGATCGATGTGGAGGAACCGAGTATAGAAGATACCTTTACCATTTTGAAAGGTATTCAGCATAAATATGAGGAATTCCATAATATTAAATTTACAGATGCAGCACTTCAGTCAGCCATCGATCTTTCTGTGAAATATCTGCATGACAGATTTTTGCCGGACAAAGCCATGGATATCATTGATGAGGTCGGTGCGCATTTTATGCTTAGAGGACAGAATAATGTCATTGTAAAACCCAGAGACATTGAAGAGAGTGTCGCAAAAATGATGAAACTTCCTTCAACAGTGATAGGTACGGATGATACCCGAAAACTCAAAACCCTTGAAAAGGATTTGAAGGAATATATTATTGGTCAGGATGAAGCGATCTCTGTTCTGAGTACAGCGATCAAACGTTCTTATGCCGGGCTGAATGCAGACAACAGACCGATTGGGTCTTTTCTCTTTGTCGGTCCGACGGGTGTGGGTAAAACGGCATTGGCAACACAGCTTGCAAAAACGATGCATGTGCATTTTGAACGTTTGGATATGAGTGAATATATGGAATCACATACAGTTTCCCGTCTTGTGGGAGCACCTCCGGGATATGTGGGTTATGAGCAGGGAGGACTGCTGACAGAGATGATCAAAAAGCATCCGCATACGGTCTTGCTGCTTGATGAGATAGAGAAAGCCCATCCTGACATTATGAATATCCTGCTTCAGGTAATGGATGGTGCAAAACTGACGGACAATAACGGTGTGATCAGTGATTTTAAGAATGTGGTGCTCATTATGACCTCCAACATCGGTACAAAAGAAGCAAATGTCATGGGTTTCAACAAAGACAACTCGATGAAGACCGACAAAGCACTGAATGCCTTTTTCTCACCGGAATTCAGAAACAGGTTGTCTGCGATCGTCGAATTCAATACGCTTCCTCTTGATGTCCTTGTCAAGATTGTAGATACAGAGTTGGAAAAACTGAATGATCTGCTCAAATCTAAAAAGGTTACTGTGAAGCTCAGTAAAAAAGCCAAAGAGTATTTGGCCAATGAAGGGTATGATGAGCGTTACGGTGCAAGGCATATTGCCAGAGTGATCGATGAAAAAGTGAAAGAAGCATTGACCGATGAGATACTTTTTGGAAAACTCAAAAAAGGTGGCACCGTTAAAGTGGATTACAAAAAAGAAAAGCTACGCTTTTCTTTTGGCACGTAGGGTGCATTTTAATGCACTTTTAATCGGAGAAATTGATGTCTTCCATGTTTGATGAAGAAGAGTATTTGATCCCACAGTTACGTGGCTACTCTTACCGGTTTCCAGATCCTCATACTGCTTCAGATGAAGGGTTATTGGCCTATGGCGGAGACCTCTCTGTTCCAAGACTTTTAAGTGCATACAGAAATGGTATCTTTCCCTGGTACAATGAAGGTGACCCCATCTTGTGGTGGTCACCGAATCCACGGCTTTTACTTTATCCTGAAAAATTCAAAGTGAGGAAATCATTTAGACGTGTACTGCGTTCGGGTAAATTCTCTGTAACTTTTGACAAACATTTTAAAGAGGTCATTGCTTATTGTGCGAATGTGCCTCGTGAAGGACAAAAGAGTTCTTGGATCGTGCCAGATATGCAAAGAGCCTATATCCACCTTTATGAGGAGTACACTGCACATAGTGTGGAAGTATATTTGGAGGGCAGACTGGTCGGCGGTTTATACGGTTTGGCTCTGGGAAAAGTTTTTTTCGGTGAGTCAATGTTCTCTCTGGTTCCGGATGCTTCCAAGGTAGCTTTTAAAGCACTAAGTGATGTCTTAGGTAGGAGAGGTTATGATTTTATAGATTGCCAGATGAAAACGGATCATATGGTTGGTTTGGGGGCTGAGACGGTATCGAGAGATATCTATCTTGACGAACTGAAGACCGCCATGCATAAACCCGGTGATCTCGGACATTGGCATGATTTTACATGGGAATACAGTGATCCCATAAATGAAGGAAAAAAAGATGGTGAATAGAGACATGAATTTCTCTTTATGGTTGGATTTTGTAGAGAGAGACTTTTTAAAAAATGAATTTATGACGTTGATCGAAAAGGGTATCATAAACGGAGCGACAAGCAACCCGTCTATTTTTGCTTCAGCCATTACTACTTCACCTGCATACAAAGAGCAATTGTCTCAACTTGAAGGGAAAAGCCCGAAAGAAAAATATGAAGCACTGGCGATCGAAGATATACGTACTGCGGCGCAAGCGTTAAGGGGAGTCTATGATGAAGGAAATGACGGTTATATTTCCATAGAGGTCGATCCCTTCCTTTCCAACGATACTCAGGGTACGATTGAAGAGGGTAAAAGATTGTTCGCAGCGATCGGCGAACCGAATGTCATGATAAAGGTTCCTGCGACAAGTGCAGGATATGAAGCAATGCATGCACTTCTTGAAACAGGTATATCTGTAAATGCGACACTGGTCTTTTCTCCGGATCAGGCAAAACATTGTCTCAAAGCCATGAAAGCGGGAATAGACAGTTTTGAAGCAGATGGCGGGCGCAGAGTACAGGCGGTTATTTCTGTCTTTGTCAGCCGTTTTGACAGACATCTTGATGATGATCTTGCCTGTGAAGGTATCGATGTGTCCAAAACAGGTATCTATAATGCTGCCAAGATCTATAATATGATCGAAAAAAACCATACACCGAGTGTTAAAACATTGTTTGCAAGTACGGGGGTCAAAGGGGACAACCTTCCTGTAGATTATTACATCAGAGAACTGTTCGGACCGCACTCGGTCAATACGGCACCTTTGGCGACGATCGAAGCTTACATTGCCCATAAAGAGACAGAACCAAAACTTCCGATGGAAGAGAGTGAGATCAAGGGATACTTCACGAAACTTTCAGATTGTGGATTTGATATGGATGAAGTGTATGATACTTTGCTCAAAGAGGGACTGAAAGCATTTGAAGATGCCTTCAGTGAGATGCTGGAAGCATTGAAATAGGTACAAAAACAGCCAAAGGAAGTACATGGAAGAAAAACTCAAACTCTTTTTACGAAGTATGATCAGTAATGAAGGTTCCGACCTTCATCTTAAATCAGGTGCGATCACGAGAGTGCGTATACATGGTGTCCTGCGGTTACTTGGTAAAGATATGCTTACTGCCGAAGAGGTGGAGGGTATTGGAAGAGCCATTATGTCTGAAGAACAATATGTAAAACTTAAAGCAGATAAAAGTCTCGACTTTTCCTATATTCTTGGAGATGAGCATAGATTCAGGGTCAATTTCTTCTATCAGATGGATGGCTTGTCCGCGGTCTTTCGTATTATTCCTGTAGATATACTCAGTCTTGATGATCTCAAACTTCCTGAAGTGATCAAAAGTTTTACCGATATACACAGAGGGCTGGTACTTGTGACCGGGGTGACCGGTTCAGGTAAATCAACAACACTCGCTGCGATCTTGGACAAGATCAACAGGGAGACCAAAAAACATATTATTACCATTGAAGATCCTATAGAATTTATCCATAAAGACAGAGGATGCCTTATCAACCAGCGTGCTATAGGACAAGATACCCACTCTTTTTCAGATGCACTGAGAGCCGGACTGAGAGAAGACCCCGATATCATACTTGTAGGGGAAATGCGGGATCTGGAGACCATAGATATTGCGTTGCATGCAGCGAATACAGGTCACCTTGTATTCTCGACCCTGCATACACTGGATGCAAAAGAGACCATTGACAGGATCATCGGTATGTTCTCCAAAGAAGAACAGAATCGTATCCGGTCATCTTTGGCATCGGTACTTGAAGGCGTCATTTCACAAAGACTTATTCCCAACAGACAGGGAGGAAGAACAGCGGCTATTGAAGTGTTGAAAAAAACGGCGAGGATCGAACAGCTTATTATGGAAAACAGGGATTATGAAATACCGGATGCACTTTTTGAAGGTAAAGAGATCTACGGTACGCAGACGTTTGACCAGGCACTGCTTGACCTGCTCCGTGAAGGTCGCATCAGCGAAGAAGTGACATTGGAATATGCAACCAGCCCTGCAGATATGAAACTTAAAATGGAGGGTGTCGGTAAAGGTGCGCTCGTCAAAGAAGATCTTAACAATGCAGAAGCAGATATCTTCGAGTTTAAAGAGGAAGAAGAATAGATTAAAAATATTTGGGTATAATCCGCGTTCAATTATCATGAAAGTGTGATAATATTTAAACTTAAGGACAAAATATGTTAGAAGGTATCGTTAGAGAGAGTATCGGA
>JAMONL010000031.1 GCA_027065815.1 Sulfurovum sp.
AAAAAAAAACAAACATACTATATTTCACGACTGCTTCAGTAACAGCTCAGTCATTTGTTCTGCAGTTAACGGATAACTATAGTAATATCCCTGTACTTCGTCACATCCATATGATTTTAAGAGTGCTTCCTGTGCTTTATTCTCAACACCTTCCGCAAGTGCGGTCAGCCCAAGTTCTTTGACCATATTTATTGTAGCTGCAACAATGATCTTGTCATTGTCATTATTTTCAAGATCTTCTATAAAAGATCTGTCGATCTTGATCTTATCCAGTTTGAATTCTCTTAGATTGGATAGTGATGAAAAACCGGTACCGTAATCATCTATGGAAAAGCTGCATCCCAATGCCCGTAATTGTTCTATATTCTGTTTTGCCATACGGTTGTTCTGCAAGAGTGTACTCTCTGTGATTTCAAATTCAAGTATCATCGGATTGATATGGCAGTAGGAAAGATTGTCTCTAATGACCTGAACCAGATCTTTGTCACTCAACTCTTTTCGGGAAAGATTAACCGCTATTTTCATAGACCTTTCGGAAAGATCCTGCCATACTTTTATCTGATTACAGCATTTATGCATGACAAATCGGCTGATATTGTTAATGATGTTACTCTCTTCTGCAATGGAAATGAGACGGGAAATAGGAATATCTTTGACATCACTGTTATTACATCTCAGCAAAGCTTCTATTCCTGTCAGTGAACCGTTCTTAAGAGAGAATTGCGGTTGATAGAGGATGCTGAAGTCATCTTCTCTCAATGCTTTTCTGAGGGCTCTTTGTATGAAAAAATATTCACTTGACAGTAGAGAGAACTCTTTATTGTAGAAGGAAAAACCGTCTTTGCCGTGCTTTTTTACATTGTACATTGCCTGGTCTGCCGCATGGATAAGCTGGTCTGCCGTTTCTCCGTCTGTCGGATAGCAGGCGATACCGATACTGACAGTAATATCAATACTTATTTCATTGATCACAAAAGGTTCCAGGAGTTGGGATTTGACCTTTTCAACTGTCCAGAGAATATCATCCATATCTTCAATATTTTCCAGGATCAGTAAAAACTCATCACCGCTCAGGCGACCGACAATATCACTTTTTCTACTTATATTTAAGAGACGAAGTGCAAAATCTTTAAGTAATCGGTCTCCTGTTTTATGACTGTAGTTATCATTGATGTCTTTAAAACCGTCTATATCGATGAAAAGCAACGCCCCTTTACTTCCATTTCTGTTCGCAGTCAAGATGGAATGATTAAGGTGCTCAAAGAGCAAGGCACGATTTGGAAGATCGGTCAAAGAATCATGTGTGGCAAGGTGTTGCATCTTTATTCTGGATATATGGATCTCGGATATATCTGTAAGCATTACTACAACATTGGAAGTTTGGCCTGTTTTATCACGTACTATATCTATAGTCAGCCATGCCAAAATGGTTTTATTGCCGGGTATGCTGATTTCAACTTCTCCGAACCAATGTCCTTCTTTTTCCATATTGACATGTATTTTTTCTTTCACTTCAGGTGTTAACATTTTTGAAAGAAAATTGGAGTGTTTCCCCAGTAACGTTTCTTCTTCCATATTTAAGATACGCAACATTGCAGGATTGACATGGATGATATTCTGTTCGGAATCTTCTATGATGATACCTTCCGTTGCCTCTTCAAAGACTGTCTCCAAGATCTTGTTGATGTCATCCTTATGCTTTTTCTCTGTCATATCCCTTACAATGACAATAACGGTATTATGACCGTCTTCATGAATATTTGTCGGCATTACCCTGGCTTCAAAATACTCCTTTTTATCTCTAAAATGCAAGTCATATTCTAAAGTTTGTAAATGCTGGGTTGTTATTGCTTTCTGTATGAGTGCAATAAACTTCTCAGATAATTTTTGATCAAAAAAATCTGTGACATACTTCCCTATAATTTCACTTTTGGATTTATAAAGTATCTCTTCTTTTCCTTCCGCCAATACATCTATGTATTTACCTCTTTCATCCACGAGGAATATAAGATCAGGAATGGCGGATACAATGGACTCTAAATGTTTTTTATTTTTTATTTTTAAATGCCCATAAAGATCCAATAGGTGTTGGGGTGATAATGATTTCATGTTTTCTTCTTCTTTTTGATTCATTATTAATTAACCTTCATTCGTGTATGCTTGTTTTGTATTATATTAGTATATCATTAAAATGTCACGTAATTGTCACAAGATCTTTCCTTCTATAATTTTAAAGTTTAGCCATATTGACTAAACTTTATTTATATATTTTATGAAGACACTACTTGACAAACTAACACTCAATGTTGTATACTACATTTAAGCATTAAAAAACTGTGCTAGTAAAATAGAGAAAAGGAGGTTCGTAAATGAATCAAGAAAATGAAAACCTTGAAGAAACGCAGACTGAAGAAGTGCTTGAAGAGCAGGTAAAGACAGAAGAAAGTGTTGAAGTTGATCCTTTAGAAGAAGCACGTGCCGAAGCAGCAGACTATAAAGATAAATATCTAAGAGCGCATGCTGACTTTGAAAACGCAAAAAAGCGTTTAGAGAAAGACAAAATGAATGCAGTCTCTTATGCGAATGAGAGTTTTGCAAAAGATATCCTGGCAGTATTGGACTCTTTCGATAATGCATTAAATTCTATTGAAGGTGCAGATGAAGAGAACTCTTCGGAAGTACTTGAAAAGATGAAAGAGGGTGTGACACTGACGCACAACCAACTCAAAAAGATCCTTGAAAAGAATCACATTAAAGAGATCAGTTGTGAGGGTGAGTTCGATCCGGAAGTACATCAGGCGATCATGCAGGTAGAGAGTGATGAGCATGAACCTGGTGATGTTGTACAGGTTATGCAAAAAGGGTATACCATTAAAGATAGAGTACTTCGTCCTGCAATGGTGAGCACCTGTAAATAAACGTGAATAGTTTCACGTTTTAAGGTGTGAAACCGGAGCGGTGGAGTAGAGCAACCCGCGAAGGCCGGAGAGCACCTGCAAATAAAACTTGAGTCAATGCAACTAAAGTTGCATTCTCTCATGATAAAATAGTGTAGAATACAGTTAGAATTAAAAAACGAATAAAAGGAAAAGATATGAGTAAAGTATTAGGAATAGATTTAGGGACAACAAACTCTGCAATGGCAGTGTTTACAAACGGTGAGGCAGCGATCATCGCTAATAAAGAGGGTAAGAACACTACTCCTTCCATCGTAGCATTTACGGACAAAGGTGAAATACTTGTCGGTGAATCAGCGAAGAGACAGGCGGTAACAAACCCGGAGAAGACCATCTACTCTATTAAGAGAATCATGGGTCTCATGTGTGATGAACCAAAAGCGGCGGAAGCAAAAGAGAGACTTCCTTACCACGTAATAGACAGAAACGGTGCCTGTGCGATCGAAGTAGCGGAAAAAACCTATACACCTCAGGAGATTTCTGCAAAAGTACTCATGAAAATGAAAGAAGATGCAGAAGCGTATCTCGGTGAGGCAGTAACAGATGCGGTTATTACCGTACCGGCATACTTCAATGATGCACAGAGAAAAGCAACCAAAGAGGCGGGAACCATTGCCGGTCTTAATGTACTGAGAATTATCAATGAGCCTACATCGGCAGCACTGGCTTACGGGCTTGACAAAAAAGATGCTGAGCAGATAGTTGTTTATGACCTTGGTGGCGGTACATTTGACGTAACTGCACTTGAGACAGGTGACGGTGTGGTTGAAGTACTGGCAACGGGCGGAGATGCATTCCTTGGTGGGGATGACTTCGATAACCGTGTCATCGACTTTGTGGCAGAAGAGTTCAAGTCTGAGACAGGTATTGATGTAAAAGCGGATGTAATGGCACTTCAGAGAGTAAAAGATGCGGCAGAAGCAGCAAAAAAAGAGCTTTCAAGCGCAACTGAGACTGAAATCAACCTACCGTTCATTACCGCAGATGCTTCAGGACCAAAACACCTTGTAACAAAGATCACCAGAGCGAAATTTGAGTCTTTGGTCTCAGACCTTGTAGAAAGCACGATCAAAACGATTGAATCTGTATTGAAAGATGCAGGTCTCAGTAAGTCAGATGTAAAAGAAGTTGTAATGGTCGGTGGTTCAACAAGAGTACCATTGGTTCAGGAGAAAGTACAGGCATTTTTTGGAAAAGAGCTTAATAAATCTGTGAATCCGGATGAAGTGGTTGCACTTGGTGCGGCTATACAGGGTGGTGTACTTGCAGGAGATGTGAAAGATGTATTGCTTCTTGATGTAACACCATTGAGTCTTGGTATTGAAACTTTGGGTGGAGTGACTACTAAAGTCATCGAAAAAGGAACAACGATCCCTGCGAAGAAGTCACAGGTGTTCTCAACTGCGGAAGACAATCAGCCGGCAGTGAGTATCCACGTACTTCAGGGTGAGAGAGAGTTCTCAAAAGACAACAAATCACTTGGTATGTTCGAACTTAGAGACATTCCGGCAGCACCAAGAGGAGTTCCTCAGATCGAGGTGACTTTTGATATTGATGCCAACGGTATCTTGACAGTATCAGCGCAAGATAAAGGTACAGGTAAATCGCAAGAGATCAAGATCACCGGTTCGAGCGGACTTTCTGATGAAGAGATCGAAAAAATGGTACAGGATGCGGAAGCACACAAAGCGGACGATGAAAAGAGAAAAGAAGTCGTGGAAGCAAGAAACCAGGCAGATGCACTTGTACATCAGACAAGAAAGTCATTGAGCGATCTTGGTGAGAACTTCGATACCGCAGAAAAAGAGAGTATTGAAGCAGTGATCACTGATCTTGAAGCCGTACTTAAAGATGACAATGCGACGAAAGAGCAGATCGAAGAGAAAGTAAAAGTGTTGACTGAGAAGTCACACAAACTTGCTGAAGCAATGTATGCGAAAGAGCAGGGTGGTGCGAACCCTGAAGCTAAGAAAGCGGATGATGACGATGTTATCGATGCTGAGGTAGAGTAAGATACTCTACCTTCATTATGTAGTGGACAGGTATGCCTGTCCACTACAACCCCTTTTGTTCCCACGTAGAACGTAGGAATACCTACTTCAATTTAATCCATTAACTTGTTTTTACCTCTTTATTATAATTTCCCTATAAATAGCACTATGACGTTGTTTCTCTTTTCATTTTTTTAGAAAAAACGAAGCAAAAAATCGTCGTAGCTCTCGAATCGCTGTGCTTTCAAGGGCGTTCACTACGACAAGGAAGAATAATATAGCTTGGCTTCCGCCGGCTGCGTTGGATTTTTAAAATAATGGATTTGTCAAGAGAGAGGTTCTTTTTGATGGATTTTGTAGGGTACTGTCTCCTGACGGCACCGCTGAACAAATACTCTTTTTATCTATTAAAAATCAAATGGTTGGAAGACCATGACCCAGAAGTTTACGCCTTCGTCTCCGTAGGCAACATCAACACGTATGGGTACCTCTGCTGCCATGGCACGTAGTGAGACGCCCACGTCAAATTTCATATCTTGTAGAAGGTCTGTGTTGTATGTGTCGTTGACTCTACCGGCTTCTACGAAACCGACAACTTGTAACCAATCTATCGCTACAGGGATATAGTCATTTTTTCTAAATGGATTCCAGTCGAGTATGGCTCTATATTCAGCAGTACCGTAGACAACAGCTTTGTCGGAGAAACGGTCTGTAT
Organism: Sulfurovum sp.; assembly: GCA_027065815.1. Classification (GTDB taxonomy): domain Bacteria; phylum Campylobacterota; class Campylobacteria; order Campylobacterales; family Sulfurovaceae; genus Sulfurovum. The sequence goes on from JAMONL010000031.1 coordinate 5,664, forward strand.
TGTATCCTCTCATACGGAACATACCACCTAGTCTTCCACCTTCCCAAGGTGGAGGTCTGTGAGCAGCAATGACTAAATCATCTCCTCTCTCCCATGAAAAGGAGTATCCTGTCCAGAAACTCATTGCTAAGATATTTTGTTGGGTAAATGAGAATGTTGGTAAATCAACATAGTGATTATATTTGAATTCTAGAAAATCCCAACTTTGAACGGAATCTCCCCAGGCAAAATCTTTAGAGTATTGTAGTTTAAACTGATAACCGCGTGAAGGGTTCAGGTCATAGTCAGTATTGTCATGGTCGACAAAAAAACGTAAACCGTTGGTATCCCACTTCTCTAGTCCACCAGAGGAATGATCTACACCAGTTGTGGGTGCTATATAGTTTTCAAACGAATTGTGTTCATAAAATCCACTGAGACCTATGCCTGTTCTTCCTGTAACAAAGGGTTTGCCTCCTCCGTAGCCTTCTCTACCGACGGCAAATCCATTTTTAAGCGTGTAGTGTCCTTCCGGGTTATCGAGACCATCTCCCATAGGGAGCACATATCTGAAGTTGATAAAAGCAAAATCTGAATCGCCAGAAGTTTCTACATAATCGTTTTCATTTGAGTTGTTTTTATGGTCAAAAATATAGTAACGTGCTTTTGGAAAGTAACTTTTCATCCCGACAGCAGATAAAAGAAGTCGTTCCGTTCCTGGTACCACATAGTCAAAAATTGCAGCAAATCCTCCAGCAAAGTTTGCTGTATCTTCCTGACCGTTGGTAATGATGTCTTGTTCCGCACCATAAAAAAGTGTAGCTATTGCGGTGACCTGTGGTTGTAAAAAACCTTTTTTAATGACACCGACACCACCGGCAAAACCTGTGGAGTCTGTAGAAAAGACATAAGGAATATAGACAATATCTTTACTGCCGGCTTCAGAGACATTGTTCTCTGTCAAAGTATCCTCTGCCAATAGTGGTTGGCTCATAAGAAGCGATATGGTGAATGTTGAAAGTAATAGTTTAGTTTTCTTTTTCATGAATAAATTATAGCCAAACACTATTAGATTATTTAGGATATAATATTTATAATGACCAATTGATATTTAGATGAGGATAACGTAATGGAAATGAAGCAGTGTACGACATTGGAAGAAGCAAGAGAAAAGATAGATCAGGTAGATGAAGAAATCGTAAAACTGATCGCAGAACGCAATGACTATATTAAGCAGATCGCACATTTTAAAACCTCTGTTGAAGAGATAAAAGCTGAAGATCGGATAGCAGATGTGATCTCAAGGGTAAGAGAACAGGCTATTTCTCTAGAGCTTTCTCCTAATCTCATCAATGAACTTTATGTGAAAATGATAGATGCCATGGTAGAGAGTGAAGTGGCGGAGTTCAATAATGCGAAGAGTTTCTAAACATTAGTTCTTAATCTTTTTTCTCTTCATCATCGTCAGAAGTGGCAACATTCACTGCCGCTCCTGCAACAGAGCCTGCTACATCTACGGTGGCAGAAACGGCAGAACCTGCTATTGAGATAGGAGCTGTTACAACCTGTGTACATCCAGACAGTAAAACCAAACCAAAAAGTGTATATATGTATATATTTTTCATGGTGTAAGTATAGCTAAAACTATGTCAGATCTTCTGTGTACTCTTTTGCACACAGAGTATGTTAGAATTACATATTGACATATGAAGGCTTGAAATGAAAATACTGTTACTTGAGGATGATGTGATCCTTCAGGATATTATAGAAGAGTATCTGCTGGAGACCGGGTATGAAGTTGAAAGCTTTTTTGACGGAGAAAAAGCTTTGGATGCCATAGGAAGCAGTAATTATGACATGTTGTTGTTGGATGTGAATGTACCCAATATTAACGGTTTTGAGATTCTCTCTTATTTACGTGATATAGGCAATACGACTCCGGCGGTCTATATCACTTCACTTGCAGGGATAGATGATCTGAAAAAAGGGTTTGATCTGGGTGCCGATGATTATCTCAAAAAACCTTTTGATCTGGAAGAGTTGAATGCCCGGATACAGCGTATCATGAAAGTGCATCGCTTGCAGGAAGAGATAGAGTTTGACGGGTTGAAGTTCATTCCCAAGGCACATCAGATCATTATGCAGGATAAAGTGATCGATATGCGGCAGAAAGAGGCGCAGGTGTTAGAGTATTTTGTACGCAATGAAGGAAAGATCATTTCTTGTGATGAGATCATTGAAAATGTCTGGGATGACGAATCTGTCCCGACCCATGCGACCATTCGTACCTATATCAAGAATTTAAGAAAGATGTTCACTAAAGAGTATTTTGACAATATTAAAGGAGAGGGTTATCGTTTTAACATCGTATGAGCGTAGATCACTTGTTAGTTTTCTGACATTGTATCTCGGATCGATATTTATCTTGCTGGCGATCATAGGCTATCTGTTTTTTGAAAATAACAAGGCTTCTATGAAATCTGCCATGAAATTCGAAATGATGTATCAGGCACGTATGCTTTTTTCCGATATTGTATTGAAAGCGATGTTGAATGTTCCGGGTGGCATCACTGTGACTGAACGTCAGTCTTTTCTTGAAAACTTAAAAAACTGCCGTTTCAAAGTAGGGTATTATGATGAAGACAGAAAAGCAATCTTTACTGAGATCAAAGATAATATAAAATTTAATAAGGATTTTTATATTGAAAATAACCAGTGTTATACGGTGACACAAAATCAAACGGTACATTTGGGTATTAAATATATTGTGTTGAAAGAGAGTGATCTTGCTGCGAAGATACAGGAACTGCGTATCAGGATCATTGGGTATCTGATACTCTCATTCCTTCTGATGGGTATAGTAGGGTATTTCCTTGGAAAACTGTTCCTGAAACCGGTCAGAGAACAGATAGAATCTCTTGACAAGTTCATCTCTGACACGACGCATGAACTCAATACGCCTATCTCAGCTATTTTAATGACGACACAGTCTTTAAAGGGACAGGAGGACAAAAAAATAAAACGACTGGAAGCAAGTGCAAAGCGACTCTCAGTTATGTACAGTTCCTTAACCTACAGACTTGAAGGAAAAGTAGAACCTTCCGAAGTACTTTGCTTTTCCCAGATCGTTGAAGAGAGAGTAGGGTATGTAAAAGAGTTGATTGATTCAAAACGTTTGCATATTGCACTGGATCTTGAGCCTATGGAAGTGTTTATGGCAAGGTCTTCATCGCACAGACTCATAGACAATCTGCTTTCCAATGCTATCAAATACTCTGATGTAGGTGATAGTATCTTTATTTCGACCAAAGACCATATTTTGACAGTGAGGGATACAGGTATCGGGATAGATGAAAAAGTACAGGAAGATATCTTTAAACGTTACCGCCGTGCCAATGAAGAGAGAGGCGGATTCGGGCTGGGATTGAATATTGTATTGTCTATCTGCAGGCAGTATAAGATCAAAATAAATCTTGTGTCTAAAAAAGGAGAAGGCAGTACTTTCATACTGACTTTTCCAAAAGTGAAAAAAGTAAAGAAGTAATTATTCGACACTTTCCATGAGAATATTAATAATATCTGACATGGTCAGGATACCTTGAAGTTCATTGCCGTCAATGACAAGCAAACGTTTAATGCTGCTTCTGACCATCATTCTGGCAGCATATTTGACATTGAGTTTGGCAGAAACGGAAATGGCAGGTGTTGCTGCAATATCGTAGACATTGAGAAGGTCAATATCACCATCTTCTGCCACAATACTTTGTAAAATGTTTTTAAAGGTAAGCAGACCATAGGCAGAGTCTTCTTTGGTTTTGTCTACGATGATTGAGCGGACTTTATGGATCTTCATCAGGTTGATCGCTTTCCTCACTGTTGCCATAGGCGACACAATTACCAGCTTATCTTTACTTGTCATTACATTTTCTACTAACATTTTACTCTCCTAAAGTGTTATTTTAATATTGTCTTCAAATTTATGAAGCTCTTCTGTATCCAAGCCTGCAACATGACTGAGTGGAAAGGTGAAAATATATCCGTTGTTCTCATGATCATCCAGGTTGAATTTTTCTCTCAATGCCCTCATGACTGTCAATGAAAGTCTTTTTGGTAAGATAAAAAGCAGAGCAGAGACATTCTCTTCAAGTGTCAATCCAAAAAATACCTTTTTTTCTTTGAGCCCGATATTTTTTCCGTGTAAAATGGTCACAGAACCTGCTCCCGCCTCTTTTGCGACTTTGATAGCTTCTTCTTCATCTGAGTCCTGTATCACTGCGATCAGTGCTGTAAACTTCATCTCTGCTCCTTTAACTTTTTCTTTTTATAGTACTCTGCATGTATCCCGTATCCCATCACGGTAAGCATTGGGAAGAGGGAAGCGAAAGCAATGAGCCCGAAACCATCTATAAGAGGATTTCTGCCTTCAATATTTTCTGCCAGACCCAATCCAAGTGCTGCAACAAGCGGTACGGTTACTGTTGACGTGGTCACTCCACCACTGTCATAGGCAATAGGCACGATGTATTTAGGTGCAAAGTAGGTAAATATGATTACCAGTATGTATCCTGCAATGATGTAATAATGTATAGGGTCACCGCTAACAATACGATAAGCCCCTAATGCAATACCTATAGCCACCCCTAATGCTACCACCATTCTAAGTACATTTTGTTTAATGTTTCCTTCACTTATCTCTTCGGCTTTAATAGCAATGGCCAAAAGTGCCGGCTCTGCCATAGTGGTGGAAAAACCTATGAGAAAGGCAAAGAGGTAGATGAGCAGATCGTTCTTCATATCGGTCAGTTGATAGGCAATGGTCTCACCGATAGGGAAAAGCCCCATTTCAAGTCCTACAATGAATGCATAGAGTCCAAGGATCACCATAATAATACCAGTGATGATCTTATGCAGGTGTGCCACCGGTTTTTTAATGATGATATATTGGAAGAAGAAAATCACTGCAATGATAGGTGTCACATCTTTGATGGTGCCGATGAGGTCATAAAAAAGGTCGCTCCAGACAAAATGATCGATCTGAGGGGTGTGTTCCGAGACAGCTTGTACAGCGGTCTGTACTGTAGCAGGTATCTCTGCCGAAGAGTAGGCGATAATGCCATAGAACTGTACAAAGATCATAGGGGTCAGTGAAGCAAAAGCGATGAGACCAAAACCGTCAATGACTGGGTTTCGGCCTTTAATACTTGAAGCCAGACCGATACCCAGTGCGGCTACCAATGGTACAGTCACGGTTGAAGTAGTGACTCCGCCTGAGTCATACGCAAGCCCTATGATCTCTACAGGGGCAAAGAAAGTAATGATGACCACTAAAATATATCCTGAGATGATGTAGTACGCAATAGGATGCCCAAGCAAGATACGCAGTACACCAAGGGCAATGGCAAATCCAACGGAGAGTGCCACGGTCATACGAAGCCAAAATGCATCGATAAGCCCGTGGGAGATCAGTGCTGCCTTGTTGGCAATAGCTATGAGTGCCGGTTCTGCGACGGTGGTGGAAAAGCCGATGGTAAAAGCAAAGGTAAGCAGCCAGAAAACAGAGCCTTTTTTTGCAAAGTCTACAGCCAGTCCCTCACCAATGGGAAAAATACCCAGTTCCAGTCCACGGATGAAGAGTGCCAGTCCTACAGCGACGATCGTCAAACCGATGATGATGGAAATAAGATTATCCGGTACACTACGGATGATAAATCCCTGGAAAAATGCCACAACAATGATAATGGGAAGCAGGTCTTTAAAAGAGTTTTTTAAATCCCCGCCAAATATCTTCAAGCTTTCTTTCATAGAAAGAATTATAGCCAAGACATCTTCAAGCCATGGGCTTGTATGGACTTAAAATTTTTTATCCAACACCGATGTTTCACATCGTGTTAAAATTTGAATTTCTGGGTTTTTAAGATCCTGAATTTACTGACTTCTTTGTCATTTTCAAGACCAAGTTCTTTAGCACCTTTGGGTGTAAGAAGTTGCACGCCCAGGGTCAGCGTAAGTGTATCACCCTTTTGAAGTATTTTTTTGAACATGACCTCTTTATGGGCATAAATAAGGGTATCTTTGAGTGTACCTGTTGCATTCCAGGGCATTGCTTCTTTCCCGTCATGTGCCAGAATACGCGTAAAGATAAATGGTTCGAGAGTGATCTCTTTACCTTCTCTTAAGATGCTTGCTTTAAGGACTCCTTGTCTGAGTGCCTGTCCAAAGAGTGCATGGTTGGCGTGGTTAATGACATTGACCGTAAAGCCTGAACTGTTTTGAGTGACATTGAAATCGATATATTTCCCCATCTCCTGATTCATATGGTGAATACCTGCTATCCCATGATAGGCATGTGTTTTTGTCTCAGAGAGTGTCACTTTTGAACCGGGTACTTGAGGCATATGACAGCTAATACAGGTATTTTTATCATTTTTGTTAATGAGTGCATCAAGCATCACAATGTCAAAATTATGTTCATTGTTCGTGTGTGAATGGCATCCCATACAGACATTGCCGTTGTAGTAGTTCTCATTGTTATAGTTGATCTTGTGATAAGGGGAATTTTGGACTGTTTTAACTAGGCCGAACCAGGAAGATTTTGTTTCAAAATGGGCAGTTTTACTTCCTTTTTTTGATTTGTCTGCTGTATAAAATTCTTTTACTTTACCGGAGCTAATGTTAGTATTTGACATTTTTCCCTGATCGACCTCTTTGATGGTATGACAGTATACACAGGAGATCGGTTCATGTTTTTGAATGTCATTGTTTTTAAGTATACCGGTTTTCATCACTTGTTTATCACTTGGGGAGTGGCATTTTGCACAGGTATACCCTTTTTCATCTTTGGGATGTTTTTCCCAGTAGGCTTTGTGTATAGGATTGTTGAGAACAGAGGCTTTACGATGAGAAGAGGCATAATATTCGTTATAAATGGTCGGATGGCACTTTTGACATATCTTGCTTTCGTTGGAGATGGCAAAAAGGGAGAGGGTGAGTGTTAAAATAAGAAGTAAAAACCTTGTCATTAGAAGATCCTATATAAATTAAAGTGTTAGATTATATAGCGTATAGATAAAAATGTCATTAAGTTGTGTAATAGAGGTGTAGAAATTCTATTCATAAGAACATAGATTCCTCACATATGTCTATAAAGTATATTAATAACAAGTATCAATTTTAATATACTTTAAGAAAGATTCTGCTAAATTACGATTTAGATAATAATTATCAAATTAAAATAAGGAAATAAAATGACGAGAATTAAAATTCAGTACAGTGAGGCACTCAATGACTAATCTTAAAAGATCATTCATAACATTGAGTTTGGCAACAATAATGGCAACAGGAGCTATGGCAGCTTCCTTAGAAGAGAGAGTGGAAGCACTTGAATCACAAAATAAGACATTGACAGAAGAAGTTCTGGCAACACAGACAGGAGGATTTACTAAAGTAGATACTGAACAGTCATATAGCGGTATGGGAGCAGCAGCTTCCAAAGTCTATTATTCTCAAACCCCGCTTTCAATCGGTGGATATGGTGAAATGTATTATGCAAATCCGGAGGGCTCGGATGATTATGCAAATGTTTACAGGTTTGTGACCTATTTTGGTTATAAATTCTCAGACAATGTGATCTTGAATGCAGAGATCGAGTATGAACATGGCGCCAATGCTGAAGAGGGTGGTGAAGTTGTTATAGAATTTATGTATCTCGACTTTTTAATGAAAGAAGAGATAAACCTGAGACTTGGTCACCTCCTTGTACCCATGGGGGTGATCGGTTTAAGACATGAACCGACGCTTTTCAATACGGTACAGAGACCGGAAGTTGAAACTAAATTAATCCCAACGACATGGGGTGAGAATGGTGTTTTGGCATATGGTACATTTTCAGACATTGGTATTGCGTATCAGGCAGGGGTGATCAATGCTTTGAATATGAACAGTCTGGATACAGCAGATGCCTCAAGCGGATGGATCCGAAACGGTAGGCAGGGGGCAGCCAAAAAAGCTGCTTTTGATCCTGCATTTGTAGGTCGTGTTGATTATGTCGGTCTTGCAGGCTTGACTTTGGGAGCATCTGTCTATTATGGCGGTGGTTCCAACTTGAAAGACGGGAATGATAAAGACGGCAACTTTGTCGGTGATGTTTCAGGATTGACGACCACCATGTTTGACATTCATGCCATGTACAACAAAGGAGCATTTTCCGCCTATGGACTTTACACGCAGACAAGCCTTGACGGTGCAGAAAAGATTAGTAACACAGCCGTTGAGAAAGCAAGCGGCTATTATGTCAATGCTTCGTATGATGTGGCAAGTTTGACAAGTCTGGAATACAAAATTCCGCTCTTTGTTCAGTATGAAAACTATAACCCTGTACAATCAACGGTAGATGGTTTGAATGAAGACAAATATAAGACAGAAAAGACTACAATCGGTTTGAACTTCTTCCCTGTAGATCAAGCAGTGATTAAAGTTGATTATGCAATGAAGACAGTAAATGATATAGATGACAATATCTTCTCCGTAGGACTGGGTTTCATCTTCTAACTAATGAGGAACAGAATGAAAAAAATCATCATAATGCTACTGCTCGGGATGGCTTTATCCCCGAGCAGTTTTGCTAAAACACAGGTATCGGTAGAAAAGGTGGTCAAATCCTCTTTCCCCGGTGTTACTTTGGTTGATGCCAAACAACTCATCTTGACAAAAGAGCAGTTCAAGAAGATACAAAAACGTGCCAAAACGGCGGTAAAAACAAAAATTTATCGTTATTATGAATTTAAGAACGGGAGTAAGCTGGTTGGTTACGGTGTATTGATCTCTCGTAAGGTTCGTACGAAAAATGCAACCATACTTTATGCTTTTGACATGTCCGGTAAATTGAAATTTTCAGAGATCATGGGGTTTGGCGAACCGCCGGAATTCATACCCAATAAGCAATGGATGGCTCAGTTCAAAGAGAAGACTGGTTCTGCCGCTTTGACCATGGGAAAAGATATCCCGACCATCAGCGGTGCAACACTTTCTGCACGTTGTATCAGTGATGGTGCACGTATTGCCAGAGCTATTTTTGAAGTGGTTCTAAAAAAGTAAAAGCATGAAATTCCTCGTTACAAAAGACCTTGCACACTCACAACTGTTAGCCTATCTTATTGCGGCAGTGCTTACCGCGATACTTCTGTATCTGGGACTCGATGTGGTTCTGCACGGCTATGTGATAGGTTTTGATATGCCAGCGATACACAGTACTCTTTTTGGAAATGTCGAAACTTTCGAAGAACCTATTCTCATAGATTCTTTGCTGCTTCAAGTACACATTGACCTCTTTATAACGATCTTTGTACTTCTAATACTCTCTTCGGTCTACATTCGGCTACACGATAAAACGACTACAATGAAATGGGTTTTACATGCACTCTTTGTGTCGGGACTGTTGGCACCGCTCTCATTGTTGTTGGCATACTTCTGGTCTGAAGTCTTTGTATCGGTCTGGGTAGTGACTTTTATTGTATGGCATCTTTTGGCTTTAATCATTACCGCTTCACTTTTTACACGGCTTAACTTTCGATGAAGAAGCTTACATTCTTCAGTATCCCCGTAGCATATTTACTGCTTTATACCCTGGTCATACTTGCTACAGGCATTTGGCTCTTTTTTTTGTCACAGGGCTTGAACGGTTCAGCGGGGATCAGTGCAACACTGCAAAAGATCATCACTTCCCCCGAAACAAAAAGTCTGCAAAACCTTGTTGAAGTAGCAACGCCTCATCTCTTTGCCATGGGAGCACTTATCTTTGTCGTGGCACACTTTATGCTTTTTTCTACAAAGATCTCCCAGAAAAATTCGCTCATTGTTGCTTTGCTACTGTTTGTACTGGCACTTTTAAATATTGTCTCTTACGGAGCGATCAGTTTTGGATTGGTCATCTCCGGGTGGATCAAATTGATTTCAATGTCATTGTTTGTGGGGATGTTTTTGGTTTTGTTGGGGATGGTTGCTTTTTCATTGTGATCTATTAAATGTGTTGTGGGGACACAACATCCTGCGGAGTTTTTTGCCATTTAATCTTAACTAACTCCTCTAAATTTCCATAAATAATATTCCCGTCCGCCTCCACCAACACGTAGCCTATCTTTTCATGCTTTTTTAAAAATGCAAGTGCTTCTTTTCTTGGCATCACAGAAACAGCGGTGGCATAGGCATCCATTTTACTATTGTCCGCTATGGTGAAGAGTGAAACAGAAACAAAGGCTTTTCCCTGTGTTGCCGTTTTGGGGTTGATGAGGTGATGTTCAGACTTTTTGCCAGCATGGCGTCTGTATGTTCCAGAGGTTGAGACGGAAGTATACGGATGTAAAGTGCTGACCCTGGCAAAGGTTTCTTCTGAAAAAGGAGACTGCAGATAGATCTCACAGCGGTTCAGACACTGTATATCTCCGCTTAAAGCGATGATGCCTTTAGTGATATTCTGCTCTTTCAAATAGACCGCTACTTTATCAGCCGCATACCCTTTCCCCATACCACCAAGATCCACTACGATCCCTTTATCAATTTTAATAGACTCTTTGCCCATATGAATTCCGTCAATATTGAGCTTGGCATTTTTGAGTTGTGTTTTAGTGGGAGAGTAAGTCTTCTCCTCTCCAAAATGGTAGAGTTTTTTAGAGATAGAGCCTATGGTAATGTCAAAATAGCCGTTTGTTTCGTTGTAATACTGTTTGGAAAGGGTGATGGCTTCTGCCAGATATCTGTCGTAAGAAACTTCATGTCTCTTGTTGAGTATTGCAAGTGTTGCTTTGGGATCATAACTTGAAAGAGAGTCTTCTATGCTTTGGATGAGTGTAAAGGAAGCAGAGATATGTACATTCTCTTTTTCTGGCAGGCTGATACTTACATAGGTACCCATCAGCATACGTGTACGTGAATCTAATATAGTGTCTGCTGTTGAAAGTGTAGGTAAAAAGAGTAACATAAAAGATAACAAATGGATACTTTTCATTAAAAAGTATAACAAAGTTGCGCCAACATTTGCCTTTGGTACAGAATATGGTTATAATCAAATTATGAAAAAGTTTATCATTATCTTTTTTCTTCTGTTCAGTATGGTTGGAATGACCACTATGGCTATGGCTTCAGCCGACCTCAGTGAAAAATGCTCCGTGTTAGTATTGGAGAAAGAGAAGTCTGAAACAGAAAACAGTGATAAAGGCGAAGATAGTAAAATTGACCTCTATACTCAGTTGGCTAATTCATTGTTTCATCCTTTGGTCTCACTTATCCCTGTGGGAAACCAACTTTTTTATAATGACGGGTATGACAACCTTCCCCTCAAACCTCCCCGAACTTAAATCCTTTTATTTATCAAGAGACTATTAAAGTGCTGCACTCTTTTAGAGAGCTGTTTGTCCTGTTTTCAGGGCTGTATATTTTAGAAATAAAGGAAAAATTATGTTAAAAATTAGTGAATATATGTATGGAAATAAAGTTTATCAAAAGAAATA
>JAMONL010000032.1 GCA_027065815.1 Sulfurovum sp.
ATCATGCTCAACTTCAATGTCAGAGAGGGCACCGTCGTGTGTACACCAGTTGACCATATAGGTGTTTTGTGTGATGTGACCTTCATTGTAGAGAGAGACAAAAGCTTCTTTCACAGCTTCTTTAAGCCCCTCATCCATGGTAAAACGTTCACGTTTCCATGCCGGTGTGACCCCAAGCTTTCTCATCTGGTGAACGATGTTCCCGCCAGATGTCTCTTTTTGTAACCAGGCACGCTCAAGGAATTTTTCACGCCCCAATTCTTCTTTTGTCGTACCTTCTGCCAAGAGCTGTTTTTCAACGATGTTCTGTGTCGCGATCCCGGCATGATCCGTTCCCGGCTGCCAAAGGGTCTTGAAGCCATCCATACGCTTGTAACGGGTGATAATGTCCTGAAGCGTAAAAGTAAGCGCATGCCCGATGTGCAATGAACCTGTGACATTGGGAGGAGGCATCATAATGGAAAAGTTCTTTGTCTTACCCTCACTGTCTATTTCCTGAATAGCTTTGTTGCCATCTATCTCAAAATACCCACGATCTTCACAAAGTTTATAGTACTTGTCTTCGACTTCTTTTGGGTTGTATGTTGCTTTTTTCTCTACAGTTTCGCTCATAGTAATTCCTACGTTGATTATATATTATCGCGATTATATCCAAATGGTGCTTTTATTTTATGGAAGAGAGAATATCTCTTGAACTCTCAACCCTGTTTGAGGTAAAACAATTTCATTTATCCTACTCTGTTATACTTCTGAAGATTAACAACCAATCCAAGGATATTCATGAAAAAAATAATTGCATTGCTTCTGCTCACTATATTGTTTCTACAGGCAAAAGAGCTGCCTAAAGACAAACATCTTGTAGAAGGTATGTTGCCTAATGGTTTCTCGTATACTATTTTACACAACGAAAAACCTAAAGAGGTTGTTGAGTTTCGTCTTGTTGTCGATGCAGGTTCCCTGGAAGAAGAGGATGACCAGAGAGGATTGGCGCACTTTATTGAACATATGGCATTTAACGGAACCAAACACTTTAAGAAAAATGAGCTTATCTCTTACCTGGAATCCATTGGCCTGAAATTCGGAGGAGACCTCAATGCCAATACCGGGTTTACCCGCACACTCTACAAACTCTCCGTACCGGTCAAAGAAAAAAATGTAGAGACGGCTTTAACCGTACTAGATGACTGGGCAGGTGGTCTGCTTTTTAACCCTAAAGAGTTTAACAAAGAGAGAGGGGTGGTGCTGGAGGAGAAGCGTCTTCGTAATAGTCCCTCTTTTAGACTCTACCAACAGTATGCCCCACTTTTCTATGGTGAAAGTAAATATAAAGACCGTATTGTCATAGGGAAAGAAGAGGTACTTAAACATGCTCCTGTTCAAAGAGCGGTGGATTTTTACCAAAAGTGGTATAGACCGGAGTTGATGCATCTGGTCGTGGTGGGAGATGTGAATGTCACGGAGATGGAAGCACAGATAAAAGCACACTTTTCCGGACTGGAAAATAAAAAACATGACAAACCCATCAGTAGGCTGATCGCTGAAAACAACAGCACAAGGATCATGGCACTGACAGACAAGGAGCTTTTTCAAAACACCGTAGAGATCTATTATTTGGAGCGGGTTTTCGGTACACATACCCAAGCAGAGGAAAAACGTGACATCATGACATGGATGGCTCAAATGATGTTTAACCTTGAAGCCAAAAAAGAGCTGCTCAAAGCAGACAGTAAAGCTCTGGACATTTTTGCAATGACACAGACTTTAACCCCCTATAAAAAAGCATACCTCTTTAAAGCCACCTATAGTGAAAAGGATCGTAAGGAGGCTTTCTCCCAGCTCTACAGACTTATCTGGCGTTTTGAGAAATTCGGCTTTGATCCGCATACCTTTGATCAGGTTAAAAAACAGCTTCTCGAACGAAATGAAAATGCTTATAAAGCTATTCACACTACAGATTCTGCAAGATTGGCTTCCGAACTTGTCAGCAGTATTGAGCACGATGCGGTTTTCGTAGACAGGGAAGAGGACTACAAGATCGTTAAAGCACTTGCCCGGAAGATCACCCCCGAAGAGGTCAATGAGCGCTTTAAAGAGATAGTGAACATTCCGGACAGGGTGATCCTTTTCAAGAGTACCACCGCATTAACAGTGGATAAGAAAAAAGTACTTCACTCTATTGACCTTTCCGAAAAAGAGGCAAAAGCACCCCTTGTAAAAGAGAACAAAACACTGAAACTTCTGGCAAAGCCTCTAGAGGCGAAAAAGATCGTAAAAAAAGATTTTAACAAAGAGACAGGGATCTACAGCTATATACTGGAGAACAATGTGACTGTACTCTTCAAGCCGACAATATTTCGTCAAAATGAAGTGCTGCTCTCTGCGGTAAGTCCCGGAGGCTTGAGTGCTTTACCTACCAAAGTACTCAACGATGCCAAAAAAGCCTCGGGCTGGGTGATGCAGTCTGCTCCGGGCAGTCTCAAGCCTGATGAGCTTAGAACATTGCTGGCAGACAAAAGTGTCCGTGTAGATTTCAGGCTTTCACGCTTTGATGACAAGATAGACGGAAGGAGCAACTCCAAGGATCTTGAAACACTTTTAAAACTGGTCTATGCCTATGCTACCACGCCAAAGATAGACCCCGGTGTGGACAGACAGATGCGTAACAGTGCACTGGCTCTTGCCCTGCAGTCCGACAGAGACCCTGCCTACAAATTTGACAAAGCGCTGAAGAAATTCTACTATATGAACAATCCGCGTATTCTTTTTGATACTAAAGAGAGCATCATGGCACTCAACAATGAGAAAATGCTGAAACTTTTCAAAGAGAAGTTCGATGATATGAACCATTTCACTTTTATGATCGTTGGGGATACAAAGCCTGAAGTGGTGGAGAGACTCATTGCTCTCTATTTGGCTAATCTTCCTACTACATCCAGAGTAGAGAAGATCAATTCAAAGCCTTTTGCCTACAAAAAAGGGAAACAGATCTTTGTGCGGACATTCAACACAAGCAACATCGCCAATACAGGCTTGAAGTACCGCTCAGAACTTAACTACAGCATGCATAATGATATTGTTCTGTCCATCATGAAAGAGATACTGAATGTCAGATTACGTAATCTCATCAGAGAAGACAAGTCGGGTACCTACGGCGTGGGAATCAACTGCGGGATCATCCGTGAACTTGACAAGACCGCTTCGTGCAATATCCGTTTTGCTTCAGATCCGACACGAGAGAATGAACTGGTTGAAAGTATACAGGAAAGCATCAAGTCATTCATAGAAGAAGGCCCTACACGGCAGGAGTTGAAGAATATTCAGACAGAGTATGCGCTCATGTTCAAAAAAGCACTGCGTGACAACTATTTCTGGCTGGGACTTATGCGAGATCATGCCAAGTTTAATGATGATATGAAAACACGGCTTAAATTTAACGAAAAGCTCAACAAAGTCACGACAGAAGAGGTGCAGAAGATGGCTAAAAAAATGTTTAGTGGGGACTTGCTGCTCAGTGAGCGTATTCCCAAGAAGAGTGAAAAAAAATGACCTATTTGGAGTGGTTTGAAGCCCATGCAAAAAAGCATAAAGCTATTATGAAAACCCTGACACATTTGAGTGATGAAGAGGTCATTGACTATTTTGTCTATGAAAATATGCAAAAAGAACATCCAGATTTCTGTCCGCTCTATGCTGACAATGTCAAGTGTCATGATATGGAGGAGCTCAACTGTTATTTTTGTGCCTGTATGCACTTCAGGTTTTCCGATAAAGGATTGAAAAAAGAGGGGGACAAGACCAG
>JAMONL010000033.1 GCA_027065815.1 Sulfurovum sp.
ATTGAATCTGTGATTGAAATACTTCCTGCGAACAATGACAAAGACAATAAACTAAATAAAAATATTTTTTTAATCATATTAAAAGCTCCTATAGACAAATTCTCGGCAAAGAATTTGTCTATGAGACGAATTCATATCCAAACTGAACGAATACGCCTTATTCTATTATTTTTTTGATTATATCACAAGAATGTCATTCAAATGTCACCACACGATATCTTAAATTATTATATCGAAGAAACATAAACCGAATATTAAAAAATATATTTAATATATAAAAGTGTTTATTATAATAAATGCCCCAACTGCTCTTTTTTTGTTTGCAAATACTTTTCATTATAAGGGTTTGAAGCGATCTGGATAGGAATACGTTCTACGATCTCAATATCAGGCAAGCTCTCGATTTTGGCCGGGTTGTTGGTAAGTAGTTTGAGCCTTTTAATACCAAAATGTTTTAGAATGAACTCGACGATCTCATAGGTACGTTCATCTGCTCTGAATCCCAGCTGGTGATTGGCAGCAACCGTATCGTAGCCTGTATCCTGCAGAGCATAGGCATTGACTTTGTTGAGCAGGCCGATATTCCGACCCTCCTGACGATGGTAGATGATCATCCCGCCCTCTTTCGCAATGAGCTCTTGTGCATAAGCCAGCTGTTCACCGCAGTCACACTTCACTGAAGTAAGTGCATCACCGGTCAGGCACTCAGAATGTACACGGACGATAGGGGCATCTATCTCTTTAAGGTTTTGGGTAAAAAGTGCCAAATGTTCTTTGCCTGAAGCATCTTTAAATGCTTGTATATTGAAAATGCCGTGTTTGGTCGGTAAAGTTGCGATCTGTGAGATTTCAATGTTATTCATGACGGAATTATACAGAAAGAATTAGTAATTAGTAATTAGTAATTGATAATTAGGCCTAAAGTTGTAGAAATTTTGTGTAAAATGTCATATAAATATTTTGAAGGCAAATTATGTTCGCACGTTTTAGAAGAAAAAGAATCCATCCTGTTTTAAGAGATCTGTTACAAGAGACCCATCTTTCTGTCAATGATTTCATTTATCCGCTTTTTGCAAGAAGTGGTTCAGGCATTAAAGATGAAGTGAGCTCTATGCCGGGTGTATTCCAGATGAGTATTGATGAGATCGTGAAAGAGTGTAATGTGCTTAAAAATCTGGGCATTCGATCCATCATTCTTTTTGGGATCCCGGATACGAAAGATTCTGTCGGTTCCGATGCCATGTGTGAACACGGGATCATCGCAGAAACAGTGAGAGCGATCAAGGCTGCACATCCTGACATGTTTGTTGTCACAGACCTCTGTTTTTGTGAATACACAGACCATGGACACTGCGGTGTACTCGACCCTGTACTTGAAACGGTTGACAATGACATTACACTTGACAACTTGGCAAAACAGGCAGTGATCCATGCCAAAGCCGGCGTTGATATGATCGCACCATCAGGAATGATGGACGGAATGATACAAGCCATCAGAGGCGGACTTGACGGAGCAGGTTTCGAGAACCTTCCAGTCATGTCCTACTCTAGCAAATTTGCTTCAGCCTACTACGGACCGTTCAGAGATGTGGCAGAAAGTTCTCCAAGTTTCGGGGACAGAAGATCTTACCAGATGAATCCGGCAAACAGGAACGAAGCAATTTTGGAATCAGTAGAAGATGAAAAAGAGGGTGCGGACATTCTCATGGTCAAACCTGCCCTTGCCTACCTTGATATTGTGCGTGATGTAAAGAACAACACCTCTTTGCCCTTGGCTGTTTACAATGTCAGCGGTGAATACTCCATGCTTAAAATGGCTGCCAAAGCAGGAGTGCTCGACTATGACAAAGTGATGATGGAAACGCTTATGGCATTTAAACGTGCCGGTGCAGATATTATCATTACGTACCATGCAAAAGAGGCTGCGGTACTTTTACAAAAATAGATGCATAGTAAAAATAAAGCCGGTGCCTTTTTTGCCCTACTTATTATTTTCCTTGTAGCATTCATCCTGTATTGGGGTAGTACAAAACCTGTTTCTGTCATTATTCAGGCAGGACATGAAGAGCGTACCTCCGGCAATACCGGTGCTACGAGTTCACTCTATAAAGAAACAGAATGGAATACCTTTGTTGCCAATGAAGTCACGAAACAGTTGAGATCATGGGATATTGATGTCAAACGTATTCCAGCTAAAGTACCTTTTCTTAAAGCTAAAATCGCAGTTTCTATCCACTTTGACTCAGCCAAGAGAGTATGCCACTCCGGAGCATCTATAGGCTACCCCAATAAAGATTCCTATGGCTTTGCACGACAGTGGGAAAAACTTTATAAAGCCTACTACCCTTTCAGATGGCATCAAGACAATTTCACAGAGAACCTGAAACACTATTATGCATACAGGAAAATTGATGCTGAGAAGTTTTTAGTGCTTGAACTTGGAGAGATCACCTGTGATGAACAGACCAAATGGCTCAAACCCCGACTTAAAAAAATTGCACACCTTATCGCCTATGCCATTGCCACAGAACTTGGGAAGAAAGTGCCTAAACCGGTTTTATAATAACTTTCAACCCTTTTATGGTAAAATAATCTCTTTTAAATTTTTAGCCCCCAAATGATGGTTAGAATAAGGATAGTCCTATGAGACATTTTTTAACACTCAAAGATTTCACTAAAGAAGAGATCTTGGAGATGATCACACTGGCACAAAAGATCAAAATACAGACCAAGCAGCGTAAGTTTGTTCCCTATATGGAACATCAGACACTGGGTATGATATTTGAAAAAAGCTCTACCCGTACGCGTGTGAGTTTTGAAACAGGTATTTATCAACTTGGAGGCATCGGACTATTTCTCTCATCCAATGATATTCAATTGGGGCGGGGTGAGCCTATGAAAGATACTTCAAGGGTCATCAGCCGTATGGTAGACATGGTCATGATACGTACTTTTGAGCAATCTAAACTTGAAGAGTTCGCACAGTACTCCAAAGTACCGGTCATCAATGGTCTTACAGACTCTTACCACCCCGTACAGCTTATGACAGACTATCTGACAATGATAGAGTTCGGAAAAGAGAAAGATCCTGTTGTCGCTTACGTAGGGGATGGGAACAACATGACCCATTCATGGCTTATCCTGGCTGCCAAACTCGGATTTGAATTGAGAGTAGCTACTCCTGAAGGGTATGCCTGTGATGCAGAGATCGTTAAAGAAGCTCTTGAGATCGCCAAAGAGAGCGGTGCAAAGATCACATTCGGACATGATCCAAAAGTGGCTGTAAAAGGCTGTGATGTTGTCACAACAGATACCTGGGTATCTATGGGTCAGGAAGATGAAAAAGAGATCCGCCTCAAAGCTTTTGAAGGATATATGGTAGATGAAAGCATGATGTCACGTGCAAAAGACGATGCCATCTTTCTACACTGTCTCCCGGCATACAGAGGCTACGAAGTAAGTGAAGAGACTTTCGAAAAGCATGCCGAAGTGATCTTCTCTGAAGCAGAGAACAGATTGCATGCCCAAAAAGGGATCATGGTATGGTTAGATCAACACCGTTTATCTAACTAAAAATACTAAATGCATGTTCAGAAATATATAAACCAGTAAGCAGTTTGAAAACATAAATAATTCAAATCGCTTGCGTTTTTTTCTTTTTTGGTTACTTCTTTCTCTTTTGTCGCAGTACAAAAAAGAAAAAAGTAACAAAAGAAACCTAAGATAATCAGAAGAAATTATTCTTCAAAAGGAAAAGCCTTGAGCAATATCGATTTCGAAAAATTCAGCAAATACTCCAAACCAGGACCGAGATATACGTCTTACCCTACTGCACTGGAGTTCAATGAAGACTTCAGCTATGAAGCCTATCTGAAATACCTTGAAGAAGGGACAGAGAAACTGTCACTCTACATTCACCTGCCATTCTGTCGTTCTGCCTGTTATTTCTGTGGATGTAACGTAGTCTTTACTTCTAAGGAAGAGAAACTCAGCCAGTACATTGAGTACTTGAAAAAAGAGATCGACATTCTGGCACAGCACTTAGACACAAACCGTGAAGTGATCCAGTTCCACTTTGGTGGAGGAACCCCGACTTTTTACAAAGCATTCGAACTCGATGAGATCGTCAGCTATGTGAAGTCAAAGTTCCCGAACTGGAGTAAAGAAGCGGAGATCTCTTGTGAGATCGACCCGCGTTTCTTCAATGAAGATCAAATGAAAGTCTTTAAAAAACACGGTTTTAACCGTATAAGTTTCGGTGTACAGGATTTTGATCCGAAAGTACAGCAGGAGATCCACCGTATCCAACCTTATGACCTTACCAAAGCGGCAGTGGATCTTGCCCGTAAATACGGTATTAACAGTATTAATGTGGATCTGATCTATGGTCTTCCGTATCAGACTTTTGAAAGTTTCAAAAAAACACTTTCGGAAGCCTTCACGCTTGGACCTGACAGACTGGCTGTTTTCAACTATGCACATGTACCCTGGCTGAAAAAGACCATGCGTAAGTTTGACGAGACCACCCTGCCGTCACCGGATGTAAAACTTCAGATATTCCAGTACACTATTGACTTTTTTGAAAGCAACGGGTATAAAATGGTAGGTATGGATCACTTTGCAAAGCCTGAAGATGAACTCTTTGCTGCCATTGCAAAAGGTGAACTGCACAGAAACTTCCAGGGATACACCACAAAAGGCGGTGCGAACCTTATAGGCATCGGACTGACAAGTATCGGTGAAGGAAGTCACTACTATGCACAGAATACCAAGGATATGAAGGTCTATGAAGCAGCCATTGACGCGGGAAAACTGCCTTTTGAAAAAGGAGTAAGCCTAAGCGAAGATGACTATTTGCGTAAAGCAGTGATCATGGAACTGATGGCAAACTTCAGTATAGATATTAAACGTGTTGAAAAAGAGCACAATATCGATTTCAATACATATTTTGCTGATGCACTGAAAGAGCTGCAGGAGTTTGCGGAGGCAGACCTGATGACGATCACTGATGATAAAATATCAGTCGGAACCACCGGAACTTTACTGATACGGAATATCGCTATGCCGTTCGATGCCTATATGCATCAGTATGGTGGAAACAAGAAGAGTTTTTCGAAGACTGTATAGCAAATGGTGGGCAATTGCCCACCCTACAAAATAATAAAACCCCCGTGGGGTGGGCAAATGCCCACCTTTGATCATAAACGGGTAACAAGGAAATGAACTTGAAACAACCAGAAGACATTTTCAACTTTAAAGAAACATCTGATGACTGTATCAAATGTGGGAAATGTATTCCTGTGTGTACGATCCACCAGGTAAACCCTGATGAAACAACCTCTCCGCGTGGATTTATCGATCTGCTCGGTGCATATCAGCAGGGTCATTTGGAACTGGACAAGAATGCAAAGAATATTTTTGAAAGCTGTTTTCTCTGTACCAACTGTGTGGATGTCTGTCCCAACTCATTGGCAACAGATATGGTCATTGAAGAGGTACGCGCGGATCTTGCTGATAAATTTGGGATTGCCTGGTTCAAAAGAGGGTTCTTCTTCCTTCTGAGAAACCGTAAGATCATGGATCTTGTGATGAAGTTTGGTTTCATGTTCAAGACCTGTGCTTTGGCTGAAGATGCGAAAGGACGCGGGCTGCGTGCCCGCTTCTCCCTGCCAATGATGAAAAAAGGCAGACTCATCCCTTCCATGATGAAAACCTCTTTTCTCAACAAATACCCTGAAGAAATTCCTGCGCTAAGACCTGCAGAAAAGAAACAGCGTGTTGCCATTTTCATAGGGTGTCTGGCAAACTATAACTATGAAGGTATCGGTGACGGATTGGTCGAGATACTGGAGACCCTCAACATTGAGATCTTCATCCCGAAAAAACAGCTCTGCTGCGGTGCACCTGCCTACTTTACCGGAGATATGGATTCTGTGGAATATATGACTAAAAAGAACATCGCCTATTTTGAAGGATTTATGGATGAATGTGATGCCATGCTCATCCCGGAAGCAACCTGTTCTGCTATGGTCAAACATGACTGGCAGGTCTTCTTTAAAAATCATAATATGCCTGAGTGGGAAGCCCGAGCAAAAAAAGTGGCGGAAAAGATCCATATGGCAACTGCCTGGCTGGATGACAACACAGAATTACAACAGATCCTTAAAGATAAAGGCAAGAAATTTGATACGGCTGTTACCTATCATGATCCCTGCCATGCAAGAAAAGTACAGGGAATCTACGAACAGCCGCGTAATCTACTTGCTCCAAATTATCCGATGGTTGAAATGTCAGATTCTAACCGTTGCTGTGGATTTGGCGGTGTGACCATGCAGACAGAAAAATTCCATTTTGCAGAGGCAGCAGGAAAACCAAAAGCGGCGATGATAGCAGAGACAAAGGCACACTATGTCTCTGCGGAATGTTCTGCCTGTAGAGTCCAACTCTCTGAAGCCATGAACAATGCAGAAGTAGAAACGATCTTCAAAAATCCATTGGAACTGATCGCAGAAGCGCTGAAAGGGTAATATCCAACCTAAGGCAAGGTATGCCTTGCCGCTACTGTTTTGCCGGGATGATCATAAAAATATTTTTGCCCTCATAATTTTTATATCCCAATCTGTAACCCAGCTTTTCCAAAATATTATGCACAATATAAAGTCCCAACCCAAAACCTGAACTTCTTTTTTCCGCCTGGGAAAAAGGTTCTGTATAATAACTCAATTCATGCTCCAATGCTTTCCCCTCTGAAATGATCTCAACAATATTATAGTTTGTACGCAGCATCACACATTCCCCTGTACCGTACTTCATGGCATTATCCACCAGATTCTTGATCACCAATGCCATCAGTTTTTTGTCAGTGGTCAAAGCGATCTCTTCCATTTCGATCTTAAAACAGTTGCTTTGGGACATCAGCAGATCCTTACTTTCCTGAACCACTTCACTCAACATCACATATTCAAAATTCGGCTCAAAACTCTGTGAAGTCACCTTTTCCAGTTCTGCCAGCTCGGTAATGAGTTCATTCATACGTTCAAAAGCACGTACAAGGATCTTTTTCATCCCCTCATCTTCCAGCATTTCAACCACAATACGCCCTTTGGTGATCGGTGTTTTAAGCTCATGCATCATATTGCGCATAAAAAGGTTTTTTGACGTACTCAGCTGGTTAATATGTACAATAGCATCATCAAAACTCTTTGCGATCTTTCCGATCTCATCATCATGTTCATAAGAGATC
Organism: Sulfurovum sp.; assembly: GCA_027065815.1. GTDB lineage: Bacteria > Campylobacterota > Campylobacteria > Campylobacterales > Sulfurovaceae > Sulfurovum. Next base: position 7,244 of record JAMONL010000033.1, read on the forward strand.
CTGATATTCATATCACCCTGTGCAAATCTCTGTATCTGCTTATGCAGCTTTTTCAAAGGATAGAGTTTTCTCAAAACAGCAAAATAAATAAGTAAAAGAATAAGGATAATAGAAACCCCTGCCGCAATAGCGATCTCGAAATAATAATTTTCGGGCAGATCATCTTCCAGCATCAAATTGTATGACATACGCTGCACATTGATATAATGTTTGTCGTTGATATCAAAAACACGTACAATACCGGCGCTTGAGCCTCCTGAAAAAAGTGTTTTCCCTTGCTTTTGTATAGCCACTTTCAATGCAGGAAGTTTTTTTGGATCAACAGGTTTTACATGTAATTCTTTATACAGTTCATTAAGTTCCTCTGCATTGGGATAGGATTGTAATTTGGAAAGAAACGTGACAGAAAGAAGCTGATAACGCTTAAATTCTTCTATCTTACTTCTGTCTCTGTCCCAAGAGATAAAGAGTAAAAAAGTAGCGATCAAAATAATGATCGCTACTGAAAAAAGAATATGTATAAAGGTGGTTACAGATAAGTTTTTCATACGCGGTCAGTCAAAAGATAACCCACCCCGCGTATCGGTTTGATATACACATGTTCCGGATCAATTTTGGCCAGTTTCTGTCTGATACGGGAGATCATCACGTCAATATTTTTGATCGAGCTGTCATCATCGATATGTTCACTCTCATACAGAAGCTGTTCCCGGGAGACTGAACCATTCTTATGCTGAATAAGCATGGACAAAATATCATATTCAGCTGCAGTAAGATCCAGGAAATGGTCTTTAAAAGAGATCGTATGGGCTTTTGCATCTGCCACAAATATTTCTTTTTCTTTTTTCTTCGGATCATCCACCGTATGGGTTCGTCTTAAAATAGTTTTAATACGCGTGACCAATTCTCTGGGATCATAAGGTTTAGGCATATAATCATCTGCACCACGTTCCATACCGATGACTTTATCAGTGATATCATCACGTGCAGAAGAGATGATAATAGGAATATTGGTGATCTCTCTGATCTTCGGGATCACTTCAAGACCGTCCATGCCAGGCAGTGTCAAGTCAAGAATAATAAGATCAAAATCATGTTGTGTCAGGAGGGAAAGCCCAATATAAGGATCTTCCGCACCAATCACTTCCATATCATACTTGGTAAGATAATTCGTTAAGATGAGTGCCAATTCAGGGTCATCTTCTATAATGAGTATTTTAATGATGGGAACTCCTTTGTTTTTGTCCAACATCTAACGTTATTTTAAAGTAATCCTCGTTAATAGCGGATTAAAGTCTTTGTTAGCTTTCTTTTTCAGTGTAGTCCAGATAAACTTTCGTGATCGCAATCAAAAATGAGGTCACGGCTGGGCCTAAGATCATACCCCAGAAACCGTATGTACTCATACCCGCGAGTATTGAGAAAAAGATAACAAGTGAGTTTATCTTGATCGTACTTTTCAGGAAATCTTTTTTGATCACATCAATGATCATCGGTTTGACAAAAGTATCTGCGATCAGAGAAATGACAATAATAGAATAAGAAGCGATCATAATAGCCGTCTGGGAATCTATCTTCGTCCAGGCATACAGTGACACAGGTACCCAAACCACCAATCCCCCGATCACAGGGATCAGAGAAGCAAAGCCGTAGATCACACCGAAAAAGAGCCCGTTAAAACCAAAATAACTCATAATGATCCCAAAAAGGAAACCTTCAAAGATGGCTGTTACGATCACTGAATAGAAAACCACTTCCATCGTTGCGGATACTTCTTCGATCATTCTACTGCCTTTTTCCGGTGAAACAGGCAGCAACTCCAGGATCGTATCGAAAAAACGGTTCCCGTAATAGTTGATGAAGAAGTAGAAAACCACAACAAAAAACATATTTTTCATAAAACCAAGACCGGCTCCACCTACGGCGGTAGCATAAGAGGTTGACTCTTTAATATAGGTCGTGATCTGAGTTTCATTCAGATAGGCATCGGTAAATCGATGTAAAAAAGGGATGTCCTCCAAGAAAGCTTTGATCGTATAGATCGTCTCTTTAACCCCTGCACTGTCCAACTGGGTAATATAACTTACACCCAAAGTCGCAAGATAGACGATGGGTGCAAAAAGAAGCAGGGTAAGAAGCAGGGTTGATATGGCTGCTGAAATATGGGCTGATCCGGTAAGATTCACCAATGATTTTGTCAGGTTAAAGGTTGCCATACTCAGCAGTATCGCCACCGTGATCGAAAGTACAAAAGGCTGATAAACACTATATGCACCCATGATCCCCAGCACAAACAATGCTGTGATCAGTAATGAAGTTTTAGTCATCAAACAAACCGTCCTTCAGACCACCCAGTTTAAAATGCTCATAACTTTTTTGTGTAGCGATCCTGCCTCTGGCTGTTCTTTCGATGTACCCGTTGGCGATCAAATAGGGTTCAAGCACATCTTCAATGGTTCCTTCATCTTCACTCAAAGCAGCCCCGATGGTACTAAGTCCCATCGGTTTGTTCTTTGCAGAAACCAATAACTCAAGTAACTGTATATCCTGTTCATCAAAACCAAGATTATTGACACCCAGTTCATCCAGGGCATACTTGGCACGCTTCAGAGAGACTTCATTTTCATTGGCCACTTCAGAAAAGTCTCTGACCCTTTTGAGTAATCGCAGTGCTATTCGCGGTGTTCCACGACTTCGTTTTGCGATCTCAACCGAGGCAGACTCCTGTGCCGGTTTTTCCAGTTTATGGGCTGCCTGAGTAACGATCTGCGATAACTCTTCCGCCGTATAGAACTGCATTCGGAAATGCATACCGAAACGTTCTCTAAGAGGATTGGACAACATCCCTGCTCTGGTCGTTGCACCGATCAGTGTAAATCTCGGCAGATCGATCTTCACCGTCTGCGCTGCCGGACCTGAACCTATGATGATATCCAGACGAAAATCTTCCATAGCAGGGTAAAGTATCTCTTCGATCGCTGGGGACATACGGTGGATCTCATCTATAAACAGAATGTCACCTTCTTCGATGTTCGTCAAAAGCGCTGCCAGGTCACCTGCTTTTTCTATCATCGGGGCAGCTGTGGTTTTAATGTTCGCTCCCATCTCCGTAGCAATAATATTGGCGATCGTGGTTTTACCCAGCCCTGGAGGGCCAAAAAACAAAATGTGATCCAGCGCTTCTTCTCTTCGCTTACTTGCCTCAATAAAGACCTTAAGATTCTTCTTGATCTTCTCCTGACCGATATATTCATCCCAGGAACTGGGGCGCAGTGTCACTTCATACGAAACTTCATCATCAAAGCGTTCTATTTCAACCATTCTCTCCATTAATATGTGTACTCCGAACTTGGAAACTCTCTGGATTTTACTTCATTTCTGTATTGTTCCAAGCCTTCACGAATCTCTTTGGCACCATGACAGTACTGCTTCACGAATTTTGGTTTAAACGCTTCAAAAAAGCCGAACATATCTGACCAGACCAAGACCTGACCATCGGTAGAGTTCCCTGCTCCTATGCCTATTGTCGGTACGGAAACTGCTTTGGTAATGGCTTCGGCAGCTTCAGCTTTCACCCCTTCAACCACAATCGCGAACACGCCCGCTTTTTCCAATGCGATCGCATCTTCTACCAAGACATCAATATCTATCTGGTCTTTCCCGCGTATCTTATACCCGCCGTCAGAACGTAAAAATTGCGGCATAAGCCCGATATGACCCAAGACAGCGATAGAATTTTTCGTCAAAGCCTCAACGATATGGGCTCTCTCTTTACCACCTTCTATTTTCACAGCCTGTGCAGACGTTTCCTGATAGGCTCTGCTTGCATTTTTGATGGCTGTTTCAGGTGATGTGTAGGTACCAAAAGGCATATCCAGAACGATCAAAGGCAGTTGGGCACCATTACACACTGCTTTTGTATGGTAGATCATTTGATCCATCGTTGCTGAAAGGGTATCCTCTTCTCCAAGAAAACTCATATTCAGACTGTCACCTACCAGGATCATCTCCACTTCACCATCAAAGAGTTTGGCAAAAAGTGCATCATAGGCAGTGACCATGGTAATGGGTTCGACACCTTTCATTCTTGAAATGGTCGTCAAGGTTACTTTTTTCTCTATCTTAGGGGTATGAATACTCATTTTTTTCCTACTGAAAACCGTTATACGGTGCGTTTAAATCATTTTATCATATAATATCGAAAATTATTTAGATAAGAGTATAGATTGATAAAAATTAAAATTGAATACAGTGAGGCACTAAATGGCGAATCGTAAAAAATTAGTTGCATATATTACTACCGGTTTCCCCTCTCTGGATTTCACTGTTGATGCTGCGTTGGCTCTGGCTGATGCCGGTGTAGATACCCTTGAACTGGGAATGCCTTTCTCTGACCCTGTCGCAGACGGTCCTGTGATCGAAGCAGCGAACCTGAAAGCACTGCAGAACGGATTCAAACTCGATCATCTCTTTGAAGCTTCTGCCAAAATAGCACCACATATCGATACCTTATGGATGGGTTATTTCAATCCTTTTTACCACAGAGGCATGGACAACTTCATTGCGGAAGCAAACAAAGCCGGGGTGAACGGTTTCATCATCCCAGACCTGCCGCTTGAAGAAGCAAAACCTTATAAACCTGCTGTTGAAGCTGCAGGATTGGCTCTCATAGACTTCATCGCCCCGACCGACTCCAAAGCCCGTATAGAGGAGATCGTGACCGATGCCAAAAAATTCATCTATCTTGTCGCCTATGCAGGGATCACCGGTGCAGGAAAAAGTGAGGATCTTCAGCCGATCATCACAGATATCAAAACATTTACGGACACGCCTGTCTATGTCGGTTTCGGTGTAGACCAGAATACTGCAAAAGATAAAGCCAAAGGTGTTGACGGGGTCATTGTCGGTTCTGCTTTTGTCAAAGTACTCTTGGATGAAAGTCTCTCTGATTCACAGAAGATCACGAACATCGCTGCTATCGCTAAAGAGATCAAAGAGAAAATCAACAGCTAAGCGTTCGCTCACCATCCCACAACTATACAAGTGCATTAAATATTTTAAAGTATAATACTTTCAAATACACTCAAGGCACTTTTTAATGGAACACTTCATCTGGAACGTCAATCCCAATATTTTTGAATTAGGACCGGTACAGCTTCGCTGGTACGGTCTGCTGTTTGTTGGTTCCTTTTTCCTGGGACTTATGCTGTTGCAATGGGTCTACAAGCGTGAAGGCAAAGACCCTTCTGTGCTGGACAATTTACTTATATACATCATGGTAGGGGCGGTCATCGGGGCGAGACTGATGCACTGTTTTGCCTATGAACCGGAGTTTTACCTCTCCCATCCACTTGAAATACTTAAAGTCTGGAAGGGAGGCTTGGCAAGCCATGGCGGGCTGATCGGTGTACTTATTGCCCTTTATGTTTTCTCAAAGAAATACAACGAATCCTACATGTGGCTCATTTCCAGAGTTGCCATACCGGGTGCCCTTACTGCAGCCTTTGTCCGTTTTGGAAACCTCTTCAACTCTGAGATCCTCGGATTGCCGACGGACAAACCATGGGCGATCATCTTCCCCAGAATTGACATGATCCCAAGGCATCCAGTACAACTTTATGAAGCATTTTCCTACCTGTTTTTACTTTTAATCCTCGTTACTGTTTACACAAAAGTCAAACCGGCATTTGCGACAAAGATCCTTCCGGGTATTTTTCTGACCTACATGTTCATTGTTCGTTTTTTACTTGAATATACCAAAACAAAACAGGCAGACTACCAGTGGAGTCTACCTTTTACAACAGGCCAAATGTTGTCGGTACCTTTTATCATCATTGGGATACTGTGGATTATATGGGCCATGAAGAACAGACAAAAAACATAGGATATAATACAGATTATGACCGTTAAAAATAATAGACAAACATATGCACTCGGAATAGATATCGGTTCCACTACCGTAAAATATGTCCTTTGTGACCAAACATTCAATATCATTGCAAAAGCCTACACACCACATGACACCAAACAGGCTCCAACCCTCCTTACACTTTTAGAAGCACTTGCAGAAAGCCACAAAGTACAATATAATCAAATAGACAAAGTCTACATCACAGGCTCCGGTGCCACAAGGATCGCCCCGACACTCAATGCCCGTTTCGTACAAGAAGTCAATGCCGTGGTACTTGCCGTAGAAAATCTGCACCCGGATGTCAATGCCGTTGTGGAACTGGGCGGGCAGGATGCGAAGATCATCCACTTTAAAGAGGGGAAAGACGGGAAAAAGACCGTACTCACCTCAATGAATGACAAATGTGCTTCAGGGACCGGTGCCACCATAGAAAAATGTACCATGAAAGTCGGTATGGAGAATTCTGAAGTTCAGAAACTTACATTTCAGACTGACAAGCTGCACCATGTCGCCGCAAAATGCGGTGTTTTCGCCGAAACTGACATCGTCAACCTCGTCAAAACTTCTGTACCTTCCAATGAGATCATGAACTCTCTGGCTGATGCCATCGTCATGCAGAACCTCACCGTACTGACGCGGGGAAATACCTTAATGCCCAAAGTCCTGCTTTTAGGAGGTCCGAACACTTACCTGCCATTTTTACAGGAGTGCTGGCGCATGCGTATTGCTGAACTCTGGGATGAAAGGGGTATTGCTTATGATAAAGCCAACATCAATGAACTTATCATCGTCCCGGACAATGCCCAGTATTATGCCGCTTTGGGTGCTGTGATCTTCGGAGAAGGTGAAGCAAATCATAACAAGTCATTTTCCGGGCTGATCCAGCTGAAAACATTGGTCGATACAGGAGGTACTTCAGACAATGACAATAACGATACCCCTCTGGTCTCAAGTCCTAAAGAACTGGAAGAATTTAAAGCACAATACACTATTAATCCCTTTAACCCTCCACCATTGACAGAAAAAGTCACCTGTTATATGGGAATAGACGGCGGTTCCACCTCTTCCAAAGCTGTCCTTGTCGATGAAAGGGGTGACCTGTTGTTAAAAGTCTATCAACTCTCCAAAGGAAATCCCATAGAAGACACCCTGGAGCTTTTGCAAAAGATCAAAGCCCAGGATCCGAACAACTTTTACGACATCAAAGGTCTGGGTGTTACAGGATATGCAGCTGATGTCCTCGGCGGAGCACTCAAGGCCGATGCCAACATCATCGAGACCATTGCTCATATGAAGTCTGCCCAAAAAGCCTTTGGTGAGAGCATCAATGTCATTTGTGATATCGGCGGTCAAGATATTAAAGTACTGTTCATGGAAAACGGTATGATGAAAAATTTCCGCCTCTCCAACCAGTGTTCTGCAGGGAACGGTACCCTGCTTCAGAGTATGGCAAAGCAGTTCGGTGTCCCGGTCGAAGGCTTTGCCGATGTTGCCTTTGCAGCGAAACAGGCACCGATGTTCAACTACGGCTGTGCGGTATTCCTGGACACAGACCGGGTCAATTTCCAAAAAGAGGGGTATACCAAAGAAGAACTTTTTGCCGGTATTTCAAAAGTACTGCCTAAAAATGTCTGGCAGTATGTAGTACAGGCACCCAATCTTGCTGCATTTGGAAACCATTTTGTATTGCAGGGAGGCACGCAGTATAATCAGGCAGCCCTCAAAGCCCAGGTCGACTATATTAAAAACAAAGTCCCCAATGCAAGAGTGGACGTGCACCCTCATCCGGGTGAAGCTGGTGCTTACGGTGCTGCGCTGGAGGCTTTGCATATTGTCAGGCAAAAAGGATATGCCACCTTTGTCGGCATGGACGAAGCCCTGCAGATGACGTATACTTCTAAAACCGATGAGAGTACACGCTGCCACTTCTGCACCATCAACTGTTCACGTACCTTCATCGATACACAGACCCCTTCATCCGATACTGTACGGTACATTGCAGGATTTGCCTGTGAAGACGGTACAGTTGAGTCCGTGGAAGCCTTTAAGGCATTGAAAAAAGAACGAAAAGGATTGCAGGAAACTGTTCCAAACCTTGTGAAAAAAGAGTCCGTTTCACTCTTTGCACCTACCTATGATCTGGATGAACAACCCACGACAGCAATTCAGATAAGAGAACAGCAGGTCAAAGTTACACTTGGCGGATGGGGGCCGACACTGCGTAAAGAGGTCTCCAGAGACTTTGCACTTTCAGGCACAGAAGATAAAGCCTACAGAAAAGGGCTGCATATCGCCATCCCGAAAGTACTCAATATCTACTCTTTGGCACCTTTTCTCAGAACCTACCTCGAAGCATTGGGGATTCCTCCATTGAACATCCAGTTCTCAGGATTTTCCAATGAAGATATGTATCTGGAGGGGGCAAAATACGGCTCGGTAGACTCCTGTTATCCAGCCAAAGTGGCTCAGTCGCATGTCTATTCACTGATGTACTCTAAGAAATTTGCGAAGAAAGCTTTTGATTATCTATGGTTCCCGGCAGTGACAGAGCTTCCAGGTTATGTAAAACACACGATGGGACAAACTTCATGCCCGATCATCTCAGGAACACCGAAAGTAGTCTGGTCCGCCTTTACAAAAGAAAAGAACCTCTTTGAAGAAAAAGGTCTTACCTATGTCGATGAAGCTCTAAATTTTGACAACAAAGACCTGCTTAAAAAACAGCTTTTCAGTACTTGGGGTGACCATTTGCGTATCACCGAAGATGAAAACAACTGGGCATGTGAACAGGCCTGGAAAGCACTCGACGACAATGATGCTAACATCATGAAAGAGGGACGTGTCATGCTGGATGAAGCTGTAGAAAAGAATGAGATCGTCATCCTTCTTCTGGGGCGTCCTTACCATTCCGACCCTGGGCTGAACCATGAAGTTCTGGATGAATTCCAGTCTCTGGGCTTCAAGACCCTCTCTATGCGTGCCATTCCCAAAGATGAGGCGTATCTCATGCAATACTTTGGCGAAGATGTACAGGAAGGTTTCATTGCATCTCCTTATGATATCCGTGATGTCTGGCTGGAGAATTTTTCAACCAACTCGGCACAAAAGGTCTGGGCTGCCAAATTCGCAGCACGGCATCCGAATGTAGCAGTGCTTGATCTTTCTTCCTTCAAGTGCGGACATGATGCACCGACTTATGCGATCATCGACAAAATTTTGGGCGCTTCACGTACACCGCATCTTACCTTGCATGATATTGATGCAAATAAGCCTGGCGGATCCATTAAAATACGGGTAAAGACCTTTGCCTATACGTTAGAACAGTATAAGCAAACGCTTCAACATAAGAAAATGAATACTTCTATTAAACGAAAAAAGGTTTTGGTATGATATATTTTTTTAACAAGAGAAATTCAAATAATCAAAAAAATATTGGGATCAAAAAATGAGTTCAGCATGTACAAGCATTAAAATGACCGATAAAAACGGTGACCTCTCTTTCATAAACCAGGAAGCAAGCCAATGGAGAGACACTCCTTCTAAAGCAATCACCTATGCTTCCAAAGAAGAGACCATCTTCCTCTCAGGCGGATTGACACTGCTGCAGGACAAACTCGTTGAGGCTGCCCTCAACTCCATGAACATCAATTTCATTGCACTCCCAAATCCCGACTTTGAAGCCTTTCAGAAAGGAAAAGCTTTCGGGAACCGGGGGCAGTGCAACCCAACC
>JAMONL010000034.1 GCA_027065815.1 Sulfurovum sp.
AACATCAGGTGGACTGCTTATTGCCATGGATGAGAATGATGCCAAAGAGTACATAAAACGTATAGAAGAGTTTACCTATGGCTATGCCACGATCATCGGGAAAGTTGAAGCCAAAGGCGAAAAAGATATTTTAGTCTTTTAAATGCTATCCGTAGGTCAGAATGAGGACATCCCGACCTACTATAAAACCCAAACAAAAAATGTTATACTTCTCTCCTCTGGAGGAGATGTGATCCTGGTGGACACCGCGGGCTTCAAACCCGTTCGGAGGTTTTTGTGAAAACACTTCGGTAGGTTCGATTCCTACTTCCTCTCGCCATATTAAACATTGTTACTGTAGATCACTAAAACATCATTAAATATCAAAGAATATTTTAGAGATTCTATGAGATTTAAAACCTTATGATAAAAAGGTTTTGAAATAGAAGTTTAATCAATTATTTTTCTCTAATAATTGATTTTACAATAACCCTATTTTTTATTGTATTTTTTTCAATAAAACCATATTTTGACATAGCATAAATAAATGATGATACAAGACTTTTTTCTTCATCTATACTCTTATATATATCAACTTGTTTTATAATTCCATTTGATACTGCTTTTTCAATTTTATCCAAAAGATAAATATGATCAAAAACTAGGGTTGCATCAGCAAATTCATTATCATTAACAAAAGATATAACAAACCCATCTTCACTATTTTTTATCTTTTCATCCCGTATTTCTAATATTTCAATAATTCTTTTAATTTTACTAATAAGTTCATCAATACTATTTGAATCACTCAAACTATTATATAGAATATCTGCTTCATCACCGAGTGGGTTATCCCTATCAGGTACTTTAGTGTCAGACGTAAAAGTTTCCTGAAGAATTTTATAAGCTTCTTCTTTTATTGAATCATCAATATTCATAGTAGATACAAAATCATCCATTATAATTGAAAGTGGTTTTGCATTATCTGTTTCAGATTGTTTATAAAATTTAGAGGTCACTATCTCTAACAGTTCATTTGCATTTATACTCTTCTTCTTTTTAAAAAATGAAAACATTTTATAACCCACTTTTATATATGCTACTACTTTAATTTTTATAAGCTTATTACATTGATTAATGCTACACTATGACCGCTCAGGTTAACCTTAAATAGAATATGTATAATAGCTATTCATTCACTTTCATATATTGTCAAACTTATTCACTGTTAGAGCTTCCTCTCGCCATATTTTAATGCGAAACAACTATAATTGTATTCATTCTAGTTTAGGATAATACATGCAAAACCATACACTTTTCCGTTCACTGCCAAAAGTGGACAAATTCATAGAACACCAGGACTTTCAAAACCTTTCAAAAATGGTGCTACTTCCAATCTTACGGGATGCACTTGAAGCACTTAGAAGTGATATATTGTCAGAGAAAATATCTGAGGTAAACAGTGATGATCTTCATCAAAATATTTTAGAACAATACAATAAAATTATGACCCCCTCACTGCAGAAAGTCATCAATGCCACAGGCGTCATTGTCCATACAAACCTGGGACGAAGCCTCATCAATCCTGAAAGTTTTGACAGAGCCAAAGAGATTGCTACTTCTTACAACAATTTGGAATATGACCTGGAAAAAGGCAAGAGAGGTGAACGTTATTCTCACCTCTCCTCACTCTTCACCAAACTGCTTGACTGTGAAGATGTATTGGTCGTAAATAACAATGCCTCTGCTGTTTTTCTCATTTTAAATACTTTTGCCAAACGGAAAGAGGTCATTGTGAGCCGTGGTGAATTGGTAGAGATAGGCGGGAGTTTTCGCATTTCTGAAGTGATGAAGAATTCAGGTGCAAAACTTGTTGAAGTAGGATCCACCAATAAAACACATCTTTGTGACTACGAAGAGAATATTACAGAGCGTACCAAGATGCTGATGAAAGTACACAAATCAAACTACAGCATAGAGGGTTTTGCTTCTGAAGTAGAATTTAAAGAGATCTCTAAACTTGCCAAAGAGAAAGATCTCATTGACTACTTTGATCTTGGAAGCGGACATTTGGTTGACCTGCCTTACGGACTTTCAAATTCAGAACCGTCACTGCATGATATTATGAAAAGCAACCCCTCTCTACTCTCTTTTTCAGGAGACAAATTGTTTGGCTCTGTGCAGGCGGGGATCATTGTCGGGAAAAAAGAGTTGATCACAAAACTCAAAAAAAATCAGCTGCTGCGTATGTTGAGAGTAGACAAACTTACCCTTTCCATCCTGACACAAGACATCCAAAATATGCTTTTAGATAAATACGAAGATATTCCTACACTCAATATGCTTTTTAAAGATGTAGCTGAGTTAAAAGAGAATGCAAAGGTTTTGATTAAACAGATAAAGGATGTTGTCTCTTGTGAGATCATTGATACTACAACACTCATAGGCGGTGGCTCCACACCCAATAAAAAGATACCAAGTATTGCTGTAACCATCAAGATCAAAAACTACTCTCCCAATAAAATGCAAACACTCTTTAGAGGAAAAAACATTATCGGACGCATAGAAGATGAGAAGTTCCTTCTTGATCTTAGAACTATTGATATGAACGATATTTCCTATATCATAGAAAGTATCAAATGTCTAACTACATCATAGGTACCTGCGGTCACATTGACCATGGAAAAACATCTATTATCAAAGCCATTAATGGATTTGAAGGGGATACTCTCAAGGAAGAGAAAGAACGGGGCATTACCATAGACCTCTCTTTTTCAAATATCTCCAAGGGAGAAAAAAACATTTCGTTCATTGATGTACCGGGACATGAAAAACTGATCAAAAACATGATTTCCGGTGCTTTTGGATTTGACTCGGTGATGATCGTCATCTCTGCAGCAGAAGGTATTCAGCCACAAACGGTTGAACATCTGGAGATCCTAAAACTTCTGGGTGTCAAAGATGCTATACTGGTTATTTCAAAAAAAGATCTTGTGAGTGAAGAGGAACTAAACTCAAAAATAATAGAGATACAGGCATTTGTTGCCAAATACAACTTTAACATCCAAGCTGTTCTTCCTGTCTCTATTTACAATGAAGCCTCTATAGAATCATTAAAAGAGAAACTCTTTGCATTAGAGTTAAAAAATAGAGAAGAAGAGAATTTCTTTAGACTTTACATTGACAGGGCTTTCTCCATTAAAGGGCAAGGCTGCATTGTTACAGGAACGGTACTTGGCCAAACGATCACACCCCAGGACAAACTCTTTATCTGTGACATCAATAAAGCCTGTAAGATCAAAAACATGCAAGTACATGACAGTGATGTGACCGAAGCAAAGATCTCCAACCGTATAGCACTAAACTTGGCAAACGTTGATGCAAAAACATTAAAAAAAGGATTTCTCCTATCTAAGAAAGGGTATTTGAGAGGTTTTAAAACAATCGATATCTCTTTTAGTACATTAAGAGAAAATACAAAACTACAACACAACAAAAACTACTCTGTCTACATAGGATCCAAACGATTTGAAGCAAAAGTCACACTCTTTGGTTCTACCGATGCATTAGGAGAAGGGTTTGCAACAATTAAGTCAGACAAAGAGATATTCTCTATCTATGGAGAAAAGCTCATCATACGTGAGGCTAACAGAACTGTTGCAGGGGCAACCGTCCTCAACCCTATTGCTGACCCTCTGCGTAAGAGCCAAAAACTAAAGCTGCTCAATGCACTGGAAGAGAAAGATTTTCCCTCTACGTATGTCATACTTTTAGAAGCCCATAAAAAAGGT
>JAMONL010000035.1 GCA_027065815.1 Sulfurovum sp.
CAAGGAGATTAAAGAAAGAATCAACTTATTATTTGATTACATCTAATTGTTTAATGAGCTCTTCGAGTGAAGACTCCGGCAACATACCGGCCTGTACAAACTGTACATTTCCTTTTTTGTCCATGGCGACAAGGAAAGGGATACTCCCCTGCCACTGTGCTCTTTGTGAAATGTAAGTGACTATACCGTTGGCATTTTCATCAGAAACAACAATATAATTCATACCTTTTTCTTTGGCAAAGTTTTTGAGTTGCGTGTTGTTGTACCCTTGCACTTCAATGGAAACAATCGCCAGTTTATCTTTATATTTATTCTGCAATTTGATCATATGCGGGATAGACGCCAGACATGGTGGACATTTGTGTCCGAAAAATTCAAGAAATACGATCTTGCCTTCAAGACCTTTTATTTTCAATCCCTGTTCTGTTCCTGTGACCTGGTAGGTCTTTCCTTTAATGTCAGTCATTGACATAGTAGGCTGTGATGCCGCCTGAGTTGATGTGAGTAGTGTAAAAAAGAGTAATACAGATACTAGTAGTTTTTTCATTTGTGTCGCCTTTATTGATTTTAGAATAGTTTTCTAACTCTAATTATATAGATTATATATTAATGAGCATGTAGAAATTGTGTAATTTAAAGAAAAAAATAAATTTTAGTCATTTTAAAGAGCATCTAGAAGTTTAAAAAGGAGGAAGGAAAAAATCTATGAAAAAGGAAGACAAATCATTGGGGATGACATATCAGGCTTCCTTAGATGCTCTTTATGGTAGAAGTATAATCTATCTAGGTTAACCGTTCACTAATAGTAAAAATTATAATAGTTATAACTTTAAATTAACTTTGTGTGAGATATGCTTTGAATTTAAAAGAGCATCATGGATTTAAAAGGAGGAGGAAAAATCTATGAAAAAAAGAAACCAGATGATAATCTAGGGGAAGACTCAATGGTTTGTTTTGATGCTCTTTATGGGAGAAGTATAATCTACTTAGGTTAACCGTATACTAATATGACTATAGTAGAATTAGACAATAAAACTTCAAATAGGAAAAATGATGATAAAAAAGATACTATTGGGACTGGGTATTGCGATGGCACCGCTGTGGGCTGTGTCGCTTGAGCATAAGATAGGGCAGATGCTGATGGTGGGATTTCATGGTACATCAGTACCAAAGAACAGTCAGATCTGTCAGGATATCCGGAAATACAATGTAGGAGCAGTGATCCTTTTTGATTACAACCCTGTCAATAAGAACAAACCCAAGAATATAGCCAATAGAGCACAGCTTAAAAAGCTTACATCTGAGCTGCAAGCCTGCAGTCATGAAGGTAAGCTTTTAATAGCAGTGGATCAGGAGGGAGGAAAGGTACAGAGGCTGAAGAGTAAATACGGTTTTTACGGACATTTTCCTAAAGCTTCTTCTGTAATTAAAATGGATCAGAGGCAGATCCGAAGTACCTATCTGAAAATGGCAAAAGAGTTGAAGTCGGTGGGGATCAATTATGACCTTGCACCGGTTGTTGATCTGGATATCAATATGAAGAACCATGTCATTCATGGATTGGGGCGCTCTTACGGCAAAGATCCTAAAGTGGTTGCACGGTATGCCAGTACTTTTATTGATGCGATGCACCATTATGGGGTATTGACCTCGCTTAAACATTTTCCGGGACATGGTTCATCGGTAGGTGATACGCATAAGGGCTATGTGGATGTTACCAAACTGTGGAATAAGGTTGAACTGGAGCCTTATAGACTCTTAAAAAACAAAGCAGATACTGTCATGGTCGCACATGTTTTTAACAAGAGGCTTGATAAAAAGTACCCTGCAACACTCTCTAATGCTACTGTCAATGGTCTGCTTCGTAAGAAGCTTGGCTATAACGGGGTGGTCATCACAGATGATCTTCAAATGGGGGCGATCTCTAAAAAGTATAGTTTAAAAAAGACTTTACAACTGGCGATCAATGCAGGGGATGACATCTTACTTTTTGGAAATCAGCTCGATCCACGTCATACCGTGAGCACAAAAAAACTGGTGGATACGATCGTGAAACTGGTAAAAGAGGGGAAAGTGCGTGAACAGAGTATCAATAATGCGTATATTAGAGTGCAGAGATTGAAGCGAAAATTGTAAATGATATTTGTTGGTGTTACCTTTCGACAACACCAACAATTTGTATATTAATCCAAAAACGTTAAAAAGGTATCCTGTCCAAACTTCATAGCCAGCATCTTTGCATTGGCACCTCTTTGATTGGCAATGCTCTGGTCAGCACCTTTTTCTACAAGAATTTTCCCAAACTCAGGTTTTGAATCGATGATTGCCTCCATGAGTGGCGTCCAGCCTACGGCATCTACAAAATCTATATCTGCACCCTGATCAATGAGGTAGTTGAAAACACCCATCTGTCCGTAACGGATGGCATTATGGAGCAGAGAAGAACCAAAGTCATCCGATTCTGCTGCATTGATATCAAAGCCTGCCTCCAAAAATGCTTTAACCATTTCAAGGTCACCGTGTTTGAGAAAGTATGCTACCACTTTAAAAAGGTCAATGTTTTCAGAGAGACCGGCTTTTTTTAAAGCACCATTTTTATTTTTGATAAAAGGATATTGTGTGTTTAGTTCTTCTAATGTCATTGTAAAATCCTTTGATTACTATTTATGTATATGATTATAACGCGTTTGGATTAATCAAAATAAAATAGTCCGGATGCACTTTCTTTGAATTGTGTTTAAGATAAATTGAGTATAATTTTATATTGACCGATGGTCA
Source organism: Sulfurovum sp. (assembly GCA_027065815.1). Classification (GTDB taxonomy): domain Bacteria; phylum Campylobacterota; class Campylobacteria; order Campylobacterales; family Sulfurovaceae; genus Sulfurovum. The sequence continues at coordinate 2,779 of JAMONL010000035.1, forward strand.
GTCATTAATTAAAAGGGTTTATTTTGGCAATTATAGTTGATAAAGAAGCAAAACGGAACACCATCGCTTGTTCATGTAAAGAAATTTTGCTTCAACATGGGATCAATAACCTAACCATCTCTAAAATTGCTCAGACAGCTGGGGTAGGAAAAGGGACGATCTATGAATATTTTGAGAATAAGGAAGATATTGTTTTTGAAATCATCACTGTTTTTATTGCAGAGTATGAACAGATACTGCAGGAACTTATTGCTCAAAATATAAGTACAAAAGAGAAAGTCTTTCACTTTTTGTGTCAAATACATGATAATGAAGAGGGGAAACGTCAACTCAAGATCTACAGAGAGTTTTTGGCTATTTCATTAGCTAACGGTACAGAAGGTATGATTGCATTTAACACAAAGTGTCGTATGCAATTTTCGACTATATTGGAAAAGATTTTGCAAGAGGGTGTTGCCAAAAAAGAGATCAAAAGTGAAGCCTTAAAGTTTGTTTCTGCTTTGCTTGTTTATAAACTGGGGTTGGTGGTGGAAGCTCAAACAGCAGATCTGGATGTTAAAAAAGATGCAGAGGCATATTTAAATGCCTTGTTTGCACTCATAGAGATAAAGGGAAAATAGATGAAGATATTACTGTTTATTGTATTACCACTGTTTCTTTTTGGTCAAAGCTACGGATTAAAGACATTTATACATAATGCTTCTAAAACCAATGGTTTACTTAAAGCCAAAGAGATCAATATGAAGGCAAGCAAAGAGAAGATAGAGGCTGTGAAAAGTGCCTATTGGCCTACGGTGGATGTAGGTGCCGACTATAATCTACAGACACCAAATTATGTGGTAAGTCCTGGACAGGAGGGGAATCTCTATGCTGTTGTCTCAGTAGACCTTTATGATGGAGGACGCAAAGATGCTATCTTACGCAGTAAAGGGTTTGAGCATGAAGCTTCACTTTTTGAAAAAGCAGCATTTGAGAAGAGTATTACACT
>JAMONL010000036.1 GCA_027065815.1 Sulfurovum sp.
TGGAGAATTTCCGTGACCTCTTGCATCAAAACCGTAAACGGCTATATTTTTATCTGTTAAAAATGTTCTGAATGCATCATAAGAGGCGATATATTCACTCAAACCATGCACAATGATGAGAGTAGATTCTACTTTTTGAGGCACATAAGCTTCATAATAAAGTTCAATACCGTCTCTGCCTTTAAAAAAGTCTTTGGTTATTTTCATGGATTCATTGTAACATATTTGTGAAAAAGAAGGAATTTGCAGTGGCAAGGCATGCCTTGCCACTACAGTTGAAGAAGATTAAACTTTACAAACACCTAAGTCTACGTGTCTATACTCAGCATCTACAAGATCACAAGCTCTCTTGGTAATATTCTGTACGGTAAATCCGAATTTCTCAAAGAGAAGATTAGCCGGAGCTGAGGCACCGAAGCTTTCCATACCGAGAACATCGTCTGCATAACGGTAATACTCTGTGGCTGTCGCTGCTTCTACTGCCAATACTTTTGTGCTTGGGTCAACTACTGTTTCTTTGTAGGCTTTGTCCTGCTCATTGAAGAGATCCAAACAAGGCACAGAAACAACATTTGCTTTTACCCCTAACGCATCAAGATGACATGCTGCCTGAAGACAAGGCATCAACTCTGAACCGGAAGCCATCAGTGTCATAGTGGCATCTTTTCTTTGTTTAACAATATAGGCACCCTTGCTTACTTCACCAAAGTCTCTTTTTGGCTTGAGTGTTTTAAGCTTCTGACGTGAAAGCACAAATCCGTGCGGTGCTTTGATCTCAAGTGCTGTTCTCCATGCTTCCACATTTTCTGTGGCATCTGCCGGTCTCCAAACGTAGAAGTTCGGCAAAGCTCTGAACTGAGAGATCTGTTCAATAGGCTCATGCGTCGGTCCGTCTTCACCTACACCGATGCTGTCATGTGTCCAGACAAAAAAGTTCTGGATCTTGGTCAGTGCTGCGATTCTTGCTGCCGGTTTCATATAATCAGAGAATACAAAGAATGTCGCATTGAACGGGATGGTCGTTCCATACAATGCCATGGCATTGGTAATGGCAGCCATAGAGTGCTCACGGATACCGAAATGCAGGTTTCTTCCTTTCGGGAAATCACCAAGGTCTTTGAGCTCTGTTTTATTTGACGGTGCAAGGTCTGCTGACCCACCAAGGAATGCCGGTACCGCTGTGGCAATAGCATTAAGGATCTTACCGTTTGAGTCTCTTGTTGCTACTTCCGGTGCATCGGAGAAGTCTGGGAATTCAATAGCAGAGAAGTCCGGATTCAACAATTTTTCAAGGGCTACATTCTGCTCTACAAGCGGTGCTTCTTTTTGTCTGTGGATCCACTCTTTTTCAGCCAATTCACCATTCTCAAGGGCACATCTGAAACGCAACAATACATCTTCAGGGATCTGGAATGTTTTTTCAGGATCAAACCCTTCTTTTTCTTTGGATTCAGCAATGATCTTGTCTCCCAAAGGTGCACCATGTGTATGGTGTGTCCCTTCAAGTTCTCCTGCACCTTTACCAATGATCGTGTTCGCAATGATGATCGTTGGTTTTGTAGCAGTTTTAGTCGCATCCAATACTTTTTCGATCTCATCATAACAGTGACCATTCACTTTGAGCACATTCCAGTTCTGTGCTTCAAAACGTTTTTCTACATCTTCTGACCAGGCGATACTTGTATCTCCTTCGATCGTAATACTGTTTGAATCGTAGATAAGTACCAGGTCTTTAAGACCGAGGTGTCCTGCCAAAGCACAAGCTTCGTACGAAATACCTTCCTGAAGATCACCGTCACCACAAAGACAGTAGACTTTATGGTCAATGAGTTCACAAGTTTCGGAATTCACCTGATTTGCAGTAAAGGCTTCTGCCATGGCAAAGCCGACAGCATTGGCGACTCCCTGTCCCAGTGGCCCGGTAGTGATCTCTATGCCGTCAGTATGTCCATATTCCGGGTGACCTGGTGTTTTAGAGTCTAACTGACGGAATTCTTTAAGATCATTCAGACTTACATCGTAGCCCCAGAGATGAAGCAGTGAGTAGATAAGCGCTGAAGCATGTCCACCTGAGAAAACCAGACGGTCACGGTTGAGCCATTTCGGGTTTTTCGGGTTATGGCTGAGTTTTTCACTCAGGACCACTGCAATGTCTGCAAGACCCATCGGTGCACCCGGGTGTCCCGAGTTTGCTTTTTGCACCATGTCAGCTGCCAAGAAACGAATAGTATTCGCCATTTTTTTACGCATTTTATTCTGCTCTGTCATTGCCATATAATTGATCCTTTATGTATGTCTGTATAAATATTTATCCATCAGGGGTTGTAAAGCTATCTGTAACTTCTCATCGAAGTTTTCAAATCGTCTTTGTAAATCTTTTGCCAGAGTATCTGCTTCTTTTACAGTCTCTTCCAGCCCTAAAAGATTGACAAAGCTATTTTTATCGCCGTCATTTCCTGTCGTTTTACCCGCCTCTTCCTCACTCTGTGTCTCATCGATGATGTCATCCTGTATCTGAAAAAGCAGTCCAAGATCGATACCGAATGCATACAGCGCATCCTGTACTTTCTTGTCCAGATCAACAATGACCGCACCCATTTGAAGACTTACGGCAATGAGCTTTGCCGTTTTATTTTTATGCAGTTCTTTGACCTGATCTATGCTAAGAGGCGTATTTTCAAAATAACAATCGATCGCCTGCCCCAGTACCATCCCTCTGCTTCCGCCGTCACGGGCAAGCAGTTCCACCAGCTTGATCTTCACATCTTCACGAAGTGCTGCTTTGGCTATGAGGTAAAAAGCATCAGAATTCAATGCATCCCCTGCCAAAATAGCAGTCACCTCATCATAACGTTTATGCAAGGTCTGATGCCCGCGGCGAAGATCTGCATTGTCCATGGCAGGGAGATCATCGTGAATGAGAGAATAGGTATGGAACATTTCAAGCGCAAGAGCCACCGGCAGGGCAGAATTGTAAAGCATAGGCTCATACACATCCACAATATTTAACAGCAGCATAGGACGGAAACGTTTTCCCCCAGCCATCAGCATATCACCCAGCGCATCTTCATACACAGGATGAAAGCTTGTTACTTTCGGTAAATTCTCTGTTAAATAGGTTTCAAATCTTTGCATGTTGTTCTTTATATGGTACCTCTGTTTTAATTGGTAGAATTATATCTAAATAGGCTAAAATATGCTTATGGAAAAAGAACAACAACAAACAATGATCGTCTGGCTCAAGAGAATTGCTGCTGCTATAACTATTATTACCTGGTTCTATGTGATGGTAATTTTCTTAAAAGACCCCGCACCATTCGCTGAACTGGTACCTTACTGTATGGGAAGTACGATGCTAATATTTGGTGTTTTAACGGGTATTTTTAAAGGGTTGGAGTATTGGGAATCACAGTTAAATAATATGTGATTTGTAGGGTGCGTTTCTAACGCACCACACAACAAAATATGCATACAATAAAAATATATGCCGAAAGGCTTGAATCAATCTAATACGTTAAGCCTTTCGGCAGGAAGTGTGATTGTTGTTTAAATTACCTTAAGCGGTGCGTTAGAAAACGCACCCTACAGGTTGCATTTTTTTGCTATAAACTCCAGTTGTTCATCCAATGACAACTTTTCTACATCAACAACTACATCCGCCAACTTCTTATACGCTTTTTCACGCTCTTTATAAAGCTTTTTAGCCTCTTTTTCCTGAGAGAAAAGTGGTCTTTTTGCCAATTTTGCTTCTGA
>JAMONL010000037.1 GCA_027065815.1 Sulfurovum sp.
ACGTTTTACCATGGATGAGGGGCTTAAAGAAGCTGTGAAAGAAGCTTTTGTCTCGCTCTACAATGAAGGTCACATCACACAAAACACCTATATGGTCAACTGGTGTACACATGACGGTGCCCTCTCTGACATTGAAGTTGAGCATGATGAAGTAAACGGTAAATTCTACACCATGGTCTACAAATTCGCGGACGGTTCAGGAGAACTTGAAGTGGCAACGACCAGACCGGAAACGTACTTCGGAGATACGGCTATTATGGTGCATCCTGATGATACACGATATAAAGACATTGTCGGGAAAGAAGTACTCTTGCCATTGACAGACAGAAAGATCAAAGTCATTAGCGATAAACATGTCGATATGGACTTTGGTACAGGTGTGGTAAAAGTAACACCTGCACATGACCAGAATGACTATGCAGTAGGAAAGAGACACAACCTTGAATTTATTAAGGTCTTTAATGAGAAAGGGATATTGAACGAGTACTGCGGTGAATTTGAAGGGCTTGAGCGACTTGAAGCACGTCCTGTCATCGTCAAAGCACTTGAAAATGCCGGATATATCACCAAGATCGAAGAACATGTACATCAGGTGGGGCACTGTTACCGATGTAAAAATATCGTTGAACCTTTCATCTCTACACAATGGTTCCTCTCGTCAGAGATGGCGCAGAATTCCATTGATAAAACCAAAGAAGAGACCAAAGAGCGGGCAAAAAAAGGCACAAGTCTTTTCCACCCTCCTCACTGGATAAACTCTTATACTGCCTGGATGGATGAACTGCGTCCATGGTGTATCTCACGTCAGTTATGGTGGGGACACCGTATTCCTGTCTTTAGCTGTGATGACTGCGGTCACCAGTGGGCGGACAAAGCAGATGAACCGGAAGCCTGTCCAAAATGCGGCTCCAAAAAGATGACACAGGATCCTGATGTACTGGATACCTGGTTCTCTTCGGCACTCTGGGCCATGTCACCGCTTGGCTGGGGAAACAACGGGAAGTTGCATGAATTGTATAACGATACAGATATGGAAGATTTCTACCCGAACTCTCTGCTGATCACCGGTTTTGACATTATGTTCTTCTGGGTGGCACGTATGATGATGATGGGTGAACACTTCACCGGTGAACTTCCTTTTGAAGATATCTATATGCATGCGCTGGTACGTGATGAGCATGGAGCGAAGATGTCCAAGTCCAAAGGAAACGTCATCGATCCACTTGACATGGTAGAAGAACACTCTGCAGATATCATACGCTTTACCCTCGCCTATTTGGCTGTTCAGGGAAGAGACATCAAACTGGGTGCGAAAAATCTTGATCAGTTCAGGAACTTTACCAACAAGCTTTACAATGCAACGAACTATCTGCAGTTGAATGTCGATACGTTCAAAGACTTGCAGGAGATAGAAGTGAAGACACCGCTCGGCCGCTACATGCAAAGCAGACTTTCCAAGGCGGTTGAAGAAGTACGTGAAACACTGGAGACCTATAAGTTCAACGAATCTGCAAGAATTCTTTACAATTTTGTATGGAATGAGTTCTGTGACTGGGGAATCGAATACTCCAAGGCAGACAGAGCAAGTATTGTGGAACTGGGAGCTATCTTCAAGGAAACTTTGAAAATGGTCTCTCCGTTCATGCCGTTCATTTCCGACCACCTCTACCACAAACTCTCAGGTACTACACTGGAGGAGGGAGAGTCACTGATGATCAGGAACTTCCCTAAAGCGATCACACAGGATGAAGAGGCGGAGAAGATGTTCGCCATCATTGAAGAATCCATCACGGCACTGAGACGTGCCAAAGTCATTATTGACATGGGAAATTCCAAAATAGATAAAGCCTATATAAAACTGGATGTCAGTGACAGCATTGACACCGAAATGGCACGTCCCTTCATTGAGAAACTGGCAAAAGTCATCAACGTTGAATTTGTCGATGCCAAAGTGGCGGACTCCATTACCGATGTTTCTGATAATCTGGAAGTCTATCTGCCAACCGGTGAGATCGATATGCAACCGATCATCACCAAGCTGACACGCCAGAAGGAGAAACTTGAAAAAGAGATCCAAAAGCTTAACGGTATGCTGAAGAATGAACGTTTTGTAGCCAATGCCCCTGAAGCGGTCATTGCCGAGAACAGACAGGCATTGGAAGATGCAGAGAATAAAATAGCTAAAGTTTCTGCTGAATTAGCAAATTTTCAATAGTCAAATGTAGAGACAAGCCATGCCTTGTCTCTACAAAATCAGGAGTATAATACCATGCAAAAACATATCAAAGAAGCCTATGATGCCCTACTCGCTAAAGAGTATGACGAGGCATTCACTCTCTATACCGCCTTAGCAGAGCAAAAAGAACCAACCTCTTTTTACTACCTCGGATTTTTATACTTCAAAGGTTTTGGTGTAGAACGTGATTCAAAAAAAGCATTTGAAAACTACCTTGAAGCTGCCACAAGGGAAGTGCCTGTGGCACAGTTTGAAACGGCACTCATGCTTGAAAATGGTGAAGGCTGTGAGCAGAACTTCTCAGAAGCCGCATTCTGGTATGAAGAAGCTGCAAAGCGTGGGAATATTGAAGCTTTTAATAACCTTGCGGCCATGTTCAAAGAGGGTCGCGGTGTAGAGCAGGATTATAAAAAAGCCTATATTCTCTTCAAAAAAGCTGCTATCGCCGGAAATGCCTCAGCACAGTTCAATCTCGGTGCCCTCTACGATATGGGTCTGGGATGTGAAGAAGATAAAGAAAAGGCCATAGAATGGTGTCGAAAAGCTTCATTCCAGGGACACCAAAAAGCCAAAGAGATTATGATGCGTATGCAAAATGACGGGCAGATCGTTTTTTAATCTGCTTTGCTTCCTTTCAAATACTTTTCAGTAAATGTATCAATTTCTATAGGTTTGGAGAAAAGGAATCCCTGGTAAACAAGGTCTTCGTCTATCGCCAGCAGTAACTCTTTTTGTTTCTCATCTTCTATTCCTTCTACCACAATATGATAGTGAAAATGTTTTCCTATTTCAAGAATAGTCCTTACCAAAGCAATATCTTCTGAATTGGCTTCAATATCTTTAATAAATTCCATATCGATCTTCAAAGTATCAAAAGAGAGTTTCTTCAGGTAAGAAAGTGATGAATAGCCTATACCAAAGTCATCGATGGCACACTTGATACCCTCTTTGTGTAAAATATCAATCACTTCCTGCGTATCTTCAAAATTGTCAATAATAGATCTTTCTGTGATTTCTATGAGTATAGCTGAACTGCTCAACCCGTATTTTGAAAGCATATCCAAAAACTGATCTACAAAATTCTTCAACAACAACTGTTTGGCATTGACATTAATAGAAATATAATTCAAGTTCCACAATTCTTTCTGTTTAAGATCATGTATGTATTTACATACCTCTTCTATCAGCCACCAGGTAAGTTCTGATATCAATCCAGTTTCTATTGCGATCGGTATGAATTCCATAGGGGATAAAAAACCTAATGTCGGATGTTCCCATCTCAAAAGCGATTCTGCTGCAAACAATTCATCACTCTTCATGGAGACCAAAGGCTGTAAATAGACTTTCAATTCATTTTTTTCTGAAGCAGACCGCAGACCATGCTGTAAAGTAAAGATCCTCTTTCTTTCTGCATCCAGATCAGTATCATAATATGAAATATGATCAGAAGTAGTTCTTTTTGCCTGGTACATTGCAATATCCGCAAAACGTATGATCTCGTC
>JAMONL010000038.1 GCA_027065815.1 Sulfurovum sp.
CTTTGTCTTTAATGCCATAGGTGCTTTGAGTTTTGCAAAGTTAAAACGTTATTTTGATTTTCCAACTCTCTATATGATCGGTATGTCCATCATTGCGTTCGGATTTGTTGGTATTTCCCAGGTAAAAACATTGTCCTGGTTCTTTGTGACTGCACCGATCATCGGTCTGGGCGGTGGTATATTAATGACGAATATCACTGCATGGTTACTACACTATGCACACTCAACCAAAAGGGTCAAAGCCACAGCCTACTTGACCTCTTCACTCTTTTTGGGACAGTTCTTTTCACCGATCATTACCTATCCGGTCGTGCAGTATTTCGGTATCGTGGATTTTTTTAAAGTAATGGGGTCAGGTCTGCTGTCGGTACTGGCTCTGGTACTTGTCTTTAAACAATTTTCAAACAGCAGAAAAGAGAGATAGATGAAGATGAAATATCTAAAGCCAATTGAAATGGTGTTGGGATGGTCTAGTCAATGATCATAGCCATTCCCAATTATTTTTTAGAGCAGAATAACAGCAAGATATTGAGGCTTAATGAAGGAATGTATATAGAATATACGCCAACAAGTCCAAATAAAGTCTATATCCGAAATACCATGCATGGGATATTGATCGTTCAAAAGGGAGAAAAGTCTCTTGAAATGGAAGAAGATGCATTTGTATTGGAAGCATTGCAGATCATGCTCTTTTCCCAGGGAAATTATTTTAGCAGTGAAAACAGTAAAGAGTACAAAGGTATGGTGATATTTTTTGATGACAGATTCATCAGCGAATTCTTTAAAAAGTATCCCTGGGAGCAGAGTGGGGATCAAAAAAATATGTATAGAGTTGAGTATACACATCTTTACGATATACGCAGATCGGTTGATGCGATAGAAGATGATCTAAAAGATGCTAAAGAGTATCAAACGGCGTTGTTAAAACTGAAAGTGGAAACATTGTTGCTGCAAATCTTTCAGAACGATAAAAAAGGTGTTCAGGCATATTTGGAGAGTATTCAACAAACATCTTCTGAAAGAATGCGATATATCCTGGAACAAAATCTGGATATGATCGAGAGTGTGGAAGATATGTATCGTTTGACACGTATGAGCCCAACTGCGTTTACTAAAAAGTTTCGATCCCTATTTGGAAAGAGACCCAAAACCTGGTTAGATGAACAGCGTATGCAAAAGGCTTCACTGTTATTACAGAGCACATCAAAATCTATTGCTGAAATTGCAACAGACTGTGGCTATGCGACAGCATCATGGTTTATTGTGCAGTTTAAAAAATACTATAATTTCACTCCAAAAGAGTATAGAAATAAAAACCGATATAAATAGTTGTTTTTCTTGTACATGAAAACAGTGAAATATTTTATACTATGTGTAAAAAAGAGATGAAATGCAAAAAAGTACCATAGATTCACAAGAAATCATAGAAGGGCTTGGAAAGGCCGGTGGCGGATTGAGTAAAGGTAGAGGTTTATTTCTAAAATATCTTGGTTTTCCTCTTTTAAACAGTCTGATATCATGGAAGAGAGCATTGGATATTTTTGAGAGAGAGGGTGAAAAGATCATAAACCTTTCAAAATCTGTAGATGATAAGAAATTGTTTGAGAGGGTACTGGTTCCAAAACTTTTTGGACTGGAAGACAATTCGCGTTATTACTCGGTGGCAATGGTTTTGGAACATCTGCTTATTGTAGGCTCTGCGTTACAGCAGAGAATTCCTCTTTTGAGTCAGGGGAAAAGTCTTGATGTCGAGATAAAGATCGAAAAGTATAAACCTTATGTGGAAATAGAGAATGATATTATTGAAGTCTATGAAACTTTTTTAAAAGGTTTTAGAAAAACGTTAGAAGAAAATGTAGAAGATATTCATTTGGACAATCGGCATGAACATCCCTGGTTTGGGAAGTTAAAGGCAAAAGAGTGGGCAGTGATGGGTGCTATTCACCAGATCGTGCATCGGCGGCAGATAGAGGCGATCATTAAAGGTTTGTAGGATCCCATAAATTGACACCCTACAAAAAATATCATATGTACAGAGGTTAGAGTTTCAATACACCTTTGACTCTGGCAATCGTATCTCCCTTGTGAAGGCTGAGACGTACTACTGACTCTTTTGTTGCTTTGAGCTCATGCATCACATTGCCTTCAAGGGTAATGACATCACCCTCGTTGAGTATGAAAGTTTTTTCTCCAACGCCAAATTCAATGGCACCTCTCAAAGTCATGACGGCAATAGGAAACTTGGTTTTGTGTTCTTTCATTATCTGACCCTCTTTAAAGGCAATGCGTATCTCTTTCCCAAAATCACTGTCTAACATTGGGGTAATGACAACGTGTTCGTCTGAGAAATTTAAGTCTGTAAAAAATGATGCTGTTTTCATGGATAGTCCTGTTTTTTGGGATGATTATAGCCATATGCTATACTTGCTTGCTTGATGCGGGTCAACTACGGTACCGGTATATAGGCATAGCCTTGGTTCTGGTATCGTATGAGGGCTTCAGTTTTGTTAAATGCAGAGATGACAAAAGGAAGCATGTCACTTTTTTTGATGTTTCTTTTTCTCATACCCACAGAACAGACTTCCACCTTAGCTACTTTTGAAATGTCAATCGCAATATCTTTAATTTCAGAGTTATTTTCAAAATATTCATATGCACCCCCGGAGATGATCACCGCAGCCTTAAATGTATCACCTGTTTTTGCATAATGGTGTTTAAGTCCGTTGATGTTGTGTAGGACTCTGTTTTCTACTGTAGTGGAAGAGAAGGTGGTTAAGTCAAAGACGGCTTTGTATTCAGTGGCCTGGAGTGTGGCTATTGTGAATAAAGAAGCAAATAATAATTTTTTCATGGGTATCCTTTAATGTTTTGATGATTATAACACAAGCGTTGAGCGGGTTTGTGTTTGATAAGATCAAAATCACTAAAGCTATCAAATATGATATGCCTAGCGGTGATATTTCTAAGTTAATGCAGGCATTAGGATGAAATAAGAGTGGCACATTTATAATTAAAGTTGATAAATATGTTAAGTTTATGTTATACTATATTAAATAGGCAACTATTTAATACTTGCAGAAAGGAGAAACTGGATGAAAAGAACTGAATGGATTAAAGTGTCAGCATTGTCAGGCGTAATTTTAACAATGGTGACAGGCTGTACTCCATCCGAACCTATGTCGCCTGTATTGGGTCCGGAAAGTGAGAGAGTTATACTGTATATCTTGGTTCTATTAGTTGGTTATTTGTTATGGCGTGTTTACATGAACAGGTCAGAGACTGAAGAAGACAGAGCTGAGAATGATTTAGAACATATTAATTCCAGACTCGATACAATAGAAAAAGATATACAAAAGATCAAATCAAACATAAAAGGAAAAGATCATGATGAAAGATAAATTAATGAAAAAGTTATTGGTATCAGGTATGTTGGCAGTGGGAGGTATAACGCTTGTTATGGCGCAACCTCCTGTTAGCCCTGCACAGGCAGAGGGTAAAGTTCCACCTCCGCCACCAGCGGAAGGAAAAGTCCCGCCTCCACCACCTGCTGAAGGAAAGGTTCCGCCACCGCCACCACCTGCGGAAGGAAAAGTTCCGCCTCCGCCACCACCGGCTGAAGGAAAAGTTCCGCCACCGCCGCCGCCTGCTGAAGGAAAAGTTCCACCTCCACCGCCACCGGCTGAAGGGAAAGCACCACTCCCTAGATAAGCCCTCTGGTTGGA
>JAMONL010000039.1 GCA_027065815.1 Sulfurovum sp.
GATCTGAGATCGCTTCCAGGATCGCCTTTTTGTCTTCAGAGCCGTTGGAGATCATTCTATGTGCCAGAAGTAAGATAGCATCACCAATGTAATCGTGTGAGAATTTATAGGTTTCCGAAGCATAATGCAGGGCATAGAGCGATTCATAGTAGGCTTTGTCTTCTTCTGAAGCAAATGGTGCCAGGATTTCAAACTTTTCCATAAAATCATCATCGTTAATGATAAGACAGTGGTTTGAACGGTAAGAGAGTACAGGGTCTATCTGTAAAGTCGTACCCAGCCTATTGACTACGTTGCCAACAGTTTCCGAACCCAGTACCACAAGATCGTTTATCTTGAAAATAAGCTTTGCTGTAGGGTATGCAAAGTCTTCATTTTGTGCTTTGACTTCAGCAAGGATCTTTTCTACAGGATCCTCAGCATTCAGAGTCATTGTAAAGTTTTTGTAGTACGGCAAATAATCCGTTTTTGCATTGAAAAAAAATGCTCTTACTTCTAAAGTATGTTGCATAGGCACTCCATTTGTGTATTATAGTGTTTTGATTATAACTTGAATTACTTCCAAAAAGAGTAAATCTCTCTGACAAACCTAAAATAGAATAATCTATGTTACAATTTTGCCAATTTAACACTATAAAAACAGGCAGGGGCGAAACACTATGATGGACAAAGAACATTATCTCATCTCTAAACTGAGTTCAAAATATATTGGAGATGATGCTGCTGTTGTTGGCGATACACTCTACAGTATGGATGCTTTTTTTGAAGATGTACACTTTAAACGAGAGTGGATGAGTTTGAGACAGATAGGGCGTAAAGCGATGCTTATTAATCTCTCGGATGCTGTTGCGATGAATGCACAGCCTCAATTTGTGCTGGTAACAGTAGCTTTGCCCAAAGATCTTTCCAATGCCGATATTGATGAATTGACTTCCAGTATGGAAACAACTGCAAAAGAGTATGGTTGTGAGATCATAGGCGGAGATACTGTGGGGGGAGATAAACTGCATCTCTCCATTACCATTATTTCAAAGAGTGAAAACCCTCTTTTACGAAAGGGTTTGAACGAAGGTGATCTTTTGGCATATACGGGAATATTAGGTGAAAGTAAACGAGATCTGCTGCAACTTTTTCAGGGGCACAGTATCTCTGAAACTTCTCGTTTTTATGAACCGGTACTTCGTTCTGAGTTTATTGAAAAAGCCAGACCTTTTTTAACGGCAGGTATGGATATCTCTGACGGACTCTACTGTGACACAAATAAGCTTTTGAATATTAATAAATATGGATTTAATTTATTAAAAAATATCAACGATGACACAGGCTTTTCAGGTGAAGAATATGAAATGTTGATCGGGTTTAAAAAGAAGGATTTGGAAGCAATTGAAAAAGTGGCAGAGAGTCTAAACTTGCCTTTAACGGTTTTTGCAGAAGTAAGCCTGAACCATGAACGCTTTCCCTGCAAAAGTCATCACTTTTCCTGATAGTTTAGACTGGTTTTGGCATGGTTCTATGTCCCAGATATATAGGATAATTTCTCTCTCTACAAATATTTTCTGCTTTTTGTGTGATCGCTGATTGCGTTAAAGTTGAGAAGTATTTGAGATCTCTTTTTCCATATAGATTTTCATCGAGATACCCTAGTGCGATCAGCTGTTTGACAATAGCATCTATCATATCCAAAGTGGAAGAGACTTTGACTATTTCACATCTGGCATAACGTGTTGCAGGGAAAGAGACTTCTGCAACACGTAAGGTAGGGTCATCTCCCGGTATCTGCTGCGCTCCGAAAAGCGGTTTTGAACCTACATGCGCTTTGGTAAATGCAGGAATATACTGTGAAAGGTGTTTGATGGCAGATGTGGTACGTTGTACTGTTTCCTCTTCTGACCATGATTTTTCTATTTTCTCGATAAAGTTCTGATTGAGATGCGGTTGACAGCTTACCATGGAGTTCGCTACCAGACCATCTTCATACAGTGTGATATCTTTTGTCATACCGTGTAACTGAAAATATCCGCCGGGATAAGGTGTGAACTGTCCCATGCCTCGGGGTGTTCCCCTCTCACCGTGAAAGATGATCTCCGGCCATAAAGTATCACAACAGTTATCCCATTTGGAGATATAGGCAGCTTTGAACTCTACCATACGCTTACACTCCACCCCAAGCAGGTCATCGATCTTCCCGGAACGGAAACCGGCGGCATTAATAAGGTAATCAAAATGCTCTGTTTGGGTCTGATCATTGAAAATATAGGTTACATCCCAACCTAGTGTTTTATAGTCCTGCTGTATATTGCTTACGATAGTCTCTGTTCTCAATGTAATAGAACTCATCTGTTCAAGAGCCAGGGTAAGCCCTGCAGACAAACGGAAGAGATTCAGCCCGTACTCTTGTACCAGTATAAGTGGAAACTGTATTTTATCAAGATCAATATTCCTGGCTACCGGTAACATCCATTCATCAGAAATTGTTGGTTTACTGACCAAAGGTTTTTCTTGAAGTATTTCAATTTCCTCTCTACTGTAAAGTCTGTAGTAATCCCTGCTTTCACCCAATACTTTGTTGTCGGGGTCATGTGTAATAAGCTTTTCATACTCCGCTGTAAGCATTTTCAAACGGGGAAGCAGGGCTTTAGGTGTACTTGGATCTGTTGTAGGCAGAGCAATTACTGTTGGACGATAATCCACAATAAAAGGATAAAAACGGAGGAAATCAATAGACTGCCTTAAAAGTTTGACACACTGTTCATCAGAGATCTCACGGTAAAGGTTGCCGCCGGCGTGAAGGTGACAGAAGGGAGGGCCGCTTATCAGGCTTGTTTCTTTTTCAAAAAGTGTGATATTTAGACCCAGTTGACCCAAGTACAGTGCAGCACTGGCACCGGCAACACCTCCGCCGACAATTGCGATTTTTGCTTTGTTGTCTATCATTTTTCTTACAAGTATTCCAATAATTCTGAAAAATCGTTGATAATGATACTGGGATCATACACCCCAATATCTTCTCCGTAATTATAACCGTATGTCACTCCGATACTCTGTATTTCTGCTGCATTGGCAGCTAATATATCATTTTTGGAGTCCCCGACCATGACAGATTCCTCTATGGAGACATTTAATGTCTCACATACATGTAAGAGTGGCGATGGATCGGGTTTTTTCTTCTCTAAACTGTCTCCGCCTAGGATAAGTTCAAACAGTTCATTGAGATGTAAGCCCTCCAAAATAGGGCCAACAAAATCAAAGGGTTTGTTGGTGACAATAGCCAGACGATACCCTTTAGATTTTAATGCACGAAGTGTGGCAGCTACATGAGGATAGGTTTTTGTCGTAGTACATAGATGGTTGCCGTAGTAGTCCAGAAAAATAGCCAGTGCTTTTTCGAACAGGGCTTCATTCATGTTTTCATCGATCTCTGTACTTCCTGATAATGCACGTTTGGTCAAAGTCTGTGCACCATTACCAACCCAGTAACGGATGATCTCTTCCTCGAAGGTATCACGATCAAGTGTTGCCAGCATATGGTTCACCGCAGAAGCCAGATCAGGTACAGAGTCGATGAGTGTACCATCCAAGTCAAATATGATAAGTTCTTTATTTGTAAATTTCAAATGTAAACCTTATACTTATTATTTAATGCGATTATACATTTTTTAGATAAAAGTGTTACAAGTAAATATAGTTTGCTGTGATCTTTGTACTCATCAATATACTAAAATTATGAGAAATAAGCAGTAGTATGAGTGTAATTAAGTAGCTCTGTAAGTTATTTTTCCCAATAAACATTACTTTTTATTATTTTTGCAGGATTCCCGGCTGCAATAGAATTTTTAGGGATTGATACTGTAAGTGTGGCATTAATAGCTATAATACTGTAAGCACCAATAGTAGTTCCTTTTAAAACAGTCACATTGTCTGCTAGCCAGATGTTGTTAGAAATAATAATGTCCTTAGAAGGATTTATTCGGTGATCTTCTTTGTTAAAAATATTATGACCGTCACTAGCCATAATTTTGATATTTCTCGATAACATACATTGGTCACCGATTTTTATTTTAGTATGGTTTTCTTTGGCAACAAAATAACAGTTGTGTCCAATTACACATTCATCTCCAATATATATTTCACACTCTTTGCCATTGATTTCCAGAATACAGTCTCTTATGGTAGTATGCTTTCCTATATGTATTTTGTTGTTTGTGCCTCGTATAATAAAAGTACAACCGACAATATTGGAAGTTGCTGGAATTTCTAAGCTGTTGCTTTTATCTACACGTATTTTATTACGTAGCTTTAGCCATAATGTATTGAGTGAGATACGCATGTTGATATTCCTTTAAATATTTTATTACTATCAGGTCATTCATAAAATGGTGTAGAAATCTTCAAATGGTTTTTTTTCTTAAATGCTTAGGCTACGTTTTTGACTTTTCTTTGCCTGAATCACTTTATCTATACTGATCTTGGATATGACTATCTATAGTATAGATATTATAGGCGTTTTGCCCTTAAAATCTAAAAATGTGTAATTGGCTATAATTAAATCAAAAGTCAATCACCTTTGAGATAAAATATGACACAATAAACTCGAAAGAAAATTATGAACTTAATCTATCCCTTAAATGTCAAAAACAATTTTGTCTTCAACTCTTCTCCCCGTGACTTTACTGTTGAGGAGATTCCTCTGTATGAATTTACAGGAGAAGGTGAACACCTGGTACTCAAAGTACGTAAGAAAGAGATGACGACCTGGGAGATGCTGGATGCTATTTCCAATCATGTAGGAATACGTAGACGAGATATGGGCTATGCGGGACTGAAAGACAAACATGCGATGACCATACAGTACATTTCTGTTATGGCGATCCATGAGGAGAAACTCAAAGCCTTTAGCCATGAGAAGATCAAAATACTTGAAACCTTTCGCCATAACAATAAGATCCGGGTAGGGCATTTGAAAGGAAACCGTTTTAGTATTCGTCTTAAAAAGGTACTGGGTGTACAGAAAGATAAACTGGATTCTGTATTAAAATGGATCAAAGCCAACGGTGTACCAAACTATTTTGGAAACCAGCGTTTCGGTACAGATGGAAATAACTGGGAAGATGGGAAAAAACTCATAGAGGGAAAACTGAAGATCCGTGACAGAAAAACCAAAGAGTTTTTGATGGGTTCTTATCAGAGTTATTTGTTCAATGGTTGGCTCTCCAAACGTATGGAGCTAAATCATTTACTTGAAAAATTCAGCGAAGCAGAGACCGAGCAGGTGATGGGACTGCCTGAAGGTTCACTCAAGGGAACAAAAGATCAGCCTAATTTTTTTAAACTTTTGGAAGGTGATGTAATGATGCATTATCCTTACGGACGACTGTTCAATGTAGAGGATCTGGAAGAAGAAGCCAAACGTTTCGCAACAAAAGACATCGCTCCTGCAGGTTTGCTTCCGGGAAAGAAAACAAAACATGCCCAGAGTACTGCAGGACTCATAGAAGTGCCCTTTGCCGAAGAGGTAAACTTACAGGGTGCCAGACGTTATGCCTGGATACAGGTTACTGAGATCAAGAAAAATTATATTGAAGAGAAAGCCCATTATGAATTGAGCTTTGCTTTGCCTAAAGGATGTTATGCAACCAATGTACTGGATGTGCTCAGAGGCGAGAGTGTTTAACGCTCTTCTTTTTTTCTGACAATATCAGCACCCAAAGCAGAAAGTTTTCCTTCAAGGTCATCATACCCTCTGTCCAAATGATAAATACGTCTAATATGGGTGGTACCATCCGCAACAAGGGCAGCAAGTACCAGTGCTGAAGAAGCTCTCAGGTCTGTTGCCATGACATCTGCAGCATTGAAAGTCTCGACACCTTTTACCGCAGCGATGCTTCCTTTAAGCCAGATATCCGCCCCAAGACGATTGAGTTCACTGACGTGCATAAAGCGGTTCTCAAAGAGACGCTCTTCTATGAGGCTTTCTCCTTTTGCCAAGGCTGCCACCGCCATGAACTGTGCCTGCATATCTGTAGGAAAACCAGGGTATTCAATGGTAATAAGATTGACCGGTTTTAAATCATCAGAGGGGTGAATAGTAATGCTGTCATCTGTAATATCAAAAGAACAACCCATGGATTCCAATTTATCTATAGAGGCTCTGATATGCCCCGGATCTACTTTCTCCAGTGTTATACTTGAGCTTGTAATGGCACCGGCACAAAGGTATGTCCCCGCTTCAATACGGTCAGGAATGATCTCAACGGTTTTGAATTTTAATGGCTTACCTGATGTACCTTCTATTGTAAGTTCACTACTGCCTATACCTTCTATCTTAACGCCGGCATCCATGATCATTTCACACAGTTGTACGATTTCCGGCTCTTTTGCTGCATTGATGATCGTGGTGGTACCTTTTGCCAATGCCGCGGCCATGACAATATTTTCAGTCCCTCCCACAGTGATCTTGTCAAAAATGATCTTTGCACCTTTCAAACCGTCAGGTGCTTCAGCACGGACATATCCGCCTTTGATCTCAATATGGGCACCCATTGATTCAAGTGCCTTAAGATGTAGGTCAATAGGACGCTGCCCAATGGCACATCCACCGGGAAGACTCACTTCACATTCACCAAACCTTGCAAGAAGCGGACCTAAAACCAAAATAGATGCTCTCATCTGAGAGACGATCTCATAGACAGCCTTATGTGAACTAATGCTTCCATTGTTGATATGTGCAGTGGTATTGTCATGATCTACAGTACCGCCTAGCATCGTTAAAAGTTTGAGTAGGGTACGGATATCTACAACATTGGGCAGGTTCGTAAGTGTAACTTCTTTATCACTGAGTATCGTTGCTGCGATAATGGGTAAAGCCGCATTTTTTGCTCCACTTATGGTAACGGTACCACTTAATTTTTTTCCACCGGTTATTTCTAAATAATCCATTATTCGCTTCCTCTTATTGTATATATTGGGAATGATTTTATCTAAACAATGGTTAATCCTAGGAAATACTTTGTTACTATATTAAATAGTATAGTCAATAACGGCTTTTGAAATTAAAAAATAAAAAAATTTAATATTATTCACTATTATTAAAGTTAATGTTAGTTAATATTTTGTACTATATTATCTAATATACCCCAAACCTGTTGTGAAGCAGGGACGGAAAGCCATGGGTCTCGTCATTAGAGATCGCCTGGTTGCGAGATTTTCAAAAATAAAATAAGGGATGTTAATGTCTAGTAGTTTAGATAAGCTTAGAGCACTGACCAGCCGTCTTGAAGAGAAGTTGGAGCAGAAAGAGAATACTGCCTCCAATGCTCAAAAGACCAAGGAAGCAAGTGTACCAACGCCCGTGGAGAAACCTGTAACAAAGTCTGTAGAACAAGTAGTTAAAAAAGTACAGACTACAGAAAAACTTGAAGATATACGTTCAAATAATATTATTAGAGTCAAAGATCTCTATGAAAAACTGAAGATCTTTGAAAAATCACCGGATTTTGACAATATTTTTATTTATAAGGCAATGAACTTATCCGGTATTGGATTGAAAGAAGATGATTTTGGTGAAGTACGTGAAGGTAAATATATCCAGATCATTGCCATTACCTATGAACCGGATAAAAATGGAAAGAAGAAAGCCAAGAATATTTCACTGGGATATTTTGGAAAAGCAGAAACACTGGATCCTATATTGAAAAATGAGATCATTGAATTTGTTTTACGTTGGCGCTATGAAAAAGCATTTCAAAATGTCGAACACTATAAAGACCTTATAGAAAGAGTGGAAGTTCCTACTACAACATTATTTTAAAATTTAATGTCATTTTAGGGAAAACTTTGTGTTTTCCTAATCAAAACTTTGTTACAATCAATTTTTCATACCAAAATATAGGACACATATGCATCTTGATTTAACACCTGAAGCACTTCTGGTACAGCTTGGATACTCAAAAACGGATCAGACACTGCAACAAATGAACAATATTATTGACAATACCAAAGATTTTAATAAATTTTCACAGCATCTTCTTTCTTTTAATGATGCTTTAGCTGTAGAAAAAGGTTTTATCGCTATGTCAAACTCGGAAGATCATCTGAAGATCAAATGTGATGAAGACAGCAATGCAGATAATCTTTCGGCATTTACAGAATTGGTTCACCACTGGGCAGACAAATATAAACTTGAATTGAAAAAAGTGAATAATAAAAATACCTATTACATCATTGGTCACAAATAATTGCCATTAAGCTCTCTCAATGCAGAGCAGCTTAGTGCTGCAACTGCACCACTCGGTCACAATCTCATTATTGCTTCTGCCGGTACAGGTAAAACCTCTACGATCGTAGGTCGTATAGCCCATCTTCTACATTCCGGAGTAGAGCCTTCAAAGATCCTCTTGCTAACTTTTACGAATAAAGCAGCGGGGGAAATGATAGCCAGGCTTGAACGTTATTTCCCCAAAAAAGTTGTTTCGAAAATTGAATCCGGTACGTTTCATGCGGTAAGCTACCGATGGCTGAAAGAGTTACATCCCAATCTGGCGCTCAAACAGCCTTCAGAGCTGAAAACACTCTTTAGAAGTATTTATGAAAAACGTAACTTTGAACGTATGAATCTTTCGGTTTCACCATTTTCTGCTACCTATCTCTATGAGATGTACTCTTTGTATCAGAATGCCTCATTGGATGGTTTTGATGTCTGGTTTCTGGAAAAATATCCTGAGCATGAAGTGCTTATGGATGCCTATATGGACATAGCCAATGAGTTTGAACAGGAAAAGATAGACTATGGCTTTGCTTCATTCAATGATCTGCTTTTACGTATGAAAAGCCATTTGGAAGAACATACAATCCATTATGATGAAGTACTTGTGGATGAGTATCAGGATACCAATACACTTCAGGGTGCGTTAATAGATACACTTAAACCATCTTCTTTATTCTGTGTAGGGGATTATGATCAGAGTATTTATGCGTTCAATGGAGCCAATATTGAAAATATCGCTACCTATTCAAAACGTTATCCTGATGCCCAGGTCTTTACCTTGAAGACGAATTACCGCTCCACCGCACCCATCCTCTCATTGGCGAACCGTGTCATAGAGAGAAATGAGCGTATTTATCCAAAGAAACTGGAAGTGGGGCGTCACGGCAAAACACATCCGCCAAGACTGCTTATGTATAATGATCTCTTTGAACAGTACAAGTCCATTGCCGATACTATTAAACATACGCACGTGCCTAATGACCAGATAGCAGTGATATTCAGAAATAACTCTTCTGCAGATGGTATAGAAGCCTGTCTGCGTGAAGTGGGTATCCCCTGTAAAAGAAAAGGCGGTACCAGCTTTTTTGATGCCAAAGAGATAAAATTCCTGCTTGATCTGCTTTCTCTGATGGTCAATCCCAAAGATATGATGGCGTTCATTCATGTATTTGAATATGCTTCCGGTGTGGGTTCCGCCCTTTCAAAAGAGTTCTTTCAGTGTTTCCTGCATTTTGGGAACGGGAGTTTTATGCAGGGAGTGCTTTATCCGCAGGTCCATGACCTTCCAAAACTCAATCCCAACAAGAATGTACAGTTGGGACTTTTTGATGATGACCATGAGATCGGTTCCGCAACACGTTTTAAGCATTTGGATCTTCATCATGATATCTATTCTCATCCTTTGCTTAAACACCCGAAGATCATCCAGGACGGAGTTAAATTTTTTAAAGATTTTCATGTACTGATGACTGCAGTGAGAAGTGAATCCAATCCTGCTCAAATTCTCAGAACGATGATTACCTCTGATCTTTACGGCGGTATTGTAGAGATGCTATCCACACAAAGAGGACGTCTTAAATCGGGAGAATTGGATGAAGAGAAGAAAAAACAGTCCAGAGAACGTATAGAAAGAAAAGCCAAACTGCTTCTGGATCTTTCCCGTCAATACAAAGAGTTAAGACGTTTTGTCAATGCTATGGTGTTGGGTGGTGGTGAATTGAGTGAAGGAGAAGGGGTCAATCTACTAACTGTACATGCCAGCAAAGGACTTGAATTCCCTGAAGTCTTTGTTGTCGATCTGGTTGACGGAAGATTCCCAAACCGAAAGATGATGAGCAGCATCGAAGAAGAGCGTAGACTTTTTTATGTGGCTGTGACACGTGCAAAAGACAAACTCTATCTCTCTTTGGCAAAGTTTGACAGAGTGAAAAAGATAGACTATAAACCTTCACAGTTCCTGCATGAAGCGGGGCTCATTAAAACAGAGTTTGTTGAGCCTGAGCCTAAAGAGAAGAAAAAGAAAAAAGATCAGTAAGGTGTTTTTTTGGGATCATCATACCATTGTGAAAAAAGTACATTGCATTGTTCATCCGGTGTATGTATAAAAGGAATGGGGTCCTCTTTTTTGCCCAATATAACTTCAGTGATGAACTGATCATCAAAACCTATCCTGGCAGCATCATTTTTAGTATTGCAATAATAGACCTTGTCTATATGTGCCCAGTGGATAGCAGAAAAGCACATAGGACAGGGCTCACCGGTCACATAAAGTGTGCATCCTTCAAGTGAAAAACTTTTTAAATATGCAGAGGCCTTACGGATACTCAGCATTTCTGCATGGGCTGTAGGATCATTGCTCTTGACCACTTCATTGTGAGCACTTGCGATCACCTCTCCGTCTTTGATGATCACCGCACCAAAAGGACCGCCGTCTCCAGAGTTTACGCCTTTTTGTGCTTCCTCCCATGCCATTTGCATATAGTGATCCATGTCAATTATTCCATTTTTTGTCACGAATACTCATCTGCTTGCTTACCTCATCAAAGGCAATATCAAACAGGTCGATCTCTTTGATCAGGTTACTTAATTTTTTGTATCCGTAGTTGATCGGAGAGAAGGATGTTGAGTTGTTGATGTATGTCCCGATATCTGCCAGATTTGCCCAACCATATTCATCCATCGTCTGATCTACAGCATTTCTCAGTACATTGACCAGCCAGGTATCCTGTCTTAACTCTTTACTGCTCTTACGTACCGGTGCCTCTGTAACAATCTGATCATCTGTATGTACTGTTGCTGTTCTCATCAGCTTTTCTGTGAAAATGAACTGTGAACAGGCAGCCATAAAAGGCTTGGGTGTTTTCTTCTCTCCAAAGCCAAAGACCTTTATCCCCTCTGCCTGTACACGCATGACCACGGGGGTAAAGTCAGAATCAGAAGTAGCAAAGGCAAAAGCATCAATGTCTTTGGTATGAAGCAGGTCAATGGCATCGATGGTCATGAGAATATCGGTGGCATTCTTGTTTCGTGAGTAGTCGAACTGCTGTATGGGCTTAATGGCAAATTCCAACAGTTTATCTTCCCAGTTCTTCAAATTGTCTTTGGTCCAGTTACCGTAAGCCTGCCGTATGTTAACGATACCATACTTGCTGAGTTCATTAATAATACCTTCGATTGCTTTGTGTGATATGTTGTCACAGTCTATGAACAGTGCGATGTGGTCTTCATTTTTTGCCATATTTTCTCTTTTTTGAATATTATACCGTATTTTGAGATTTTGGATTATTCCCATGCCTGAAGATAAGCAATAATATCTTCTATATAAGAAGGTGTGTCCACTGACTTATCGTAAATAAGATAGAACTTCCGTATCATCGCTTTGTCTTTAATACGTGAACTATGCAATTGGTCTTTCTTTAGCTCATCTTCTATGGCAAGTTGGGAAACAATGGTGATGGTGGGATGTTCACTGTTTGGTTTTGACCATTTAATACCCTGAATGGCGGCTGAAGCATTGTCGATTTCAGATAAAGAATAGAACGTTTCATAAGAGAGATCCATTTTATCAAAAAAATCATTGATGAACATACGGGTAGGAGAGTGCGTATTTCTGCAAAGCAGTGTGCATCGACTCAGCTCCTCCTCATTCATATTTTTTGACAATTGTTTCAGTGAACAGACCACCAATTCATCTTCCATCCACTCCTTATAGACCAGAGCATCATCAAAAACAGGTGACTCTATGAGCCCAAGATCATAGGTTTTATTTTTTACTCCAGCCACGATCTTGTCACAAGGCTCAATAGACAGTTTAATGAGGGCATCCAGTCTTTCACCTATATTGGTGAGCGGTTCTCCGGGGAGTATAAGTGTCCCTATGGTCGGAGATGTCCCCAGTCTGAATATTTTACGCATTAACCTACCTTATGATTTTTATAATTTAATGATATAGAAATAGTGCTTATTGATCACTTTAATTGGATAAAAGTTTTAGTATTTTGTAGGATTGTGTTTTGTTAAGAAAATACAAGGGTGTATTTACATTTATGACAAGTTATGCTTTAACAAATTTATCATTAGACTCTTTAGGATCAACATCTTTATATATCATCTATTTATAATTCCTTTAACCAAATTTCAAAATCCGCATCACTTGGCATCTTCCAGTCTGCTCTTGGGCTGAGGGAAATGGTTCCTACTTTAGGGCCATCCGGCATACAGCTTCGTTTGAACTGCTGGGTGAAAAAACGTTTCAAAAAGAGCTTTAACCATGACTTTATTGTCTCTTCATCGTATTTAGTATCAAACGCTATAATCGCCAGATAAAGGATCTTTTTTGGCTCTGCTCCATACTTGATAAAGTGATATAAAAAGAAATCATGCAGCTCATAAGGTCCAACGATCTCTTCTGTCTCCTGAGTGATCTCATCGTCAGAATGAGGAAGCAGTTCCGGGCTGATAGGTGTATCCAGAATATCATCTATAATATGTGAGATGGCTTTGTTGGATTTGAAATATTCAATGACATATTTAATGAGTGTTTTCGGTATTCCGGAGTTCAGTGCATACATACTCATATGATCTCCGTTGTAGGTCGACCATCCCAGTGCTATTTCACTCAAGTCTCCAGTACCGATGACCAGACCGCCTTCTTTATTGGCTAGATTCATTAAAATGGACGTACGTGCTCTTGCCTGTACATTCTCATAGGTCACGGAGTGTTCTTCTTTGTCATGTTCAATGGCTTCAAATTCGTTAAGAGAGAGTTCTGTAATATCGACTGTTTTAAGGGTGACATCCAAAGTTTCACAAAGTTGTATCGCATTGGATTTGGTTCGGCTTGTGGTACCAAAGCCCGGCATGGTCACGGCTAAGATGTCTTTGCTGTCCCAATTCATTATTTCAAAGGCTTTATGTGTGGAAAGCAGGGCAAGGGTAGAGTCAAGTCCACCGCTTATGCCAATGACCGCTTTTTTAATATGTGCATGGGACATACGCTTGATAAGCCCATGAGCTTGAATGTGGATGATCTCATCACAGCGATACTTTTTATCTGTGTAGCGTGAGGGAACGAAGGGCATAGGATTGATGTCCCTCTGCAGTTTAGTGATGCCCGGAAGTGTACCTACTTTTACAGTACGTATTTTTTTACGTCTTCCATCACCATAGCTGCCCTCATTCAAACGAAGCCATCTGAGACGCTCCAGGTCTATATCGGCAGTGATCAGGTTGCTCTTTAAACTAAAGCGTTCATTTTGAACAAGGGTAGAGCCATATTCAGAGATAATACTGTGCCCACCAAAGACCGTGTCTGTTGTACTTTCCCCCACACCTGCCGAGCTATAAACATAGGCAGCCATACATCGGGCACTCTGTGTACGCACCAACTCTTCACGGTACTCATGTTTACCTATAAGTTCATTACTCGCAGAGAGGTTAAAGAGCAGGTTGGCTCCGTTGTTTGCCATATGATTACTTGGAGGGGTCACAGCCCAAAGATCTTCGCATATCTCGACACCAAAGGTCATGTTGGATTTATCTGTAAAGAGTAGATCTACGCCAAATGGTACTTCCGTATCCAACAGATCTATGGTTGTTCTGACAATGTCACGGCCACTGGTAAATTGACGTTTTTCATAGAATTCTTTTTTGTTGGGTAGGTAGGATTTGGGTACGATTCCCAGCATTTTACCATTTTGTATGACCACTGCACAGTTATAGAGCCTGTCGGCTTCAAGTACGGCTATGCCTATGACAGCAATGGTATTAATGGTCTCTATATTTTTTAATATATATTCTAGGGCTTCATTTTGAGAAGCTAAAAGTGTCTGGTTAAGTAAAAGGTCACTGGCAGTGTATGAAGTAAGCGTAAGCTCTGGAAATACAACGACACTAACCTCTTTGGCATGTGATTCTTTGATAAGTGTTAAAACTTCTTCAGCATTTTTTTTTGGGTTGGCTACAGTGGTTTTGTTTACTGCTGCTGCAACTCTGTAATATCCATACATCCAATAAACCCCATTATTATAAAATAATGTCGTGGCGAACGCCCTTGCAAGCGGAGCGATTCGAGAGCCACGACGATTTTTTGCTTCGTTTTTTCTAAAAAAATGAAGAGAGAAATAACGCCTCAATCAAAATGATAGGAAATTAAGCAAACAAAATATTAGTCTCTTGAAGCTACTATCTCAATAGACTCAATCTCATCATTCTGCTCGATCTTGTCAAGTACCATAAATGACTCAGTATCATCTTCTTCAATAGCACCAAATACTGTGTGTACACCGTCAAGGTGAGGTGTTGGTACAAAAGTGATGAAGAACTGGCTTCCTCCCGTGTTTGGTCCTGCGTGTGCCATAGAGAGGGTTCCTCTTCTATGTGGTTCTGTACTTGTGTCCGTTTCACAGTCTATTGCCCAGTCCGGTCCGCCTGTACCTGCCATTGCAGGGTTACCTGATGGTCCTGAGTGTGGACAACCGCCTTGTGCCATAAACCCTGGTATCACTCTGTGGAACTTTAAATTGTTGTAGAAACCTTCATTGGCAAGGTGAGCGAAGTTTGCAACGGTGTTGGGTGCATCATCAGGGTAAAGTTTAGCCCAGATCGTTCCTTTTGCTGTGTTGAATTTAGCGTACTGGTATGTTTCCATAACATCCTGAGGGATATCATATCTTTTTGTTTTTTTTCCAAACATTGTGTTTAGTCCTTATATATTAAAATTAGGTTATTATTATACCAATATTTATTTAGGGGTTGATACTATGGAATTATGTGTAGCACTTGATCTGCCGTCAGCAGAAGAGAATTTGGCTCTTGCAGAGTCGCTTAAAGCATACAATATCTGGATGAAGGTCGGTTTTCGTACCTATATACGTGACGGGAAACCTTTTATAGAAGCACTTAAAGCGATCAACCCTGATTTCAGGATATTCCTTGATCTGAAACTCTATGATATCCCCAATACGATGGCAGATGCAGCAGAAGAGATAGCTAAACTGGGTGTCGATATGTTCAATATACATGCTTCAGCAGGTTCTGTTGCTATGCAAACTGTGATGGAAAGACTCTTAAGCTATGAAAACAGACCACTAGTACTTGCTGTAAC
The DNA here is from genome assembly GCA_027065815.1 of Sulfurovum sp. Lineage (GTDB taxonomy): Bacteria > Campylobacterota > Campylobacteria > Campylobacterales > Sulfurovaceae > Sulfurovum. The sequence goes on from JAMONL010000039.1 coordinate 15,369, forward strand.
AGCATTGACTTCATTTGATGAAGTAAGTTTCCAGAAAGTCTATGAAAAAAGCATTGATGAAAAAGCAGAACAGTTTGCAAAAATGTCGTATGAAAATGGTTTGGATGGGGTGGTGTGTTCCACTTTTGAAAGCAGGGCGATCAAAAATGTTACCTCTGAAGACTTTTTAACACTTTGTCCAGGTATACGTCCTTTCGGTGAAGATGCCGGAGACCAGCAGAGAGTCGCAACACTGGAATTGGCGGCAAAAGAAGGTGTGGATTATCCTGTAGTGGGAAGACCTATCTATAAAGATGCAGATCCGAAGACAAAAGTAGAAGAGATCCTAAAGGTGATCTCTTCTTTTTAAATTAAGAAGATCACTTACTCTGTTCCTGTTTTGCTTTGACCTTTTTATGGTCTGCCATATCCATCGCATTTTGCATGCCCCCTATCATAAAATAAACCCCTACTGCAAAAAGTGCCAGGACGATCAATGGTGCTATTTTTTGAAACATAATGCTATTCCTCTGTATTTTTTAAAATCATACACTAAAGTCCTATTTTTTAAGCTTTAGTTTAAGGCAAATGCATTATAATTTCAGCCAACTTGGACAAGTGGGAGAGCTGGCTGAATCCGCGCCCCTGCTAAGGGCGTGTAGTCTCACGATTACCGAGGGTTCGAATCCCTCCTTGTCCGCCACTCTATTTTTATTCCCCTCAAAAAAACATTTTAAACTTTATTTAGAAGTATACTTGAAGTTCATTTTCTATAATATAATTATATTATTACCCACTTATGCAGATCAAGGGAAAAGATGAAACTCACAAGATTAATGGGCTTGAGCATGGCAGCTTTACTGTCTCAAGGTATCACTCTTCAGGCACAAAACAGTGTAAAGGTACCTTTTATTACACAAGAGGCACCCAATCCCGGTCTTCAGGAACAAGTATCTGTTACCCCTTATCCACCGCAGCCTCAACCTGGTGTTTTTTTTCGACTACAAACACTTCCTGTACATGGTACATTGTACTATGAGGGAGAGAAAATGACAGATCTCAATCGTACCATTACAGATGTCGGAAAAGTAATGGTCGATCCTGATAACGGTAATGTAACTGTACGATTTTCGTATGTTAAAACAGATGCAGAGGGAAATGAAGCACCGGCACGTATGGTTCTCTTACGTTTTTTTGATCTGCAGATCTCCGGATCGGTCTTTCATGATTTTGACGGCAATGGCA
>JAMONL010000040.1 GCA_027065815.1 Sulfurovum sp.
GGGAAGTGAATTTTTTCTTCTTGTGGAAAAAAAGAGTACTGACCTGGAAGCATTGGCAAAAAAATTATTTACACATTTATCAGAAAAACGTTATTTGATCCATAATGAGACCATCGCTTTAACACTCTCTATGTCTGCAATGATAATCCCTGAAGAGACACTCTCTGTCTACAATATCCAAAGATGTCTGGATGAAAAGCTTTTTGAAATCAAAAGTAGAGGGAAAAACGGTCTGGGTATCATAGGCAATATAGCCGGAGACAACATAAAATATAAAAATCTGGACTATATTAAAGAAACTTTGGAAGAGGAACGTCTGACATGTCTTTATCAGCCTATAGTGAATACAAAAACACAAGAGATCGTCAAATATGAAGCTTTGGTACGGTTGATCGATAAAGAGGATCCAAAAAAACTTATTCCTCCGGTCTATTTTCTGGATATGATCAGAGGGACAACACAATATATCAAGATGAGCAAATTGGTACTTAAAGAAGTTTTTCATACTTTACATAAAGATCCAAAGATCAAGATATCGATCAATGTCGATCTTCATGACCTGTATAATGCAGATATGATGAAGCTCATCACAAAACAGCTGTATCGTCACAGAGCACTCGCAAACAGACTCACTTTTGAGATATTGGAAAGCCATGAAGTCAAGAATTATGATGAAGTTGCCTTGATCTTCCAGCAGTTAAAGGCTTTTGGCTCAAAGATCGCTATAGATGATTTTGGTAGCGGATATGCAAGTTATGCTTATATGATCAAACTGGATATAGATATTTTGAAGATCGACGGGAGTCTTATTGAAGAGTTGGTACCTGCTCCAGAACGTGCAAAGATCATGTTAAGCTCCATTAAGGAATTGGCTGAAAAGTATCAATATGAACTTGTTGCCGAATTTGTTTCATCGGAAGAGATATATGATATGGTATCTGAACTGGGTATAGCATATGCGCAGGGATATTATTTGGGAGAGCCACAACTTTTGGATACAAAAGAAGCCTCTGAATAACTTTATACCTATTTAAAGCAAGATTTAACAAATATAAAGTTAGATATAATACTTTCTTTTTAGAAAACAATAAATTATAGATAGGATGATAAAAATGAGTGATTATATTGAAGAAGATGATGAATATGAAGATTATAAAGAAGACTTCTGGGGACGTTCTCCGCAGTCAAGTTATTTTGAGATAGCAAAAACGGCAAATCAAAATGTCGTAGAAACTGAGTTGGAGGCTGTATTCAGAAGACTGGCAGTGGCAGAGAGAATGCTTGAAGAGCGAGGATTGGACGATGCCCTTGAACAAGAAATATCTGCAACAATGATAGATAAGGACATCGATGGAAGAATGATGACGGTTTTCATTGATCTTGTGGCTTCCATTGTAACGAAGTGTGAATAGGAAAAAGATGTGCTAAGTGCTGTAGAGAGAAAAATAGAACAATTTGTAGCGGATCTGGATGACAAAGAAGTCACAAAGCTTTATGCCAAACTGCCTTATGGAAAGAGGCTGCGTGCAAAACTTATTTTGAAGATCGCAGGAAACAGTCTGCCTGTTGTTAAGACGGCCGCGGTAGTCGAAATGATTCATGCAGCCAGTCTTTTGCATGACGATGTCATCGACGATGCCGGCACACGACGTTCAAAACCTTCTCTCAATGCATTGTACGGGAACAAAACAGCGATCATGCTGGGAGATATCCTTTATTCAAAAGGTTTTTTTGAATTGAATAATATTTCGGCAGATGTTTCCAGAATTGTTTCCAATGCAGTCACACAGTTAAGTCTTGGAGAGTTGAAAGATGTCTCTTTATCCAAGTCTTTTAATCTGGATAAAAATATTTATTTGGAGATGATCTATCAGAAAACAGCTTCTCTCATAGAAGCTAGTGCCGGGGCAGCAGCAATTTTAGCGGGAAAACCGAAAGATGTCTATATGACGTACGGTAGAAATTTGGGTCTGGCTTTTCAGATGATCGATGATCTGCTTGATATTACTTCTGATGCAGAGACCTTGGGAAAACCGGCTTTGCATGATTTTGTTGAAGGGAAAACGACACTTCCGTATATTTATCTGTATGAGGTATTGAATGAAGATGAGAAAAAAATACTTGCTTCACTGCATGCTAAAGTATTGAACGAAGATGAACAGAAGTGGATCGTGTTGAAAATGAAAGAGCATCAGATCATACAAAGATCTTATTTTGAAGCCAAAGAACTTATAGATGAAGCCATTGACCTTATGGAAACACATGGTGAAGCGGCTTTGTCAGATATAGCCAAAGAGATGATCGAAAGGGATTTTTAATGTATTATCAGGTCATTAGCTTTTCACATAAGAATTGTGAACAATCCATGCGGGAAAAACTGGCCTTTTCGAATAATGAAGAAAAAAAAGTCTTTCTTGACCAGTTGACGGGTTTTGAGTTTGTTTATGAAGCTTTTGTCGTCTCCACCTGCAACCGTGTTGATATCGTGATGGCAACACGGGACAATTTTTCAAGTTATCATGCTGTTTTAGGACTTATCTCTCAGAAAAGCAATTTGAATTTCTATGAAGTCAAGTCTACGGCGAACCGTGTGGATGATGAAGAAGCGATTGCACATATTTTTTCAGTGGTCTCCTCTCTGGATTCTCTGGTTATCGGTGAATCGCAGATCACGGGACAGGTGAAAGATGCATTTAAATTCTCTTTTGCCAACGGTACGGCAGGACGTAAACTCAACCGTGTACTTTCTTATGCGGTCAAATGTGCGGCAGAAGTGAGGAATGCAACGAATATTTCGCAGAATCCTATCTCGATCGCCTCTGTTGCTGTTGCCCAGGCACACAAGATTCTGGGTGACAACATTCAAGGTATGAAAGCCATTATTGTGGGTGCCGGTGATATGGGTGTGTTGGCTGCAAAACATTTGCTTCGTGTAGGCTGTGATGTTGTATTGATAGGACGTGACCTTGAAAAAACACAGGCAGTGGCTGACAGTTTGGGTGAAAATGTTAAAGCTGATACAATGGATACGCTTCCCAAGTATATCAACCGTTACCGTCTGCTTTTCTCTGCGACTTCTTCTCCGGAAGCAGTGATCACGAGAGAGCTTATAGAGAATGAAACCTTGCCTAGACACTGGTTCGATATGGCGATCCCCCGTGATATAGAAAATATGGATCTTGAAAAGTTGGAATTGTTTCGTATTGATGACCTTCGGAGTATTTCAAATGACAACCATGCACTTCGTGAAGAGCAGGCTGTAAGAGCAGCAGAAATCGTAGAGAGCTATAAAGAAGAGTTTTTTGCCTGGCTTAAAGCCCTTTCTGTCGAGCCTGTGATCAAGCAGATGAGGAAAGATGTCTCCTCCGCTATTGACAAAGAGATGCAAAGGGCTCTGCACAAAGGATTCGTCCCTCAGGAATATGAGGAAAATATGAGAAAGATGGCAGAGCAGATGTTCAACCGTTTTTTGCATGACCCGACACAAAACCTTAGACGTTCTTCTACAGATAAAAACAATGCGAACTGCATTGAAGCTATTAAACAGATGTTTGACATTAATACAGAATATATTGATGCCAAACAATATAAAAAAGACCACCATACAAAAGGATACAGCGCGTGAGATTTTCAAGATTATTAGTGCCTACGACTAAAGAGACTCCAAATGACGCAACGTTGGCAAGCCATATCTATCTGATACGCGGCGGGTTTATTCAGTCGGTAGGTGGGAGCGGGCTTTACAACTTTCTGCCACTGGGTAAAAAGGTTTTGGATAAAGTACGTGCCGTTGTCAAAGAGGAGTTGGACAAGGTAGGATGTCAGGAGGTGAGTCTTTCTTTTGTAACGCCTGCCTCTCTTTGGAAAGAAAGCGGCCGTTTTGAAAAGTATGGTAAAGAACTTTTACGTTTTAAAGATAGAAAGAACAATGATTTTATTCTGGGACCGACACACGAAGAGATGATGGTCAACCTTGTACGACAGACAGTTAAGAGTTATAAACAACTTCCTTTAAACCTTTATCAGATCAATCTTAAGTTCCGTGATGAGATCAGACCGCGTTTTGGATTGATGCGAGGACGTGAGTTTCTTATGAAGGACGGTTACAGTTTTCATGCTTCCTCGGAAGATATGAAAAGAGAATTCGATCTGATGGAAACAACTTATAAAAAGATCTTTAGCCGACTCGGACTTGAGTTCAGAGTAGTTGAAGCAGATTCCGGTGCCATAGGCGGTTCAGGTTCCAAAGAGTTCATGGTGTTGGCAGACTCGGGTGAAGACACCATTGTGGTATGTGATAAATGTGATTATGGTGCCAATATTGAAGCAGCGGTCAGAAAAGAGAAAGGCTGTGAAGTAGAAGCACCTGAAGCGATCTTTTCAAAGTTTCATACACCTGATACAAAGACCATAGAAGCATTAAGTGCCTTTTTTCATGTAGACCCTTACTATCTCGTTAAAACAGTGGCTAAAAAAGCACTGTATGATGAAGACAGGTCAGAAGTGGTACTTTTTGCCTTAAGAGGTTCCGATGAACTTCAGGAAGTCAAAGCCTGTAATGCCGTGAATGCCAACGATCTCGTAGATATCACAGAAGAAGAATTGACTGAGATCGGTTTGGTTCCCGGCTATATGGGACCGACCACAGCACCTGAAGGGGTGAAAGTAGTCTATGACTATAACATGAAAGATGCTGATTCTATGATCTGTGGATCAAATGAAGAAGCATATCATCTTGTCGGAAACTCTTTTAAAGGGGTCGATGCGGATTTTGCCGACCTTGTTGCAGTACAGGAAGGGGATCTTTGTTCCTGCTGTGGATCGCCTTTGCGTTATACCAAAGGAATCGAAGCAGGGCATATTTTCCAACTAGGTACACAGTATTCAGAGCCGTTGGGAGCTACTTTCCTTGATGAAAATGGAAAGGCACAGCCTATGGTCATGGGAACTTACGGCATAGGTGTATCACGTCTGCTTGCTGCGATCATAGAGCAGAATCATGATGACAGAGGATGTATCTGGACAAAAGAGTCTGCACCTTTTGATCTGCAGATCATTGTCTCGAACATCAAAGATGAAGCGCAGGTCACTTTGGGAGAAAAACTTTATGATTCTATGCTGGAAAAAGGTGTGGATGTGCTGCTTGATGAGAGAAAAGACCGTTTTGGTGCGAAGATGAAAGATTATGAACTGCTTGGTGTGCCACATGCAGTGGTCATCGGTAAAAAGTTGGCTGATGGACTGGTAGAATTCGTGACTCGAAAGGGTATGCTGAAAGATGAAGTATCGGTAGATGAGATAGAAACATTATTGAAAGAGAGATTTTAAACCATGTTCATGGCTATTCCTTTTTTCCTTCTGGAATTGTATCTTTCGCTTAAAACAGGAGAAACGATCGGCTTCTTCTGGTCAGTGGTATGGATCATTACGACGGCGGTTGTGGGTATGATCCTTTTGCAGAATTCACCTCATGCCATTATGGGACAGATGCAATCGGTACAGAGAGGAAAACTTAATTTGCAGAAGTTTCAGGATGCAAGTATGGCCTACTTCATTGGTTCCATTTTACTTATCATCCCTGGGGTTTTCTCTGACTTTTTAGGACTTTTTGCCCTTGCTTATACATTGTATTTACAATTTATTGCTAAAATAACCCCTGAACAAACAAATTTTAAAACAAATAAAGGAGATGACAATGTCATTGATGTCGAAATTATTGACGAGCACTCTGATCGCATCGACCGTTCTTAGTGCCAATACTGTACCGGACAATAAAACACTGCTAAAGTATGTTAAAAGAAATATAGTCAAGAACCCTCAGGTGAAACTGGACGGTGTGACTATTATAGAGAAGAAAACACACAAGGATCTTCCGGGTTGGACAATACTTTTAACAACAATGGATCTGACCTTTCAAAAGAAAAAGATACATGCTCCGGAGATGATGTTCATCAAAGACGGACTTATTACCGGGCACCTTGTGAATCAGAAAACTGGTAATGATTATAGAAATGAGATCAAACCGACCGTACCTCAATCTATGTATAACAGTAAGCATTTGCTTTTTGGTAACAAAGATGCAAAACATAAAATCCTGATCTTTTCTGATCCTCAATGTCCATTCTGCCAGGAAGTGGTTCCTGAAATTTTTAAAGCAGCAAAAGCGCATCCTGAGACCATGGCAGTCTATTATTATCACTTACCGTTGTTAAGGATTCATCCGGTATCGGGAATCCTTACTAAGATCATGCATATAGCACAGGAGCAGGGTAAGTTGGATGTGGTTGAAAAAATGTACTCATTGAAGATCGATCCAAGAGAGACAAATATGAAAAAAGTACTTGCAGCTGTAAAAAAATATACCGGTTTTTCTGTGACAGATGCACAGGTAAATGACAAGAAAGTAAGCGCCGCATTGAAAGCAGATGAAGATGCTGCCGGGAAAATGATGGTGTCAGGAACACCGACAGTCTACATTGACGGTGAGTGGGATAAAATGAGAAACGGATATAAAAAACTCATAAAATAACAAATGTTTGGTGGTGCGTTTGGAAACGCACCCGCATTCTTTTAATAAACACATACGTAGGGTGCGTTTGCCCGTAGGAAATCTCCTTTGGGTACAAAACGCACCAAGGGGAATTTTTTGGAAAAACTAATCATAGCGACAAGAGCAAGCAACCTGGCACTCTGGCAGGCCTACCACATTAAAGAAAGAATTGAAACGACTTTTCCTGAAGTGAGTGTAGAGCTCAATGAGATCACTTCAAAAGGTGACAAGATACTTGATAAACCTCTAGCTCTTATAGGCGGTAAAGGTCACTTTACCAAAGAACTTGAAGATGAAATGCTTGCAGGAACAGCTCATTTAGCAGTACATTCTCTCAAAGATGTCCCGACATATATTCCTGAAGGTCTGGAACTCTGTGCCATTACCGAGCGTCAGGATCAGTCTGATGTGCTGCTTTCTCATACCTATAAAAGTCTGGATGAACTTCCTCAGGGAGCCACGGTAGGTACCACAAGTCTGAGAAGACGTATGCAACTCCTTGAGAAGCGTCCTGACCTCAAAGTCAAGGAACTTAGGGGAAATGTCAACACACGTCTTAGAAAGCTCAAAGAAGGGCAGTATGATGCGATTATACTGGCATATATCGGTCTTTACAGACTTGACCTGCTTAAAGATATTCCTTTTGTAGAAAAACTGGATTTTTTCATTCCGCCTATGGGTCAGGCTGCATTGGGTATTGAAATAGTCAGCAGTGATGACAGAGTGCGTGAAATAGCGATGACGTTAAATGATGAACACTCTTTCATCTGTACCAAGCTGGAACGTGATTTTGTTTCAAAGATCGGAGCAGGGTGTTCAGCTCCTGTGGCTGTGAATGCTATTATCAAAGGTGAAGACATTACCGTGAAAGCAATGCTCGGTTATCCTAACGGAACCAACATTATGCATAAAGAGTTAACTGCTGTAGTAAGTGACTGTGATCTTCTTGGAAAGCAGTTGGCAGAAGCGATGATCAAGGATGGAGCATTAGATATTTTAGAAAAAGCAGAAGAGATCGCTTTTAAGGATGAAATGCCTGAGAGGTTGTAGGTTTTTTCGGGAGACGCATTTCAAATTAATATTTGTAAAATAGATTTATTTCCACGTAATATTGTCTTTGATGACTTTGGCGGGGCTTCCTGCCAGGATGGTGTCTGTGGTATGATATGCTTTGGTTAAGAGACTGTTGGCAGCGATAATTGTGTTCTCAGGTATCATGGCACCTTTTAATACAGTACTTCTTGTACCGATCCATACTTTGTTCCCGATGGTGATGGCTTTATCTTCATTGATGATATGGGAATCATGGTTATAGATCTCATGATAGTCTGTATCCATAATGAGTGAGTCCCAGGCAAAAATACAATTTTGTCCTATGGTGATCTTTTTATGGCAGATAAGTTTTGATTTTGCAGAGATCAAAAAGTTTTCACCTATCTCCAACATTCCTCTTTTACCCACTTCAATTTTAGAAGCTTTTCCAATCTTACACTTACCTTGAAAGGTAATAGTACCTTCTATATGAAGGATGGTTCTTTCATAGGCGAAATCTACCAGCCTTACATTGCCAAAGCCGATACGTACAATGCCGGTTCTGTTTTTATGAAGTATGACTTTTCCGCTTAAGCAAGAGAGTTTTGTTTTCCGTGAGACGATAATGGGGAGTTTAATAGCATCTTTAAAAGGTAATAATCGGAAGTTTACATAAATGCTTTTTGGTAAACCGGCAAGATAGTGTAAAATGTTTACTGTTTTATCTGTTTTCATAGCGATCCGGAGTATATAAAGATTTTGAATAAATCTATTTTATCAGAAAAGTATTAAAGAATATAAGGTAAAAAGAGAAAATTAAGAGAGTGAGTAAAAAAGGTTCTACCAAGCCAAGAAGGCTTAGTAGAGTAGTTCCTAGAACTGGTAGTTAAGACCGAAGTTCCAAGTATCTTGTGTAGTATCAAGTGATACATCACCATCTGTAGTTGTATATGTATCATCATCATTATAAATACTTGTATAATCTACGAATACAGATATATTGTCTGTAAAGCTATATGCTGCACCGATTCCCCAAGAGAAACCGTCAAGACTGTCTGTACCCCATTGGTTATATCCATTGTTTGCAAATTTCTGAGAAATTGTTGCATCTGTTGATCCATAACCAAGAAGTGCATAAACGTCAAATGCGTCTGTTACTGGGTACATTGGTTTAACATAAAGTCCCCATGCATCAATACTAACATCATATGCTTGACCGTCAACTGTATAAGTTGTGTCAGCACCAAACCAGTATCTACCTTCGATTGCTACATATTGATTGAATTTATAACCAGCATCGATCATGAATTCATTGTGGCTGTCATCTAATAGGTTTACAGAACCTTGTCCAGCATAGTTACCATTAGCATCATACACAGGACCTGTATAATCAACTGTGTTAGTTAGGTAACCATAAGCTGCACCGATATAGAATCCAGAATCAGTTACAACTGGCTCAGGTACTACTACAGGCTCTTCTACTGGAGCGATATCTCCTCCTGCTACTGCGAACGAACTCATTGCTAATACAGCTACTGCTGATAAAACGATATTTTTCATAATATCTCCTTGTTATTTTAAGATGACGAATTATAACATTGATTTATCTTGAATGTCAAGTAAATTGGTGTAAAAATTAATAAATAAATAACGAAATATTAACAAAGCCCCTATTGCAGGGCGTCAGCTGGGTTGTTTCTTACATTCTTTATGATCATTATTTTCATGAAATAACCTTGATATTATCATCTACAAGCTAGATAGAAGCGGAGGATGATAAATAAATTAACAAAGGTTAACAGCTTTTGAATGATTAATTATTTTTTATTTACTATATTTGAGTATTTATCACTGCTGACAGGTTGTCAATAGTCAGTTAAGAGCAATTTTGATAAAATGATTTTTAATAATAATGCAGAGGATAGTGTAAATGAATCATTTTAAACAAGTTGTCAGGTTTACTGTTTTGCTGTTAATGGCTACACCTCTTTTTGCCTATAAGGAGATCGTTGTGGATCTCTCCGAGCAAATGGCTTATGCCATAGAAGATGGTTTTGTTGCTTTTGAAGGGCGTGTCTCTTCGGGAGTGATGGGAAGAGACACACCTCCAGGGGAGTACCGCATTTTGCAGAAGAAACGTTACCATAAGTCCAACCTCTGGCCAAAGCCTAAGGGTGGAGCGAAGATGAACTATATGCTGCGTCTTTCCAATACGGGTATTGCGATGCACCTTGGGCATGTGCCTAAAAAAGGACCGGCATCACATGGGTGCATAAGGATGAAAAACGGTTTTGCCCAGCGTATGTTCAAATGGGCAAGGGTTGGCATTCCGGTCTATGTAGAAGGAGATGCGCTGGATTATGTGCATTTCAGAAATTGGGTGAGAGACGGTTCTTATGCCGGTGACTATGGGACCATTGATTATCATGATTGAAACATAATGTTGTGATGTAGCGTTCAGGTTTAAGCGTTAAGAAAGAGCAATATCCTTAAGACGTTTGTTTTTTAAAGCTCTTAATAATAAGTATGATCACGATTATTTCTATACCTAAAAGTAAAAAGTGCAGGTTATAGACTTGTGTTTGATTATTTTCTATATTATATAGATTTAAGACCTTATAAAAGATGTATGCAATCCCCATTCCTAAAAGATATCCTAACTGTTTGGCTGTATCAAGTTTTGTCAGGAGTGTATCGGTTTTAAGCAGCAGAGTTTCTGCCCTGACAAGGTAAGAGCCAAAGACAAAAGTGATCTGATAACCTATATAGATAAGAAGGGCAGTCTGATAGCTGTAGGAGTGGTAGAGAAAATAGAGTATGGCTCCCAACAATACCAGTTCTACAAAAAGTGAGATACGGAAAAACCATTTTGCATTGAGTATATAATTGTAGAGTCTTGCCACGGCTAACATTGCCAATGCCAAAAAAACACCTCCCAGAGAATAGATGGAAGGTTCCAAAGGTGCATAGAGTGTAAAGATCGCTCCTACACTCAGCCCTAGAAAGAGTGAGTTGAAGAACTTGTAACGGATGAACCATTTGGGGATTATTGTCAGCATGTGGGTATTATATCCTATTCAAATTTGTGTTTTCATATTTGGTTTGTTGGTGTAGTGGGGACACTACACCCTACGGATGCAGGATTATATAAAAGTTAAAATTGCTGTAGGGTGTTGTGCCCTCACAACACCAAATAAGTGTATTTAAAAACTATACTTTATCTTTGCATAAAGACTTGCGCCTTCTGTTGCGTAACCATAAACAGACTGATATTCTTTGTCAAAAATGTTCCTCGCATGGATATTAAGATCGAGGTCTTCAGCTATCTTTGTACTGAAGTTCAGATTCCATAGTGTGTAGTTTCCTGTCGGTACATCTGCAGCGATAGGGAAGCCGCCATCTGTGTCGATCCGGTCTCCGATATACTGTGCATCGATACTAAAGTGCATGTGATTATCCATGTAGTAGTTTACAGAAGCATTAAGTGTGTCTTTTGCGCGTCTTGGAAGATCCGTACCGTCTTCTTTTTCAAAGTCTATGAGGTGTGTATAGTTTGCTGAGAACAAAAGATGTTCCAGCGGAGAATAGTTTCCTGTCAACTCAAGACCGGAAAAACGGGATTTTCCACTGACATTATAGTAGCCGTAATTGATATAATCATAATCGATCGTGTCTTCTATTTTATTGTTAAAATAGGTGATGGTTAGATATTTTTTATAACTTGCCGAGACATCAAATCCTTTGGTATAACTGGGGTTAAGGAAGGTTCCAAATGCAGTATTTGCCAATTGATAGGAGCTTGGGGCATCGTAAGACGTATAATAGTTTGCAGAAGTTGTAAAGCCTTCCATAAAAGTGTGATCATGTTTAAGACCTATTTTATAGCTTGTTTTATTGTCAAATGCATCATAGGAATCATATCTTAAATTTGTTTCAAGCATTGTGTTTTCATTGATGTTGTAAATGTTGGAAATATAGATGGCTTTGTTTGTGTATGCCGCCTGGCTTTCCGGGAAATCATTGTATTGATTGAAGCCATCTATATCTTTGTATTCCAGACCTAAAACGATTTTGCCGACACTGTAATCGTACTTGTTGATGAGTGAATACTCTTTGAGTGTGGCTTTATAGACATTGACCCCATCTCCGTAAAAACCTGTGGTGAAATATTCTCTCTCATATTCACCTTTGCCTGCATGGAAGAGAGCCGAGAATTTGTCCAGACTAAAGTCATAATCCAAAGCATAGTTTTTTTGGTCGGATGTCGCATGACTGTACGTGTCGTTTGCCTGATCTATGGAATAGGAATCATCATATTGGGTTTTTGTTTTGTAACGATTGTAAGAGAGGGAGAGTTTATTGTTTTCATTGAAAGCATACCCCAGTTTGACATTTCCGTTTTTATTTTCATATCCGTCTGCTTCTGCATCTCTTGGTGCCAGTGCAGAGAAGCCATCTGTTTTAAGGTAGGAACCTAAAACTTGAGCGGAAAGCTTTTCATCTTTATAGGACAGGTCTGCATCTACCCCTCTGGTATTGTATGATCCGTAAGAGAGCGCGAGTGAACCGTGAACGCCTTCTTTGGGTTGTTTGGTAATAATGTTGATGACACCTGCCGAAGCATTGGAACCCCAGATAGAGCTTGACCCACCCTTGATGATCTCGATCTGTTCAATGTTGTTTGTGGTCAGGGCATCGAGCAGGGCAGTGCCATTGGTGGTGCTTGGATCATTGAGTCTCATTCCGTCCAGGAGTACCAGTACATTTCCTGAATCCATCCCCCTGACAAAAAAAGAAGTTGGCTGTCCAAGACCTCCGGAGTTGGCAACCTGTATGCCTGCTGTAGTATTGATGGCCTGTGCCACGGTCTGATAGCCTTTTTCTTCGATATCCTCAGCGGTAATGACCGTTACATTAGAAGTTGTTTCATTAATGGATTGTTCTGTTTTGTTGGCCGAGACTACGGTGATCTCTCCGATGTCTTCGGCTGCGTTGATGTTTGTTGTCAGTAGTAGTGTTGCCGTGATGAGGCTGAGGGATTTTATTGTCATGGTGTTTCCTAATATATTCAAATGATAAAAGCCTTTCGGCAAATATTTTATTTTATGTAAATTTTGTGATGTGGCGTGTTGAAAACGCACCTTACGGTTATAGTGAGATAGGAGGGGAAGTTTTGTATTCTGCTATTTTAAAGGCATATTTATGGTATTGGAAATTACTGTCTATGGTACACAATTTATTGAGTGTGGAGTACATCGCAATAATTGCCAGTGAGTAGTAATGTTTCGTATAGCCTCGTAAGTGTTTCATACGCGGATTTTACACTAATTTAAATAAAATCGAGTATAATCCTTAAAAATATTTTCATAATACTCAGGAGAAATAAATGGCAATTGAGACAGTTTCATCAACAGAAGAATTTAAAGCATTGGTAGCAGAAGTTACTTCACAGGAAGGTTACAGAGAGCCGGTCGCATTTGGTATTGCAAGAGTGGACAGAGGTCAAAAAAATGCAGAGAAAGTGCTTCAGGCGAATTTTGGACTGATTAACTGGAAAGAAAATTTTGGTTCAGCAGCAGTTTTCATGAAAGCACTGAGAGAAGCACATTGCGATGTGGACTGTTCCGGTTCGGAGTTTGTCACAACGATTAACGATAACTTTGTGCAGAATTGTATGGCTGCTTTTGCACCTTATCTTGCTGAGGCAACAGGGGATGCCCATAAAAATGTACAGGTGATCAAAACATTAGCAGCAATGGAAGACATCGCTAAGAATTTCAGAATTGTATTTTTATTTGAAGATGCGAACCCTGAGTCCGTGGAAGCGGTCTATTTGAAACTGTATGCACTTTCTCTTGGAAAAGCAGCATTGAGAACAGTAAACCTGAACGGGGCATTCGGGATACTGTCCAATGTGGCATGGGTAGGTAATACACCGTATGAACTTGACTACCTTAGAGAAAATGAAATTGAGATGAAACTTAACGGTACCTATCCGACCGTGGACTCTGTAGATAAATTCCCAAGATTTTTACAGCATGTGATCCCTGCAGATAATACAAGGATCCTTGAGGCTTCTAAAGTAAGAATGGGTGCACAGTTGGCAGCGGGTACAACGGTTATGCCGGGTGCTTCCTACATTAACTTTAATGCCGGAACACTCGGTCCGGTCATGGTTGAGGGGCGTATCTCTTCTTCTGCGATCGTCGGTGCGGGTTCCGATGTTGGAGGGGGAGCAAGTATCCTTGGTGTACTTTCCGGAACAGACGGAAACCCTATCAGTATCGGTGAGAACACTTTGCTTGGTGCGAATTCGACTTGTGGGATACCTCTTGGCGATGCCTGTATCATTGATGGCGGTGTCGCGGTCTTTGCCGGAACAAAAGTAAAAGTGTCTCCTTCAGAACTTGAGAAGATCAAAGCAGCGAATCCGGATGCAGGTCTTGAAAATAAAGAAATATTCAGAGCTGACGAATTGCAGGGGCTTAATGGGCTTCATTTCAGACAGGATTCTACGACAGGTGAGTATATCGTCAGAAGATCTACGAGAGAAGTTGTGTTGAATGAGGACTTGCACTAGGATTTTATGTTTTGGTGTAGTGGGGACACTACACCCTACAGATGCAGGATTAAATGAAAGCTCAAATTGCTGTAGGGTGTTGTGCCCTCACAACACCAATTTTCTATAAGACAAGGGTATGAAATGAACGAAGAAAATGTAGTAGAACGTGTCTGTCTTCTGGCGATGATGAAAAAAGAGCCGAATGAATCGCTTTCAGATATTCAGAAAATGTTGGTTGAAACGGGTATGTTTGAGATGAAAGAGTGTAAAGAGGTTTTTAAACAGCTTCAGGATGAGCAGTATCTTTCTGCTGAAGGAAGTCTTACTATGAAGGGTGTGATGGAAGCGAAAGTAGCTGAGGAAATGTTCAAACAATGAGAACCATTAAGCAAACGACAATAGTTTGTCGTTTGTAGGTGGAGCTTATTTGTTTTTATGAAATTTCCTTTTATTTGAATTGTGGTGTTGTTTCTCTCTTCATTTTTTTAGAAAAAACGAAGCAAAAAATCGTCGTCTTTCTCGAATCGCTCTGCTTTCAAAGGCGTTCAAGACGACAAGCACACTAGCGTGTGATTTAATAGAAAAGTGCGTATTCACGCACAAAAAGGATACTATATGCGTGTCGATAAATGGTTGTCAGCGGTGAATGTGGTGAAGCGTCGTACGATCGCTACGGATATGTTGAAATCCGGTGTGGTTTTTGTGAATGATTTGAAGGCAAAAGCTTCCAAAGATGTGAAGATTGGCGATAAGGTGACCATTGAGTATCTAAAAGGACCGAAATCCTATGAAGTGTTGCAAATACCGACAACAAAGACGATTCCCAAGAGTCAAAAAGAAGAATACGTTAAAGAACTGTAGGGTGTGCAATTGCACACCAAAGATTAACGGTGTGCAATTGCACACTCTACGGAGATAAATATGAATATGAAACAAAAATTTGAAAGACTGTTTAATAATGAAATGTCGACAGAAGAAGCACGTCAATTTCTTATAGACCTTTATGAAAAAGGTGAAAGCGGTTCAGACATTGCGGCAGCAGCATCAGTCATGCGTGAGCATTCCATAAAACTTGAACTTTCAGATGAGCTACGTGAAAAAGCGATAGATATTGTGGGTACAGGCGGAGACAAAAGCGGTTCGTTTAATATTTCTACTACGGTATCTCTTTTGCTTGCTTCTCTTGGACGTGTGGTGGCAAAACATGGGAACAGAAGCATTACGTCAAATTCCGGTTCAACTGATGTACTTGAAGCTTTGGGTATTAATCTTGACCTTTCTATAGATAAAAAGATTAAAATGCTTGAAGAGACAGGATTTTGCTTTTTCCCTGCGACAGACCATCATCCTGCCATGAAGCATATTATGCCAATACGCAAGTCCATTGAGCATAGAACAATTTTTAATCTTTTGGGTCCATTGACTAATCCTGCCGGTACTCAAAAATATATGTTAGGTGTATTTGATCCGGCATACATTAAACGTATGGCTGAAGCATTGCTTGAGCTTGATACAAAAAGAGCGTATGTTGTTTCTTCTCATGACGGGATGGATGAACTTTCTCTTTCCGGAAACTCTTCATTTGCTTATGTAGAGGACAATCGTATTTCAGAAGGTGAAATAAACCCTGAAGCACTGGGCTTTAAAATTGCAACAAAAGAGGCAATACAGGGAGGAGATGCAAGAGTAAATGCACAGATCACTAGAGATATCTTCTCAGGCTTAGAAAAAGGAGCTAAAAGAGACATTATCGTACTCAATGCTGCTTTTGCTCTGTTTGTTGATGGAAACGTTAGAGATATTAGTGAAGCGATTGATTTGGCTAAAGCAGGACTAGACTCAGGAAAAGCTGCGAAGCATTTGGAACGTATTGCCAAAGTTTCAACTACGTTATAGAGGACGTTATGGTAAAAGAAATTGTTGCATCACTGTCTGAATTAGATACTGTAGTAGAGTATTTAGAAAGTATATTACCAAGCAATGCCATTGTATTCCTACGAGGTGATCTTGCAGCCGGGAAAACCACATTAACACAGGCGATCGCCAAATTTAAAGGTATCAAAAGTGAAGTGACTTCTCCCACCTTCTCTTTGCAGCAGTGTTATCTGGCTGATGACGGTACTGCATTATACCACTATGACCTCTATCGTCTTGATCATGAAGAATTTATGCAGTTAGGACTTTTTGAAGAGTTTGAGAAATCAGGCTGGCATATGGTTGAGTGGGGGAGTGATGCGCTTAAAACCTTTTTAGAAGGTGTTGGCTATAATGTGTCCATTGTAGAAATAAAAGCCAATAATGACAAAAGAACATACAGGATAACCATTTAATGCATACACTTGAAGCCAAAGCTCTGGCAAAGACCATCAAAAAAACAAATATCGTACATGATATTTCTCTTACTGTTAAAAGTAAAGAGAT
>JAMONL010000041.1 GCA_027065815.1 Sulfurovum sp.
CAATAAACAATATGCAACCGTAGGGGCAGACCTGTGTGTCTGCCTGGATAATACGAAAAAGGTTGGGATTGGTGATATTGTGCAATGGTACAAAACCATGACCACCAATGCCTATATTAAAATGGTCAAAAATGGGATATGCCCGCCATTTAATAAACGTGTATGGCAACGTAATTATTATGAACATGTGGTGCGTGATGATGTGGATTATGAACGTATTGCCACGTATATTATGAATAATCCAATGACGTGGGCGGATGATGTTTTGTCGAAAAATACATACCCACAAAATGATGCATAAATATACATCCAAAGGGCGAACACATAGGTTCGCCCCTACGGGATTGAAATTAAAATAAAACGTAGGGGCAGACCTGTGTGTCTGCCCGAATAATTCGTGCGTCTGTCCTTCAAAATGTATATCAAAACATATACATATCTATAATATAAGTTTTTTGATATATTATTAGCTATAAAGGATATATCTTATGAAACAATTTATATTTTTACTATTGACAGCCTCATTACTTATGGCAGGTGACTTTACTTTGCAGAGTACAGATATTGGTGCACAACTGACCAAAGTACAAGAGTTCAACGGTCATGGTTGTACCGGAGAAAATGTATCACCTCAATTATCATGGACAAATGTACCCAAAGGAACAAAAAGTTTTGTACTAACGATGAAAGATACAGATTCACCTATCGGAATCATCTGGTGGCACTGGCTGGTCATCAATATACCTGCAAACGTGACAGAAATTGCTACAGATGCTTCAGGTAAAGCTATGCCAAAAGGTGCCATTGAGTTGAAAAATAACTATGGCACTATAGGTTTTGGTGGTGCATGCCCACCAAAAGGTGACAAAGCCCATCGTTATGTTTTTACCGTATCGGCACTTGATGTAGAGGCTCTTCCTGTCACAGAAAGAAGAAATGACGCTTTTTTGGGGAATCAGATTAAAATGCATACGATCGCTAAAGCTTCCATTGACTCTTATTATCAGAGGTAAGTATCTTTGCGTTTAAAAACAGCATTAGGCAATACATTTAAAACTCTGATGATGGTCATGCCTATGCTCCTTTCGGTCATAGGTCTTATGGGGCTTTTTGAAACACTTGTGACGCCTGAAATGATCCATTCTGTTTTCAAAGGTTCCATACTGAGTGATACACTTATCGGTACTGGTGTCGGTGCTATATCGGTGGGGCAGCCTTTTTTGAGTTATGCCATTGGTGGAGAACTGTTGGATGACGGGGTCTCTTTGTATGCAGTCACAGCATTTATCCTCTCTTTTGTTACACTCGGGCTTATTCAGCTGCCATTGGAGTGGTCACTTTTTGGTACACGTTTTACAGTGCTTAGAAATATGCTCTCTTTTATTTTTGCTTTGTTGATCTCTATAGCGACTGTATTCATCTTAGGTCTTATACAATGAGCAAAGAAGTACAAAGGAAAAAACCAAAGAGCAAAAGTGGTCTTATCTTGCTCTTTGTGGTTGGCTGCCTGTATCTGTTGACTTTTTATTTCAATGCCAAGGCAGGAAAAGAGGCACTGTTGATAGCATTTGAGACCGTTAAAATGATCGCACCTATTTTATTGGTGGTCTTTTTTCTGATGGCACTGTTAAATACTTTTATAGATTCCAAAAGTATTTCAAGACATATAGGAAAGCAAAGTGGTGTAAGAGGTTGGATGATCGCGCTTGTCGGAGGTATACTGAGTCATGGACCTGGCTATATCTGGTATCCGATGCTTGCAGATCTTCGTGATCAGGGTGCAGGAGATGGACTGGTGGTGGCATTTTTCTATACACGTTCCATTAAATTACCCTGGCTGCCTCTGATGATAAGCTATTTTGGTTTGGCTTTTACTGTGGTATTGACTTTACTGGTGATCTTGTCTGCGTGGATACAGGGATTGATCGTCAATCGTATTAATACCTGAATGCAAAGTAATAAAGATTTATATTATATATAATTAATTAAAAAATATTGAAATATTAAAATTTAAAGTATAAGATTTTATTTATCTTTTTTTAAGCATTATGCTATATACTTTCTCTTATGAAAAAATTATTAATATTACTAATACTTGTTTTCATAGGGATTCAATTTTATCCTATGAATGTACCCGCTGATTTGCCCGTAAAAGAAGGAGATGCTTTAGAAGCTCCTGAAAATGTACAGGCGATACTTGAACGATCATGTTTTGATTGTCACTCCAGTCATACTGTGTTCCCTTGGTACAGCAGCATAGCACCTGTCTCCTGGTTTACAAAAGGGCATGTAAAAGAGGCTAGAGAAAAATTAAATTTCTCAACATGGAACTCTTATGATGATGAGAAAAAACTGAAGTATCTTGAAAAGCTTCCAAAAGCTATCAAGAGCAAAATGCCACTGGAAAGTTACTTGATCATGCATAAAGAGGCAAAGTTAAGTGATGCAGACAAAAAGGCAATTACTGAATGGACAACTGAAGCTGCATTCGATCTTGAATAATCTTTTTACTTGGAAGACAACGTTTCTTGTTCCCATGCTTGGAGACTGTGCAAAAACACAGTCTCGCAACGTGGAAGCGAGAGTGAATCTAGCGTGAATTTGCTATAACACCTCAATACCTCAATACACATTTTTAAAAACCTACAACATGGCTCATTATCGATGAAGATTTCATGATCTCAGCAGAGATATTCTCTTCTATGTATCTCATACTGCCTGAAAAGCGTTGGATCTGCTTAATCAAATATAGTCTGCACATTAAATACACGTAATTCCCATATTCTATAGCATAAGATAAAGTTCATATATCGGATGAGCTTAAAGAGGAGGGTCTTTTGACAAAGCAATCAGAAAATGGAAAAAGTATGCATGTGATATTTCATGTAGTAGCAGTATTACTCTGTATGACGTCATTTACTTTAGGGAGTAATCTCAGTGTGAAGAAGGCAGTCTCTACAGGGTTATCAAAAAACCCTGGACTTACCCAGATACTCAAGCGGTATGAAGCACTGAAAAAAGTTCCTTCTCAGATAAAAAGTTTACCTGATCCTATCGTGAGTATAGGATTAATTAATTTTCCGACAGATACGTTTAATATTTCACAAGAACCGATGACCAACGTACAAGTGGGTTTTAGTCAGTCTTTTCCCTATCCTGGAAAATTGGATTTAAAAGGGGAGATAGCAGAACTTGAAGCCAAAGCGGCATTTTATACAGTTGATGAGGTACGTCTCTTGCTCACAAACCATATAGAAAGTACATGGTGGCAAGTGTATTATTTTGATCGTGCTTTGGAAACGGTTAGAAATAATCAGAATCTCCTGCGACAGTTTATAAAAATAGCTGAAGAGAAGTATAAGACGGGTGAAGGATTACAACAAGATGTACTGTTGGCTCAGTTGGAATTATCCAAGCTTCTAGACCAGGAGATACAAGTAAAAGCATTTAGACGTAACCAGAGTATAAACTTAAATTTACTCATGGGAATAGACCCTTCCAAAGATGTACATTTAGGAAAAAAAAGAACAAAAAAACTCTCACATAAAATGAATGAAAAATATTTATATAAGTTGGCAATAGAGCATAGACCCTCTTTAAAACGTGAAGAGTCCAGGATTCTTGCTTCTACGTCACGTTTGAATTTGGCACATAAAGAGTTTTATCCTGATTTTAATATTGCTGTTTCATATGGTGATAGACGAGGGTATAATCCCGGAACATTTGATGACCGGCGTGCGGATCTTTTTTCGTTAAGAGTCGGTATAAAAGTACCTTTGTACTATAAAACAAAGCAGTCTAAAGCAGTACAGCAAAAGTTTATAGAACAGCAGGGAAGTTATGCAGGATTTGAAGATGAGAAACTAAAAGTGATGGCAGAAATTTCAAAAAATTATACAGATTACAGACAAGCGAAAAAACAACTTTCTTTGTTTGAAACAGGTATCTTGCCGCAGGCACGACAGACAGTCGAATCGATGCGTTCAGGCTATCAGGTGAGTAAGGTGGATTTTCTAAATCTGGTACAGAGTCAGGTCACCTTGTTCAATTACGAGCTGATATATTGGAAGGCACTGACTGCATCGATGCAAGCGTTGTCTGGTATCAAAGCAAATGTAGGAGAGGTGAATATTTATGAATAAAACACTCATAAGCAGTATAGGAATCACATTGGCAGTAGGCATAGGCATCGGGTATGGGGTATCTTTCTATTATACACCTAAGATGGCTACAGTATCCAAGTCTTCTTCGGAAACAAAAAGTAAAGAGACAAAAAAAATTCTTTTTTACCGTAATGCGATGAACCCCACAGTCACCTCTCCTGTACCTGCGAAAGACTCTATGGGGATGGACTATGTACCTGTCTATGCAGATGGTGAGGCAGGGAACGACAAAGCAGGCACAGTGAAGATAGACCCGACAGTGGTACAAAACATCGGTGTTCGAACTGCCCAGGTCAAAGTTGAAGCGTTGAGTAAAATGGTACGTGCTGTGGGACGTGTGGATTTTGATGAAGAGAAGATGGCACGCTTGCACCCAAAAACAGAAGGTTGGATAGAAAAAATATTTATTGATAAAACAGGAGAAACAGTTAAACAAGATGACATTTTGATGAGCATCTATTCTCCACAGTTGGTTTCTACACAGGAAGAGTACCTTTTGGCATTAAGAAATGTGAAGGCTTTGAGTAGAAGTCCATTTAAAGATGTGCGTGATGGTTCAAAAATGTTGGTACAAAGTGCACGGGAACGGTTAACACTATTGGATGTACCGGAACATCAGATCAAGGAACTTGAAAAAAGCAGAAAGATTAAAAAAAGTTTGCATATTCATACACCTGTAGCAGGCACAGTATTGCGTATTGGCGCACGTAAGGGGCAGCATGTCTCACCACAAACAGAACTCTATATGATCGCTGATTTGAGTACGGTGTGGATCATTGCTGAAATTTATGAGTATGAACTTCCGTGGATCAATGAAGGCGACACAGCAGAAGTGACACTCCTTAGTGTCCCCGGGAAAGTGTTTAAAGGTACCGTAGACTACATTTACCCTTATGCCGAAGCAAAGACACGTACCACAAAGGTGAGACTTGTTTTTAAAAATGATGATTTACGCTTACGACCGGATATGTTTGCAGAAGTCAAAATACACGCACAAAATCAAAAAGATGCCTTGGTCATCCCTGCGGAGGCAGTGATACGTTCAGGCAATAAAACACAGGTTTTTGTAGTAAAAGGTGCAGGGAAGTATGAGCCGCGCCTAGTGGAGTTAGGGATAGAATCTGAAGGGAAAGTATCGGTACTCTCTGGGCTTAAAGAGGGAGAAGAGGTCGTTACTTCTGCACAGTTCCTCATAGATTCAGAGTCTAAATTACGTGAAGCGACTGCAAAAATGCTTGACCCTTCACCTAAGAAAATGAATAGGGACAAAAACAGTAGTAAAGAGATACAAAATGATTAATGCAATCATAGGTGCATCACTGCGCGAAAGGTTTATGGTCATTGTTGCGATGGTTATCATTGCTGTGGTAGGTTTGTACTCTTATAAAAGTGCTCCTTTGGATGCGATACCGGATCTGTCTGATGTACAAGTTATTATCTTTACCAAGTACCCGGGACAGTCGCCTCAAGTGGTAGAGGATCAAGTGACATACCCCCTGACCACGGCAATGTTGGCAGTACCTAATACGAAAGTGGTGAGAGGATACTCATTTTTTGGAATGTCCTTTGTTTATCTCATTTTTGAAGATGGTACCGATATGTACTGGGCACGTTCTCGTGTTCTGGAGTCACTCAATTATGTGAGCGGGAGGCTCCCCAAGGCAGTCAATCCTACACTGGGTCCTGATGCTACGGGTGTAGGCTGGGTGTATGAATATACGCTGCAAGATACCACTGGAACCCATGACCTCGCCCAGTTACGCTCACTGCAAGACTGGTATATGCGTTACCCACTGCAAACCGTGAAAGGTGTGGCAGAAGTGGCTTCCGTAGGCGGCTATGTCAAGCAGTACCAGATAGAAGTTGATCCCAATGCCCTGCAACGCTATAATATTTCACTCAATAAAGTGAAAATGGCAATCAAAATGTCGAACAAAGATGTTGGTGGCCGCCTCATCGAAATGGCAGAGACCGAATACATGGTACGGAGTGCAGGGTATATACAATCTGTTGATGATCTCAATAAAATACCGGTGGGTGTAGACAAAGAAGGAACACCAATACGGCTGAAAGATATTGCCAATGTCTTTATCGGGCCTGAACTCAGAAGAGGTTTGGTGGACTATAATGGTGAAGGTGAAGTCGTGGGTGGCGTGGTCATCATGCGTTATGGTGAAAATGCACTGGCCACCATACAAGCTGTACGTAAAAAATTGGATGAACTACAAAAAGGTTTACCTGATGGGGTTAAAATAGTCCCCGTTTATGACAGGGGTGACCTCATTGAACGTGCCGTATTGAGTCTTAATACTTCTTTGTTACAAGAACTCTTTATCGTGAGTTTGGTGGTTATACTTTTCTTACTGCATGCCCGTTCTGCCTTTGTAGCGATCATCACCTTGCCACTGGGTATCCTAATGGCATTTATCGTGATGCGTTTGCAGGGTTTAGATGCCAACATCATGTCACTTGGAGGGATCGCTATTACCATTGGAACCATGGTCGATGGTGCCATCGTTATGGTAGAGAATGCGCATAGCCGTTTGGCTGAGGCAGTGAAAGAAAAAGGGGCACAGCTTAGTGACAGTGAACGCTGGGAAGTCATTACCAAATCTTCAAAAGAGGTTGGTCCTGCACTCTTTTTCTCTTTGCTTGTGATTACAGTTTCATTTTTACCTATCTTTACGATGATAGCACAGGAGGGAAGACTCTTTAGTCCTTTGGCATTTACTGCTACCTATGCGATGGCAGCATCTGCCATCCTGGCAGTGACACTGGTACCGGTGATGATAGGGTATTTTGTACGGGGTAAGATTATCGCTGAAGAGAAAAATCCTATTAACAGAGCCTTGCATGCAGCGCATACACCTCTGTTGAAACTTGCTATGAAATGGCGTACGGTGACTATTACTGTTGCGATTGCTCTTTTGGCGTTGACTTATTATCCGTATTCTAAGTTGGGGAGTGAGTTTATGCCTCCATTGGATGAGGGTGATGTACTCTATATGCCGACGATGTTTCCTGGTATCTCCATCACCAAAGCAAAAGAGTTTTTACAGCAAAGTGATAAAATACTCAAAACATTTCCAGAAGTAGAAAGTGTCTTTGGTAAGATAGGACGTGCCGAGACTGCAACAGATGCCGCACCACTTTCAATGGTAGAAACAACTATCAGGCTTAAGCCTAAAGAGGCGTGGCCTGACCCAAAGAAAACGACACAAGAATTGATGAATGAGTTCAATGCGGCTATTAAGTTTCCTGGTGTGGCAAATGCATGGACGATGCCTATCAAAACACGGATAGATATGCTCTCTACAGGAATCAAGACACCTGTAGGGATAAAAGTCTCAGGGCCAGATCTCAATGTCCTTCAAAAAGTCTCCAAAGAGATAGAACAAGCCATGAAAACTTTACCTGAAACAAGCTCTGCTTTTGGAGACAGAGCGGTAGGAGGCTACTACTTGGACTTTGATATAGACAGAGAAAAAGCAGCACGTTACGGACTGACAGTAGGTGCAGTACAAGATGTTATCCAAACTGCTGTTGGTGGAATGAATGTCACCGAAACGGTAGAAGGGTTGGAGCGTTATCCTGTCAATGTACGTTATCCCAGAGATTTACGGAGCGATAAAGAGACACTGGAACGTGTACTCATTCCTACCCCTACAGGCATACAAGTCCCTATGGCTATGGTGGCGAAGATAGTTTACAGACGTGGTCCACCAGTCATTAAAAGTGAAAATGCCAGACCAAATG
Source organism: Sulfurovum sp. (assembly GCA_027065815.1). GTDB lineage: Bacteria > Campylobacterota > Campylobacteria > Campylobacterales > Sulfurovaceae > Sulfurovum. Next base: position 7,920 of record JAMONL010000041.1, read on the forward strand.
CATGGATATATGTAGATATATCAAGTTCAGACATCGGCGGATTCGTGACAAAAGCTAAAAAAGTATTGGAAGAGAAAGTAAGGATCCCTGCAGGCTATACCGTGACATGGTCAGGGCAGTTTGAATACATGGAACGTGCTTCCCAGCGTCTGAAAATCGTGACACCTATTACGCTGTTGATCATATTTATACTCTTATATTTGAACTTTAAAAATGTGATAGAACCAGTTATTGTCATGCTTTCGATGCCTTTTGCACTCATAGGGGGTATCTGGCTTATTTACCTTAATGGATACAACATATCTGTAGCGGTAGCCGTAGGGTTTATAGCCCTTGCAGGGATGGCAGCAGAGATAGGTGTTTTGGTATTGAGCTTCATAGATACAGAAGTAGAAAAACGGCGTACTGCCAAAGGAAAAGCACTCAGTACAGAAGAGATCAAAGAATTAGCTTTTTATGCCACTTCACAAAGGGTACGTCCCGTGATGATGACAGCAGTATCAACCATGGCAGGATTAGTTCCCATTATGCTTAGTATGGCTACCGGTTCGGATGTGACGCATCGTATTGCTGCCCCTATGTTGGGAGGGATGCTGTCGGTGACGATACTCAACTTGCTGGTACTTCCTGTGATGTATAGTCTGGTGTTGCAATATAAAGAAAAAAAGTTACAGAAAGCAGAATTAGTTTAGTATTCATGTTATAATCATCGATATGAATACGGATGCAATAATACAGGCCGTGGAGAGATACATTTTGTGTATGACGATGAGAGGTTCCAGATGACATTTGACAAACAAATACTAGACTTTTACTTCTCACTGACTAAAAAACCACCACTTCCTGAAGGGGTAGAAGCGATCTATCCTTTTGATAATGCAGAGACCAAATCCGTTATGCAGACTTTTTTTACCCAATACTACAACGACAGAAAGCCCCGTACCTATCTTATAGGCATTAACCCTGGAAGGCTGGGGTCGGGAGTTACGGGCATAGGATTTACCGATGCATATCATTTGGAAAAATACTGTGGTATAGTAAACAGCTTTGACAAACGTATAGAGATATCTGCCTCATTTATGTTTGAAGTTATTGAGGCGTATGGTGGCGTAGAGAAGTTTTACGGAAATTTCTTTTTTACCACTACTATGCCATTGGGCTTACTCAAAGAGGGTAAAAACTACAATTATTACGATGACAAAGAGACAGAAGCCAGTTTAAAGCCTTTCATCACAGAAACGCTGCTTAAACAAATGGCATTTCCACAGGCGAAACCAAACATCATCTGTGTAGGTACAGGGAAAAACCTCAAATACCTTAAAGCTTTTAATGACACACATCACTGCTTTGAATGTATAGAAGTCCTCCCTCATCCTCGATGGGTGATGCAGTATAGGCGTAAGGAGAAAGAAAAATACATACAGGCATATTTGGATGTATTGGATAAAATATTGTAAATAGATAAAAGGAAATAGCCATGGGAAAACAATACAAAACCCTGACACAGGAAGATATAGCATTTATCAATGCACAAAAACTTTTTTATATCGCTTCAAGTTCCGGCAAAGAGGTCAATCTTTCACCCAAAGGTTATGACAGTATCCGTGTTCTGGACAAATACCGTTTGCTCTATCTGGATTATCCGGGAAGCGGGAACCGTACGTACAGAGATGCTGTGGAAAACGGAGAGTTTACTTTGGTCTTTAATGCTTTTGAAGGGCCTGCGAACATTTTACGTATTTTTTGTAAAGCTGAAGTCATAGAAAAAGATGATCTCAGTTTTGACGGCTACCTCTCTCATTTTGCTGTCAATGCTGCACATATACGACAGCTTTTTATATTTGATATTGATACTGTGGAAAGTTCCTGCGGGATGTCTGTACCCTATATGAGCTATGAAAAAGAGCGTAAGTCTTTGAAAAAATGGGCAAAAAATATGGCAGAAGAGGGCAGACTGGAGCAGTATATTGAAAAACATAAAAAGCCGCCGGTGTTGTAAAGGATCATGAGTATGGACAGTAAACTATTGATGTTTCAACGTTGGATGATCTTTCTCTATGGTGTTTTTTCTTATATGATAGGGCTTGCGGGACAGCTTTGGTTTATTCTCTATCTGGGTGAGTGGGAATTTATGGAAAGGACTGTCTATTCGCCTCAGACGGTTTCTGTTTGGACAGCAGTGATCATCAACAGTGGACTTGTGCTCCTCTTTGGTCTTCAGCATACGGTCATGGCGCGTCAATGGTTCAAAGATCATCTCATACGTTATATTCCTCAATCTGTAGAACGCAGTACCTATGTGCTGCTTTCCGGTATGGCATTGATCGTTGTGGTACTCTTTTGGCAGCCTATTGACGGTACCGTATGGAAGGTTAACGCAGAACCGTGGCATACTTTACTCATCGTCGGATATCTTTTAGGGTGGCTCTTCTCTGTAGTCGCAAGTTTTGTCATCAACCACTTTGAACTTTTTGGCTTGCAGCAGGTCTACTTTAATTTAAAGAAAAGAGAAATGCCCGATATCGCTTTTCAGGAGAAACTTTTTTATACCTTTGTCCGCCATCCCATACAATTGGGTGTACTCATCGGTATCTGGATCACTCCGACCATGACTTACGGGCACTTGTTTTTTTCTGTGTTATTTACGATCTATATTTTGATTGGTCTTTATTATGAAGAGATAGATATGCAAGAACACTTTGGACTGCTTTATAGAGATTACAAAAAGAGGGTGGGGATGCTGTTTCCCAAGTTTTTTGGGCATAAAAAGTAAAAATATATATTCAAGGGATGGCTAAAATGCATCAGATAATCATTCAGTATTGGCAGTCGCCTGCAGGAGAGCTCATTTTGGGTTCGTATGATGAGAAGCTTTGCCTTGCAAACTGGCGTTACAAGAAAACCCATGAACAGGTAAACAGACGTTTGCAAAAAGGTTTAAAGGCTCACTTTGTTGAAGCACATTCAGATGTTATTGCAGAGACCATCAAGCAGTTGGATGAGTACTTTAGCGGTAAACGAACAGTTTTTGACATACCGCTGGAACTGGTAGGCACAGAGTTTCAAAAGTCGGTATGGCAGGGACTGATGCAGGTACCTTATGGTACGACAAACTCTTATGTCCAACTGGCAGAGAAAATAAGCAATAAAAAAGCCGTCAGGGCTGTAGCCAATGCCAACGGTGCCAATGCTATCTCCATTTTAATACCCTGCCATCGTATCATAGGCAGTGATGGAACTTTGACCGGCTATGCCGGTGGTCTGGAAGCGAAGGACAAGTTATTGACTTTGGAAAAGATCAATACTTGAGTGTATTTAACTAATACTTAATGCGTCATACTACATCAAGAAACTTAATAATTTTTTAAGCATCTTTGTATTAAAATTTAAAATAAATTCATACTAAAGGAAGAAAGATGCAGTTTAAAAAAATCGTTACCAACATTATTAAGGATGATCTGGAGAAAGAGAATTTAGGTCTTATTTCTATACATAAAACCCGTGAACTTCTTATGGATGTCGGAGCTGTTCTGCTTGATGTTAGACCTCCTGTAAAAGTTGAAGGTGAAAATGCAGAGGAGGCGGGGATCGCCAATGCCTACTATATGCCTTATACAGAATTTGCAGAATATCTTGATGTCCTGCCTGAGGCACATGCTACACCGATCGTTGTAGCCTGTGCAAAAGGATGGTTTGCCAACCGTGTCATGGGGTACCTTGAATTTATGGGATACAACAATGTCTATGTCCTTGATACAGATATTGCAGACATTATTGAAGTGCATTATGCACACAGAGATAAATAAAAACTTTTTACCGTCACTGCTTCTTTTCTAATATGGGGCAGTGAATACTGCAGTGTACGCTTTCCTTCTTATACAGCTTTTATTGTTTCAATCATTTTTTCTCTTTTTACTTTTATCATTATGAGTCTCCTGTATTATTCGAGTCACCCTTAAGAAGAAGTTGTTAGAATGAGAGTAGAGGAGTTTCACATGTATGCAATAGAACCTTTTTCAGATACCGTGCTCAGTGAGCAAGAGATAAAGGACCTTCAAAAGGCAAAAATGATCTTGGAAAACCCCGGTTTTGCCATGAAGATAGCGGGGTATCTGGGTAAACCTATAGAGTTTGCCATTGACAAGATAGACTCTGAAACATTGAACATGGCAACTTCAAAAGCACTGAGCAAAGCACTGGATGTTGCCATAGGAAGTTTGAAAAATGAGAAGCCTATAGCTTCTTCGAACTTCAAACATAAACTGATGGCAGGCGGCAGCGGTGCGGTGGGCGGCTTTTTTGGTTTGGCGGCATTGGCGGTGGAGCTTCCTGTCTCTACAACCATTATGCTGCGAAGCATTGCCGATGTGGCACGTTCACAGCAGCATGAACTCAGCGATATAGAGACCAGACTTGCCTGTCTGGAGGTCTTTTCTCTGGGCAGTACGAAAAACTCTGATGACGATGCCAGTGAGAGTGCCTATTTCGCTGCACGTGCCACACTGGCATTTGAAATGAGGGCAGCACTGCAAAGTGTTTCTCATATGAGCAGCAAAGCCATACAGGATGCGCTTTCGAGAGGGCAGATGCCCATGCTTATCAAACTCATCAATACCATTGCCTCACGTTTTGGTATTGTGGTCTCTGAAAAACTGGCTGCTCAGTCTATACCGCTCATAGGTGCAGCAGGCGGTGCAGGGATCAACCTGATGTTCATTGACCATTTTCAGAATATGGCAGAGGGGCACTTCATTGTGAAACGTCTGGAGAAGAGGTATGGCAGTGAGAAGATAGAGATGCTCTATAACAATCTTGTTTTGTAGTACGGTGTGTTGATCTATGTTTAAAAAAATGAAAGATGCTGCACTCTCGAAAGGTGCTAAAGTCGCTATCAATGCTTACATAAAGGAGTATGGGAAGATGCTGAAACTCAATCTGGATTCAAAAAATAAAAGTATCACATTGGAAGTCTTGCTTGAAGGGGAAAAAGAGCCTCTCTCTGTGAATGTGCAGCGTTATGAACTGACAGAGGAGAAGGGAAAGAACCTTTTGAAAATATATGGCATTCAAACTTCCAGAGCCTGGATCAATACCATTGCCGGCTCTTATTTGGAAGGAAAGTCTTTTGAAATACCTGAAGAGTATGCGAAGATGCTGAAGGTGATCGTCTAGATATTGGCATTAGGATAGGTAGAAGAGATACTTTTGTTATAATGCTTTAAAATGAACAAAGGATATGAATTATGAAACAACTATTATTGATACTTGCTTCCGCTTCTGTGTTGATGGCGGGTGACTTTACGTTAAAAACCCATGATTTCGGCGGTACCCTTGGTACCGCTCAGGAATACAACAGTTTTGGATGTAATGGACAAAATATCTCGCCCCAACTCTTCTGGTCCAATGTTCCAAAGGGAACAAAAAGTTTTGCTGTTACCGTGTATGACCCGGATGCTCCGACCGGTAGCGGATGGTGGCACTGGCTGGTTGTGAATATTCCTGTAAGTGTGACGGAACTTCCCAGCGGTGTATCAGGAAAAGCCATGCCAAAAGGTGCGGTTGAAACAGAAAATGATTACGGTACAACAGGATTTGGCGGTGCCTGTCCTCCTAAAGGTGACAAAGCACATCGTTATATCTTTACCGTCTATGCGCTTGATGTGGAAACTCTTCCTGTCAAAGCCAAGACGAATGCACCGATCGTTGGCTATCAGATCAATGCGCATACCTTTCAAAAAGCGAGTATCATTGCTTATTACAAGCGTTAAGAGCAAGTATTCATATTTTTTACTATTATCTGTATTTATCTCTGAAATAGTATGCATGATCAAAGCAGGTTTCGGGTTGGAAATAAAGAAATAATTTTTAAACCTCAAAATCTTGGCTTTGATGGCGAAATTAAGATAAAATACCGCAGAAAAAATGCACACAAAGAGAAATGAATGCCTGAACCCAAAGTCTATAGATACAAAGCCTTTATCAACTATGCACATCAAGATATTGCCTTTGCACGATGGCTACAAAAAAATATAGAAAACTATACGATACCAGGTGATCTGCGAAACAGATATTCAAACCTCCCAAATGATCTGAGATCCAGCATATTCCTGGATGAAGAGAGGATTTCTTCAAAGGAAACTTTGTCACAGACACTTCAAGAGGGGATAGATAATGCTGAAAGTATGATCGTACTTTGTTCTCCCCGTGCACTTCTTTCCAAGAGGGTAGAAGATGAGATCAGATATTTTTGTTCCAAACATAAAGAGCAAAAGATATTTACACTGCTCATCGACGGAAAAGCGGAAAATGTGATACCTCAGGCATTGGATATGCAGGGTGAATCGCCATTGATCATAGACATCAGTCAGTCAAAAACACGAAAAAAAGCATTTTTACAGGTCATTGCTTCACTTTTGGGTATTGATTTTGATACTTTATGGAAAATAGAAGTACAAAAGAAACGTAAAAAACGCTTGCTGAAAATAGGCATTGCAGTACTCTTTTTACTGATAAGCGGCTATACCTACATGAAGGTATTCCCCGCTACTAACAAAGAACTTGAACAGATAGAAAGACAGATCGACACCCTGAAGAAAGAACGTGAAGTACAAAAAGGAGATGCTCAGGTCTTTAATAAACTCTCTGTGTCTCTGAAGGAACTTGAAGCCTTGAAAAGGGTAAAAGAAGATAGTCTGAAATACTTTATGCTCTTGAAAAATGTTGAGGCTGAAGAGGTCTACAATGAAAAAGGTGTCGATGCAGCACTTACTATGTTACAGTCATCAACTTTAGATAAAAAAGATGTTTCTTTTGCAGTGAAAAACATGCTGCTTGCCAAATTGTATATAGAAAAAGGTGATCTTGAGAAAGCAGAGAAATCTTATGTCAATGCAGTAGAGGCCGACGATCGTTATGAATATCTTTTAGAATACGCAACTTTTTTGCGTGAGCTAAATGCTACAAAAAAGCTGGAAAGTGTGTATGAAAAGATGCGGACACAGGATCTTCCTAAAGAGAAAAAAGCCAAAGTACTTGAGAACTTAGCGGTACTCTATATACAGGAAAAAAAGTATAAAGAGGCAGAAGGTATCTACAAAGAAGCGTTGATACTCTATGAAGCACTGGCTAAAAAGAACCCTGAAAAATATGATCTCAGTTTAGCCAAGATCTATAATAGTCTGGCCTTATACTACACAGAGTCAGAAGAGAGTACTAAAGCACAGGAGATGTATATCAAAGCGTTAGCGTTATGGGAGGCTTTGGAAAAAGTACATGTAGGAGAGTATACTTTGGAGGTGAGTAACTCTTTGTATATGCTTGGAAAATTTTACAGTTTCAGCGATGTTGAAAAAGCACAAAGCTATTTTGAATCTGCGTTAACGATGCAAAGAAAATTACATAAAGAGAACCCTGAACGTTTTAGTCCCACTTTAGCAAGAACACTGGGTGAAGCAGCGCTACTCTATAAGAACAGTAAGCAGTTTGATAAGGCGGAGATGTACTACCAGGAGGCCTTGGTACTGGAAAGAGACTTGTATAGTGAAGATCCTTATGTTTACCTGGAGCAGTTGCAAAACACCGTGAACACGTTAGCAAGAGTGTTGAGCCAGTTAAAGAAAGAAGAAGAGGCCAGAGTCTTATTTGAAGAGGGTGACAGCTATGAGAAATTGAGAGCAGAGCGGGTATCATCGCCTAGTACAAAGCATTGAAAGTGAACGCCTGAAAAGAGGGCAGGTTCTTTATTTGTCCAACGTGATAACTCTGGTACCTATCTCTTCTGCCTCTTCTTCATTGTGTGTGACATAGACAAGGGTAAACCCGAATTTCTCCTGAAGCCGGATGATCTCTTTGCGAAGTTTTTTGTTCAGGGCGTTGTCAAGACTGGAAAGTGGTTCATCCATCAGGAGGACTTTTGGGGAGAGTATGAGTGCTCTTGCCAATGCGACACGCTGCTGCTGTCCACCGGAAAGTTCTTCTATACGCCTTTTCTCATAACCCGATAAACTTACCAGGGAGAGCATCTCCTTGACTTTCTCTTCTCTGATCTTTTTAGGTGTTTTTCTGACTTTGAGTCCAAAAGCGATATTTTCATAGACATTCATATGCGGCCAGAGAGCGAGGTCCTGAAAGACCATTGCCACCTCTCTTTTTTCCGGTGGAATCAGGCACTTTCCCTCTTTGGCAACAATGGTACCATCGATCCGTATCTCTCCTGAATCAGGGGTATTGAACCCAGCAATAAGCCGCAGCAGTGAAGTCTTTCCGCTTCCGGAGCTTCCGACAATGACCAGACGCTCCTTTTCAGGGATTACTATATTTATATCTTTTAATATTAGATTGTCTTTATATCTGAAAGTGATATTATGTAATGCGATCATGTTGTACCTTTTTGATGATGCCTATGAGTAACAGCGGCAGCAGTGTCATGCTGATCATGAAAAGAGAAAGTGCTGCAATGATCCTGGGATCACCGTT
>JAMONL010000042.1 GCA_027065815.1 Sulfurovum sp.
TCCGTCTGTGATCTTTGCGATCTCTTTAAGGGTTTCTGTATTTATAGGGTGTTCTCCTGCATTTTTTGGGTCACCCATAGCGATGGTAAAGATGTTCACATCATGTTTGGAAGCCAGTTCTGCAGCCGTCAACGGTGGTACTTTAGAACCGGTATCATCTCCGTCGCTCATGACGATAAGCATTCTGTCTGTCACATTGCTGTCCTGAAACATTTTCACTGCCAGTCCTATGGAATCACCAATGGCGGTCTGAGGACCTGCCATACCTACTTTCAATTCATTCAAAAGATATTCCAAGGCATTCAAGTCCTGAGTGAACGGTGCCTGAACAAAGGCGGCATTCCCAAAAAGGATCAGTCCTATCTTCTCTCCCTGTCTCTTTTTAAAGAAAGTGGCCAGTACCATTTTTACAGCATCAAGACGGTTAATAAGTGTTCCGTTATTATCTTTAAAATCTTTGGTATTCATGGAACCCGAAAGGTCCACTGAGACAAGTACTTCTCTTTGGGAGATCTCTTTGCTTAAAGGCTCACCTATATAGATGGGCTTTGCCAAAGCCGTAACAACCAGCAGCAACACAATCCAACCCATGATTTTTTGCACAGTGGAAGCCCTGGAAATACCGGATACCTCATTTTTTATACCTGTCACTGCATCTATATCTTCTTTAAAAGAGATACGCAGTGCGGAACGTTTTGAAATGTAATAGAGCGGCAGTCTGTTGATGATCAGTGGCAGTATCAGCAGTAGAAAAACCCAGGGATAGGAAAATTCAAACATGTAACACAACCTTATGTGTTTTTACCCACTGCGAAAGCATTAAAAACACAGCATCAAAAACATTTTCATCAAAGGCAACACCCTCTTTATACAAAAGTTTCTTTATCGATACTCTCAGTTCAGGACTTACAGATGCCTTAGAATGCTCTTCCATAAAATCCCACCACTCGTCTCCATGTAATGGAACAATAACTTCTCTACCATAGGCTGAAATACCCACTCTTTTTGCCAGCTCAAGCAAGGCAATAATATTTTCTCTATTTTTATTATTTAAAGCTTCAAGTTCCTCTTTCGCATCCCGTCTATACTGCTCTCTTTTATATGCTTTATAGTGCTGATATCCAAAGTGAAACAAGAGTGTCAATAGCAGTAAGAAAAGTATGTACCAGCCGGGAGCCAAAGGAAAAAATCCAATAGCATCAGGAACCATAATGTCATGTAGATTGTCCAGTGATGCTTCTGCGATCGTTTGATTCAATTCGGAAGACACTATGCTCTTCTCCTGTTCAGACTTAACTGCTCATAGAGTTGATCCAGAACCGGTCTTTCTGTGGTAATGCTGAGTACAGGCAAAGCATTTTTACGTGAAAGATTCACAAAGCCCTCTTTACGCTGCAGTAAACGTTCTTTATACTTTTTTATGAACTGCTTATCTGTACTGTCTAAATCTACAGTTTCAGACCCGTCCGTAAGAAAGAGTGAAGAAGAGGGAACGATCTCCTCCTCCATGGGGTCAGAGACGATCACACCTATCACATCATTATGTGCATTAATGCGTGTAATGTGTCTGGCACTCTCCTCATCCATTGCTCGTGCATCTCCTATGAGTACCACAAGGTCATCATGTTTTGCCAAAGAAGAGAGGATCTTCAGCGACTCGCTCAATTTTCCTTTTGTATTGTTTGTATTATCCGCTTTCAAGAGATGGTTCTGCCTCTCTATTTCAGTCATAATTTGAACAACATTGCTCTTACTCGATGAGGCTTTAAAGAATTTTACCTCTTCATTGTTATAGACGACCGCACCGACTCTGTCACCGGTTTCCAAAGCTTTAAAGGCAAAAAGTGCTGCCGTATGTGCTGCGGAGACCGATTTCATGCGTTCTTTAGAACCAAAGAACATAGAGTTCATTTGAGAGATCACCAGCCAGACATTTCTGTCACGCTCTTCATTGTAGATACGTACATAAGGTTTACCCGTTCTTCGTGTGGCTTTCCAGTCAATATTGCGGGTATCGTCACCTTGTACATACTGTTTCATCTCTGAAAAGTCCATACCCCGACCACGTACACCTGAAAGGTGCCGACCGGAGAGTTTGGAAAGTACTGCAGCACTCGGTCTGATACTGAAATTTTTTGGCATATACCCAAACTTGAGCAGTTCACTCAAAGTGACATAGACACCTTCATTTTGATTTTCCATCATTTACGCCGGCAGTGCAACCAGATTTAAAATAGTATCGATGATATCATCATTGCTCACACGTTCAGATTGTGCTTCATAACTGGCGGTAATACGGTGACGGAGTACATCATGCACCACTGCTCTGACATCTTCAGGAGTAGTATGGTCTCGTCCTTGCAACCAAGCATAAACACGAGAACACTGGTCCAATCCAAGAGAAGCTCTCGGACTCACACCTATATCGATGTACGAAGCAAGTTTTTCATCATATTTTTCAGGGTAACGTGTGGCAAAGACAAGGTCAACAATGTATTGAATGACTGTTTTAGAACTCTCTACCTTAGATATCTCATCTCTCGCAGCAAAGATAACCTCTTGCGCAATATCTTCACTCTTTTCTATGGTTACACCACTTTTCTCACCTCTGACCAGTTCGATCACCTCCATCTCCGACGCTTTGTCCGGGTAAGTAATGTTTACATGCATTAAAAAACGGTCTTTTTGTGCTTCAGGAAGCGGATATGTTCCCTCCTGCTCTACAGGGTTCTGTGTCGCCATAACGATGAAAAGCTTAGGCAGTTTATGGGTATTACCTGCCACAGTCACCTGTCTCTCTTCCATTGCTTCAAGCATCGCTGCCTGTACTTTTGCAGGCGCACGATTGATCTCATCAGCCAGGATGATGTTACCAAAGATCGGTCCCTCTTCAAAACGGAACTTATACTCTCCATTCTCTTCATACATATTTTCAGAACCCGTGACATCTGAAGGCAGAAGGTCGGGGGTAAACTGTATACGGGAAAACTTTGACTCAATAGCATCTGCCATGGCTCTTACAGCTCTGGTCTTTGCAAGTCCGGGCAAACCTTCTACAAGCAAGTTACCATTGGCAAGCAGTCCGATGATAAGACGCTCAACAATGTTCTTCTGCCCGATAATAGCGGCATTCATCTTTTTTTGTAGTACTTGGATGGATTCATGTGGCGTCATAGTTGTTCCTTGAAAATGTAGATAGATAATGATTTTATATAGATTATTTTAACTATAGAGATTATAACTAAAATAATGTATACATTTAGACCTAGGGAAACCCCTAAATCTAACAGGCTCTATTTAGCCATGTCGTTGTTGCTAGAACTCATCACTTTTGTCATGACCTTGTCTAATGAGAAACTTCCAACTTCCTGCATTGGAGGGAACTCTTTAAATGTATTTAAGAATTCAAATGCTTTGACCTGTGCAGGCACAAGCGCATAAAGGTGCTCAAACTTCCACTTGTCATAGAAAAATGAACCATGTATGTCTGCGCCTTCAAATGGATCCATTTTCAGGTTAAAGAGTTTAGGCATACGAAGTGTAACGAATGGCTCTTGCCAAACGTCGGCACCGTGTGCTCTCTGTACCATAAATACCACTTTCCAGTTGTTGAAACGAAGGGCAGCAAGTTTACCATCA
>JAMONL010000043.1 GCA_027065815.1 Sulfurovum sp.
GAGGTGTCTGTCCGAAGCATTCATAGAGGGTTTGGACATTTTCCCTTTTTTTGAGACACGGATGGCATCTTTGGTGTAATCAAGCATCTCTTCCGCAGTCTCAACTTCGATCGTGTAGAGACTTTGCGGCAAGCCTTCATTTCCCATGGTTGTGAGGTAACAGACATCAGCACCCCTCAGATAGAGAGCAAGACAAAGGGATTTTGCCATCTTTCCCGAAGAAAAATTACTGATATAACGTACTTCATCGATCTTTTCGCGTGTCCCGCCTCCTGTTACAACAATACGTCTGTCTTTCCAGAACGCCTCTTCCAAAAGGATTTTGGCTGTCTCGAAAAAGATCTCAGAAGGTTCGGCCAAGGCACCTGAACCGATATCGCCGCAGGCCAGAAGTTTTTCCTGAGGTTCTATGATCGTATAGTCATTCACTCCCAGCATTTTGAGTGAACCGACCGTATAGTGGTTCTTCAGCATTTGGGTATTGGCAGCAGGTGCAACCAGCATCGGGCCGGCATAGGCAAGGGCAGTCTGTGTAAGAATGTTGTCAGCGATCCCTTTACTGAGTTTATTGAGTGTGTTGGCAGAAGCAGGTGCCACAATGAAAGTATCACATTTTTTACCCAGCTCAATGTGGTTGAGGTCAGAACTCCAACTTTCGCTTTTTTCAGTAAGCACAGGATTTCTTGTCAACGCTTCAAAGGTCAGAGCCGAGACAAAACGTTCGGCAGAGGGTGTCATCACCACATGCACAGAAGCGCCTGCTTTGATAAAAAGTCTGGCAAGATCACAGGCTTTGTAGGCTGAAATGCTTCCTGTTACACCAAGGAGTACGGATTTCCCGCTTAAATTGACCTGCATATTATTTCTCTCCATTATCTGAGGTTTGAAAAAATTTATAAAAGAAGTTCTTCACTGTTTTCATCTGTGTTCTGGAAATGGCCAGGTTTCCTTTTTCTACATCTCTGTTGACCGTTGTCCCTGCAGCAATGAGAACATCATCTGCTATGGTCACAGGTGCAACGATCTGTGTATCCGATCCTACAAAGACATTTTTTCCGATAATAGTTTTGTATTTCTGTTTTCCGTCATAGTTACATGTGATCACACCGGCACCGAGGTTTGTTCCCTCATCTATGCTTGCATCACCAATGTACGCCAAGTGACCGGCTTTAACACCGGTGAGTGTGGATTTTTTCACTTCCACAAAATTACCTATGTGGGAATTTATGATCCTGCTTTGTGGTCTGATGCGGCCTATCGGTCCTACATCAGAGTTCTCAATATAGGCATCTTCGATGACGGAATGTGTTTTGATGTGTGAAGCGATGATGTGACAGTTTCCCTGAATGCTGACACCGTTTTCTAGTATACATTCACCTTCAAAAGTAGCTCGGGAATCAATATAGATAGTTTCCGGTAAACGCATGCTGACACCGGCTTTCATCCATTTGATCCTGATGCGGTTTTGCATGATCTCTTCTGCATGGGCAAGATCGAGTTTGGAGTTGACACCTTTGAACTCCTCTTCTTTCACGATGACAGGATGGACTGTTTTCCCTTCATCCACAGCCATTTTAATAATATCAGTAAGATAATATTCTGCCTGGGCATTGTCATTGGAAAGTTGAGGAATATATCTGTCAAGAAGCTCTTTTTTTACGCAGTAGACACCGGCGTTGACTGTTTTGATCTCTTTTTGAGCAGGGATGCAGTCTTTCTCTTCTACTATCTCATGTACCTTTCCGTCCAGGATCACGACGCGTCCATAGCCGTTGGGATCATCAAGCTCAATAACTGACATATTGATGTCGGCATCACCTTCCAATAATGCGTGTAGAGAATCTGTTGTAATCAGAGGCATGTCCCCATTGAGGATCAGTGCTTTGTCGTGTTGTATTTCAACACCTTTCATTGCTCCTCCTGTTCCAGGGAACTGTGCTGCATCCTGCAGATGAAAATGGATATGCTCATACACTGCTGCTATCTCTTTTTGAATACGCTCAGCCTGATGGTAGAGTACCACGGTAATATCATTAGAAACTTCTTTTGCTGCATCAATGGCATGAAAAAGCATGGGTTTTCCGGAAATTTCATGAAGGACTTTGGGAGTGATGGATTTCATTCTTGTTCCTTGCCCTGCTGCAAGGATGATAACGCTGATGGAGTTGATATTAGACACTTTTGGCACCTTTTGGATAAAATTGCATATATATTATTATCGTGATTATAGCTAAATGAATTTAAAGGTGTAAAATTTGAACTGTAAACATTTCGGATCTTGTGGATCCTGCGGACTTTTTGAATTAGGTTATCAGGAACAGTTGAACCGTAAAAAAATGAGGGTCTCAGCACTTTTGTCACCCTTTTATCAGGGTGAGCTTGAAATTTTCGATTCGTCGGATGCCCATTACAGAGCACGGTCGGAATTTCGTATCTGGCATGAGGGTGACAGGTGTGATTATGCTATGGGGAAAATGCCTGTCAATGGTGTGCGTGAAAAAGGTGCCATTACCATTGAAGAGTGTCCGAAGGTTATTGAACCTATCGAAAAAAGAATGTGGAAGCTGATCGAGAAGATCAATGCTTCTCAGGAAGTGCTTAAAAAACGTCTTTTTGCAGTAGAGTTTCTGGCTACAACTACAGATGAGTGTCTCATTACTATGCTGTACCACCGAAAACTGGATGATGTCTGGAGTGAAGAGGCAAAACAACTGGAAACTGACTTGAACTGCAAGGTCATGGGGCGCAGCCGTAAACAAAAGGTCATTCTTTCCGATGAATTTGTGACTGAAAAACTGGAAATAGACGGAAAAATATTCTCTTATGTACAATATGAGAGTGGATTTACGCAGCCAAATCCTATAGTCAATGTCAAGATGATAGAGTGGGCCATCACACAGGCTAAAAAAGTAGGGTATGGTGACTTTTTGGAAGCCTATTGCGGTTTGGGGAATTTTACCTTGCCTCTTTCACACTATTTTGACAAAGTACTTGCTACGGAGATCTCTAAAAATTCCATCAATGCTGCACTGGAGAATTGTGCACTCAATGGTGTGAACAATATCACTTTTGCCAGACTCTCCTCTGAAGAGATGACAGAAGCACTAAATGGGGTAAGAGAATTTACCAGACTAAAAGAGATAGATCTAAACGCTTATGATTTTTCTACGGTTTTGGTAGACCCTCCAAGAGCAGGTCTGGATGAAGCAAGTATAGGGCTTATTTCAAAAATTGAAAACATCATTTATATTTCATGCAACCCTGAAACTCTGGCACGTGATCTGGAAACATTGACCAACACCCACAATGTGATGGAAGCAGCTATGTATGACCAGTTCCCTCATACCAAACATGTTGAAAGTGGAGTGTTTTTACAGAAGATATAATAAGTTTCTTATTTAGTATTGACTTTTCTCTATAAAATCTTCTAGCAAGAAGTTTTTATACGGTTTGAAGTAGTCAATATAGAAGCGTATTTACATCAAGCCTTTATGTGCCACCATGGAGCAAATATTTTGTACTACTTTCATACCTGCATCTTTTGCTTTTTGTGCAGCAGCATTGTTGACCAGGCCTAACTGACCCCAGAAAACTTTTACATCTCCACGCTCAATACATGCATCGGCAATAGCATCGAAT
>JAMONL010000044.1 GCA_027065815.1 Sulfurovum sp.
ACGGAGAGGTCGATACATCGGACAACTGGTATGTCGGTCCGCGCAAGAAGAAGGCAGGAAGCAGACAGTTACCGGTCGGGAAGTACCAGCTAAAATGTACATACAATGAATTCAAGAAAGAAGCAGCATTCGAGATCAAATCTGGTGAGACAGCTAAAGTGCATGTCGTATTTGGACAGTTCATTATCAGCGCCAAGTGTGCAGACAGTAATGCCAAAGTCTCTTATGAAATTTATGCGAGCAGTGGACAACTTGTGTATGAAAAAACACTTAAATGTTCTGAAAAGCTAAAACTTTCACTCAATGACGGGAAATACAGTGTAGAAGCAAAAGTTGGAGAGAGTACTGGTGAAGCAGCATTTACTGTAGGATCAGGCAATGCAAATAAACTCATACTTGACCTGAGCAATCTCAACCATGAAAAGGAGATTAAGGCAGATGCTCCTGATGCTGTAGAAACTGTGGTCGTACCGGTCACGCCTAAAAAGACAGAAGTGCAAAATACGCCAAAGAAAAGCAGTCAGATCAATATTGGCGGTAAAAAGATCGAGATCGAGGGTATGAGTGAAAAAGAAGCAAAACAAATCGAACAGCTTGGTGCAATGCTGGGTGCTTTAGGTGGTATGATGAAAGATGCAAATAGTGGTACAGAAAAGAAAAAACAAAAAGAAGAGAATACCGAAGCAGACAAAGAGTTTGACGAGATGAGTAAAGATCTCGATATGTTCACAAAGTAAAAAGGAAAAGCATAATGATAAAAACAGTAAAAATCTCACTGGCAGTGGTGGTAGGAAGTTCTCTACTTTTTGCCGGTACGGATATGATGAAAAAATATGATGTCAAGAGTGGAAAAGTTGAGTACAGTATCAAAGAGTCTGGCAATATCATGGGGATGGTCAAAATTAAAGGTGTAGGAAAAAAGCGACTTGTTTTTGATAACTACGGAGTGAAAGATCTGACAGAAGAAAATAAGGTCAAAAAAGAAACAACCGGAGGACAAACAAAAATCACAAAAACACATACGATACAGTATATGAATGACGGTATTATGTATCGAGTTGATTTTAAGAGAAAAAACATTGTGAGAATGGAAAATCCGGCTATGGGTATGAATGCTATGTTTGGCGGTGGTAAAAATATTGGGCAGACCGGTGAAGCCATGATGAAAAGTATGGGCGGGAAAAAGGTCGGTACAGACAAGGTACTGGGCTATAGCTGTGAGGTATGGGATATTATGGGGGTGAAACAGTGTATTTATAAAGGTATTCCACTGCGTATAGAATCAAATATTATGGGTCTTAAAAGTCTTGAAGTTGCCACAAAAGCTGAATTTAACATTCCCCTGAGTGAGGATGATTTTAAATTACCTGAATATTCATTGGTAGATATGATGGGTCAGAAAGTGGATATTGATAGAAGTAAATTAAATAAGATAGATAAAGCGCAAAGTGCAAAAAATGCTCAAGAGATGCAAGAGGGTATGAAAGTGATGGCTGCTGCGATGGGTGCACTGAAAGAATCAGGTTTTGATATGAGTAACCCTAATGCTAAACCAACTGAAGCACAGGAAAAAGCAATGCAAAAAGCGGCTATGTCGGCAATGGGTGGTGAAGATGCCATGCTGGCAAGAGCCAAAAAAGAGATACTTGCTGATGCCGCCGATCTGCCTGCCATCAAAGAATGTTTTCAAAATGCAAACAGTGTGGAGGAAGCAAATATATGTGAAAAGAAGGCTGACAGTGAAGACCCGGAGCATCATACAAAATGGGACAGTACTGTAAAATCAAATTTACTGAAAGAGATCGATGCCTTTGAAAACTCATTACCCTGTATTGAAAAAGCTTCAACCTTTGCAGTATTGAAACAGTGTATGCCACAAGAGTAGCAAAATAGTGCCTGTTTGGTCATTGTTGGAATGAAGGATGATCAACAGACTGATAAGGTCACAGATTGTAAAACCCAGTGGATCGAGAGATCCCCAAAAACATTATGATACAATACTGACAAATTTTATTACCTTGCAGTATGGGTAAAAGGAAGTAGATGTTATATCTGAAGAAGTATAAGACAGTTTCTCTGTTTTTTTGTCTGGGTACTAATATGCTTTTTTCGGCAGCTCTGGGAGAGAAGAAGTTTGATGTCGAAACAGGTATGGTACGTTTCGAAATATCAGGTGGCGGGCACTTTACAGACGATATTAATATAAGCATTAAGGGTGAAGGGTTACTCCGTTTTAAGAACTGGGGTGTTGAAGCACTTGTAGAAGAGAACTACGAGGAGCGTACGGTGGGAGTCATTAAAAATATCAATAAGATCCATATCTGTGAAAAGTTTGAGAATAAACAACGTTTTGATGTGGATTTTGAAACAAAAAAGATACTTGAACGTCCTATGCCTAAAGGGAATTTTAAAGACTATTATTTAAAAGATATGGTGAAAAATGGACAGGAAACCATAGCAGGGTATACCTGTGATGTTTGGGAAGGCAAAGGTACAAAAAAGTGTCTTTACAAAGGCATACCGTTACTTGTGGAAAATTATCTGTTGGGGTTTTATTATCAAAAAAAGGCGGTAGAGGTAAAGTTGAATATCACTGCTACACCATCTAAATGTATCCTTCCCGATTTTCCTGTTGAAAAGTTCGCACTCTTTAAAACCAATATAAAGACCAAAGGTATCAAACCGCCTAAAGAGTTTTCACAAGTGATCCTGAATATATCTAAAGAAATGTATAAATATTTAGAAGAGAACAGTCTTACAGAAGATGATATCACCGAGCATCAAAAACGTGCTTTGATCGATAAGCTCGGGCAAAATATATTTGAGTCACAGAAAAAATTTCTACCGAAACTTCTTGATAGTATGAAAGTTGCACGTGCCTGTCTGCAACAGGCAGAAAATAAAGATGAGGCTAATATCTGTATTAGAGATGTGATCGCTTTAAAAAAACAGATATCGGGAGATGCCGACAATCAAATTGACAGCTGGGATGAAACAAACAGAACGAAAGTATTGGATACCTTTGATGACAATATCATTTTTCTTGAGTCGAAAATGAAGTGTATAAGAGCTGCAAAGACGATCACTGACCTCTCAATTTGTGTGAAGTAAATTTTGAAATTTTACCGTATCTATATTGAGATCACAAATGTATGCGGTTTGAGCTGCTCGTTCTGTCCCACCAAAGCGTTGCCGACAAAACAGATGGATCTTGATTTTTTTGAGTCGATCATCAAGCAGGCGAAAGTGTATACCAAAGAGATAGTCTGCCATGTTGTCGGGGATCCGTTAACACAATCCAACCTCAATGATTATCTTGACATTATTCATAAACATGGCATGAAAGCGATGTTGACGACCTCTGGCTATTTTTTGAAGAAACACAGTTATGACACGCTTTTTCATCCCTGTGTCAAACAGATCAATATTTCTCTGAACAGTTTTAACAAAAATGACACATCCATCACTTTTGATCAGTATATGAACCCTGTACTTGACCTGTGTAAGGTAAAGCTGGACAGGGAAGAAGAACTCTTTATCAACCTGCGTGTCTGGAACCTGGATGAAATGATGAGTGAACGTGATTTTAATGAGACACTCTTTACAAAACTTTCTTCCGTGTTTCATGTTCCTTTGTCTCTTGAGAATATTTATAAGGAACGTCCAAAAATCATCCGTTTGGAAAATAAAGTACGTATACACTTTGATAACTACTTTGAATGGCCTTCTTTACAAAATAAAGACTATGGGCATGGTACCTGTCAGGGACTCTCTTCACATATTGCCGTGCTGGCAAGCGGTAAGGTCGTGCCTTGTTGTTTAGACTGTGACGGTATTGTAGAACTGGGAGATCTTCATGAATCATGTTTGGATGAGATCATGGCAAGCCCACGTACAGTGAATATGATAGAAGGGTTTAAAGAAGGCAAAGCTACAGAAGAACTTTGCCAGAAGTGCTCTTACAAAGAACGTTTTAATTAGTCATTTTATCTATCTCATCATAGACTTCTGTTTTTCCGGGATTAATTCGTGTGAATTTAGTTCCTTCAAGGGAAATACCACCCATGATTCCTTTGGCATTAAAGACAATGGCGTAAATGGGCTTTTCAAAACTTAAAGAAGCCACATCTTTGGCCGCACCCCAGTCAATAACAGTAATGGTACCGTCAACACCCGCTTCCCATCCATTGCTGCGTCTAAAGTTCTGAAGCGCCCTTTGTGATGCAAAGGCAATAATGTAGGATGCTTTTTGTGCGCCAAACTGAAAACCAAGAGAGCCTGAAGCAATACTGTAATAATCCGTAGATGTACCATTAATGCGGAGTACACCTTCTCCGTATTCTCCGCCTACAAAGAAACCGCCTTTTAAGACAGAGGGAAACACAAGGTAGCCTTGCATTTCAGAGAGGAATTTTGCAGCACCGTGTTTCTTTTTAAAGATCTCGATGACTTTGTCAGCTTTGGCATCTATCTGTGCCGCAGTTTCTGCCTGTGCAACATTGTTTAAAAACAGAAAAACAGTAAAAAGTGTCAGTATGAAATGCAGTTGTCTTTTCATCATGGTCCTTTATGGTGCATCAGGAGTGAATCGAATGAATTTTGTACCTTT
This sequence comes from Sulfurovum sp., assembly GCA_027065815.1. Taxonomy (GTDB): domain Bacteria; phylum Campylobacterota; class Campylobacteria; order Campylobacterales; family Sulfurovaceae; genus Sulfurovum. The sequence goes on from JAMONL010000044.1 coordinate 4,610, forward strand.
GAATGTCAAGTTGTACATAAATCCTTTTGCTCCGAAAACAAAGGCATAGATGGGTTTTTCAAAAGAGATAGAGCCAATGTCCTTTCCTGCTCCCCATTTTGCTACTGTGATCGCACCATCAACACCGGCTTCCCACCCGTCACTTTTCATAAAGTTTTCGTATACCTCTTTAGAGGCAAAGGCAAAAAGGTATGAGGTTGTTTGTAGTCCAAGCTGAAAACCGAATGATCCCGAAGCGATCTTAAAGTAAGCGGTCGTGTTACCGTCAACTCTCATGGCACCTTCTCCATATTCCCCGCCGATCCCAAATCCGCCTTTGACAACAGAAGGGAAGACCAAGACAGCATAGGCTTTTTTTAAAAATTCTGTTGCACCTTTCTCTTTTTCAAATTTTTTAATGGCTACATCCACTTTTGCATCTATCACTGTAGATGCTTCGGCTAAAGCATAAGTACTGAAAAATACACTTAAAAGTGTAATAAGTGTAAATTTACTCAATTGTTTTGTCATGATCATCCTTGGTAGTGCCTTCATTTGGGAAGGCTTTATTTTTACGATTATATCAGATAAATGTAAATCATTTGTGTATAATTTTAAAAGTAAGGAGTACGAATGGAAAGAATGACGATCAAAGCCTATGCAGTCAAGCACAAATTGAGTATTTTCAATGTGATGAAAATGGTCAGGTCCGGTAAGGTCAAGAGTGAAGTATTTCAAGAGAAGGGTAGAGAAGTCACCTATATTCTTTATGACGAGAAGAGTGAAAAAGAGATAGAGGAGCAGATCATACCCATCGCAACTATGGAAAATAAAAAAGAGATGCAAATGGATGAAGAGTTGAAAGAGATTAAACAGGAAGTACAATGGTTACGAAAAGAGGTAGAAATACTTAAAAAAGCAATATCAGTATAAAGGAGTGCAAGATGAAAATAGCATATATCACAGATGATATCTATCTGGAGCATGACACGGGGATGGGACATCCCGAATCGAAAGAGCGACTGATCGCCATCAATAGAGCAGTATCCCCTTTAAAAGAGCAGTTGATCCAGAAATCGCCTATAAGGGTATCAGAAACACTGCTTGAGAAGATACATACACCTGAGCATATTCAAACTGTATTGGAAGCTAGTGAAAATGCCAGTCCTATAGACAGTGATACCATATGCAGTGCCGCATCATATGATGCGGCGGTTTTTGCTGTAGGTGCAGGGATCGTTGCGATAGATGGGATAAAAGCAGGAGAGTTTGAACGGGCATTCTGTGCTGTCAGACCTCCAGGACACCATGCAAGACCTGCACAGGCGATGGGGTTTTGTCTTTTCAACAATATTGCAGTCACAGCACGATATGCGCAAAGTGTCGGATATGAAAAAGTAATGATCATCGATTTCGATGTACATCATGGAAATGGTACACAGGATGCATTTTATGCTGATGATACGGTTTTTTACTTTTCTACACATCAGGCGTTTGCCTATCCCGGAACGGGTATGGAAAAAGAGCGAGGTATAGGGAGTGGAGAAGGGTATACAGCCAATTTTCTAATGATGCCCGATGGCGGGGATGAAGAAATTCTGGATATCTATGAGAATGATCTGCCGATCTATGTGGATCGTTTCGATCCGGATATCATCTTGGTGTCGGCAGGATATGATCTTCATGAGAGTGATCCTCTGGCACAGTTGAATGTGACAACAGAAGGGATCAGAAAGATAGTACGGTTGATACTGAATACTAAAAAACATATACCTTATATCTTTTTTCTGGAAGGAGGGTATGACGTGAATGCTTTAGGTGAAAATGTGAGAGTAACGCTCGAAGAGATGTTGGAAGAGTAAGACAAAGCCGAAGCTTTGTCCATAGTTTTATTTGACAGACTGCTTGAGCTTTTTTTTGATCGCATCAGGAACACTTGAAATTTTCATAAATTCACCCATGGTCAATTTAGGGTATGAGATCGCAAGATAGTATTTTGCATGCAGCGCATAGGCTTTTCCGCCTTCTATGAGGATTGTGTATGGTAATACCAAAGCTTTGTCTTCCCCGATCTTAGAAATGAATCCTTCTGTTGACTTGGGCATCTTAACGCCATACAGTGTTGATCCATTGGTAAGTTTTACAGAATAAAGTGCATTTTTAACACCTTTTGCGCCACTTTTCAACTCGATCATATCTTCGTAATAAGGCATTCCCAACATAAAGTGATACCCTGAAAGCTTTCCGCTGCTCAGTGTATCTGCTGTTGGTTTAAGTTTGCCAAGTGCTTTGGTCAAAGAAGTGGTAATCGCTGTATCTCCACCTTTGAAGTTTTTTTGTAAGAAAGCTTTTAACCAGTAAGTAGGATTGGTCGCGAGTATTTTTTTTGCTTTGGAATCGACCAGTATTTTTTGTACAGCTGCAAATCCGCGTTTTGGCTTAGATGCCATACTGATAAGCTTTGGATTTGTATAGGTGATCACTTTTAGTTTTCCTTTACCCGCGGGAGAATAGGTGTTAAGTACGGTAAACCCTGCTTTGGTAAGGGCAGATTTTACTGTGCCTGCATCTTTATATGCTGCAGAGTAATAAGCCGAAACACCTCCGGCTTGAAGAGAAATAGCGGAAAATACAAATACTGTTAAAGCAATTGCAATCTTATGTATGGCTTTTGTCATAATGATCCTTTAAATTTTTTATGTGAGTATTATTGCATACTAATCTTAGAAAATAATTTTTTTCAATAATTTTTACTTATTATTACGAATTAATTAGATAGAATAAATGAATGGAAGTTTATAAAATAAAAAATATTGCCGGACATCTGGCAAAGTCATTTTTAAGTAACCCTCTTACACCAATATTAGCTATCGCTATTTTGATGCTTGGATATATTTCCCTGGAAGTAATGCCAAGAGAAGAAGATCCCCAGATAGAAGTCTCTGGGGGATCTGTCATTGTTGCCATTCCGGGTGCAAGTCCCAAAGAGATCAACAATGTGGTCATCAAACCTTTAGAGCGTCGCATACGTGAGATCAAAGGTGTACAGCATGTTTACGGTACGGCCATGAATAACTTTGGTATGGTCAATGTACAGTATTTCATTGGGGAAAATAGAGAATCCTCCAATCTCAAGCTTTACGATAAAGTCATGCAGAACATGGATAAGTTGCCAAAAGGAACAATGCCACCTTTGGTCAAACCTTTTGACATCGATATAGATATTCCCATACTCACTGTGGCATTTTACAAGATCAATGATGGCCCCAGTCGCCCTGAACATATTATTAAACTCTATAAAACCATTCGTGATTTACAGCAAAATATCAATGCTCTTGATAATGTTTCAAAAACCACACTCAAGGGAGTAAAACGTCCTCAATTCAATGTGCTCATCGATTTGCATAAACTGTCGGGTTATCATATCTCTTTAGGGCAGGTTGCGCAGGCGATCAAGTCTATTTCCTCCAATGCACCACAGATCGATACACAAACCTCTACAGGACATTTGGTGGTATTTGGTGTGAAGAATGCCATTGATGACATTGATGATCTTAAAGAGTTGATCGTCGCACAATATATGGGGTCGCCTATTTATCTGAAAAATATTGCAAAAGTAGATTACAGTTTTGATATTCAGAATTACCGTACGGCATACATTACGTATCAGATAGGCATGAAAGAGAAAGAACATGCCTCAGATGAAGAGGAGCATGCTTCCCAAAAAGAAGAAAAAGAAGAAGAGGATGAAACACTCAAAGAGCTTCTTTTCCGTGATGCGGGACATCAGATCACCATGACCGTTTCAAAGCTCAAAGGAACCAATGCGGTACTCATTGCAGAAGAAGCCATCGAGGAACTACAAGCAGCCAAAGCAGAATTACTGGCACAGGGTGTGGGGTTCATTGTGACACGTAACTATGGTGAACGTGCGAATGAAGCGGTCAATGAGCTGGTACACCATCTCTTGATCACTATTTTCATTATTGCGCTGATCCTGATCCCGTTCCTTGGATGGAGAGAATCTCTGGTCGTGACGATCGCCGTGCCTATGATCCTGGCAGCAACGCTTTTTATAGCCATGATGACCGATCAGACCATTAACCGTATTACACTCTTTGCATTCCTCTTGAGTCTGGGACTCATTGTGGATGATGCCATTATTGTCATCGAGAATATTCACAGACGGCTGCATCTTAAAGAGTCTGAAGGATTGGAATTTGATGAGATCATCATACAGGCAACCGATGAAATAGGTCCCTCCACGAACATTGCTACTATTGCCATTATGCTGACCATGATCCCTATGGCCTTTGTCGGAGGGATGATGGGGCAGTTTATGAAACCTATACCCCTGAATGTTCCTGTGGCACTGGCGGTTTCTCTTTTTGTTGCGTATGTTTTTGCTCCCTATCTTGCGCGTAAATTCATTAAGTTTGAGAAGCATGAACCTCACATAGAGGAAGAACCTGACAATCCGGATATTCCGCAAGACATGGTTTTAACAGTGGAAAAGAAAGAGGAGGATAAACAGTAATGGAAAATTTTGTTTACAAGATCCTCAGTACGAAACGAAACAAGTTTATTGTTATCATGATCGTTCTTATTACGATGGCAGGTTCCGTGATGTTGATACCGAGTAAACTGGTACTTGCCAGAATGCTTCCCGGAAAAAGTGCCAATACCTTTACCATTTATGTAGATACAGCGACCAATGCCTCCATAAAAGAGACAAAGTCTGTGACGACCTGTATAGTCAACTATATGACAAAAGAGAAAGAAGTGACCGATATGGAAGTCTTTTTGGGACAGGGTGCACCGCTGGATTATGCCGGACTGGTCAAAGGCTCAGCATTGAAAGCCCTGAAAAACCAGGCGGAGATAGTCATTAACCTGACCGATAAACATGAACGTGATGAGCCTTCTTTTATGACGGTGCATCGTATCCGTCCGCTGCTGAACAAGAAATGTGGTACGCTGGTTCCCAATACAAGTATCAGATTTACAGAAATGCCTTCCGGACCTCCAACCCTGGCGACCGTTGTTATTGAATTGTATGGTAAGAACGATCAAGTTTTGAGAAGGACTGCTGAAGATGTTGCCGCTATTTTAAAAGAAACGGAAGGACTGGTAGATGTAGATATTATGCAGGATGATCTCTATACCAAATATGATCTTGTTCCCGATAAAGAGAAGATCATACGCAGTGGTTTGTCCGTGGATCAGGTTAATAAGATTATATTTCTTGCTTTCCAGGGTATGCCTATAGCGGTTAAAAATACACGGGATCAGCAAGATCAGATCCCTATTTTCCTGCGTCTGGATCAAGAGACACGTATGGTCAAGTTTGATACAGAAGCGGCATTACAGAATAAACTTTCATCTCTGAAACTTATGAATGTCAAAGGGATGATGGTACCTTTGAGTGAAATAGTCAAATTGAATGCGGTACAATCAAGTCCAAGTATTTTTAGAAAAAATCTTAAAAATATGGTCACTATTACTGCAGAGTGTGACATGGTGAGTCAGGTCTATCCTCTGCTGGATGCACGAGACACTATCATAGATCAACTATGGAAAAAATATGATATTTCCAAAGTGGATGGAATCAATACTTTTATGTTTGACTTAAATCTTGTAGATAGAAAGACAGGTAACAAAATGCTTTTGCGCTGGGATGGTGAGATGAAAGTTTCTCTTGACACTTTTCGCGATCTGGGTGGTGCTTTTATCTCTGCATTGGTATTGATGTTTCTTTTGATGGTGGTGTACTACAAGTCTTTTGCCTTGAGCGGCATAGTCCTCATTGGTTCTTTTCTCTCTATTATCGGGGTGATCGCCGGTCACTGGGTTGCGGATAAACTTTCACTTTTTATGACAGATGTCAATTTCTTTCTAACGGCGACATCGTTGATAGGATTTATTTCACTGATGGGAATCTCTGCACGTTCGTCACTGCTGCTGATAGATTTCTCGAAATCACTGATAGCCGATACGGGTATGGAAAAGAAACGCGCCATAGCCATAGCCACGGCAACCAGAGCAAAACCTATTATGCTGACGGCGGTAGCAATTATATTAGGGTCATTGCTGCTTGCGACTGATCCGATATTCGGTGGTTTGGGTGTGGCATTGATCTTTGGATCCATGGCGGCAACACTGGTATCACTCTTTTTTATTCCTGTGCTTATGGACAATGCGCGTGCGATGATGCCTGATGACCATGATCATAGTAAGGATGAGTGTGAAGAGGGGGATGACAGTACTTGGTGTATACTCACCAATAATATCAAATCCTTTTTCCCTAAGAAAAAGGAAGAAGATTGTGAGTGATTACGTTAGAAGTACCTTTAGTTAATACGATGTCATTTTTCTGTTGTAGATACTTGGGTCATATTCTAGTAATATTTTAGTATACATACCCGGATAGATCTTGTCATCTTTTCTCTCGAAGGAGATACGTATGGTAAAGGTATGTGTCATGGGATTGGCAGAGGGTACAATAGACTTGATACGTCCTCTGCCCCTGTAGAGAATAGAAGGAATTTCAAATTTAACAAAATCCCCTTCATTCACTTTCAAAAGATCACTTTCTGAAATTTGGGCTTCTATTTCAAGATGGGAAAGGTCGACTAAGATCATCACGGGAAAACCGGGCATTACCATATCACCGACATGCAGGTTTTTCTGTACAATAATCCCGCTGCTGGGTGCTTTTACCTCAAGGTAGTGGGAAATGATGCTGACCTCTTTTGCCTTCTGTGCGGCACTTTTGACCATGGCTTTCATGGCTTTGAGCATTGATGAAGTATGCTCTGCAGAGATGGAAAGGTTTTCGTTCATATCTTCAAAATTAAAGGTACTGTTTTTATTTCTGGAAAGCAGTGCCTTGTTCCTTCGTATTTCATCAAGTTTGCTTCGGTAGACATCGGTGAGTATCTCTGCCTGTTCAAGTCCAAGATTGACTTGCTCTTTTAAAATGTCAAATTCGGCAGACTCCATTTTAAAGAGATCGTCTTCGCGTTTTACTTTGTCTCCAATATTGACATATACCTCTTTGACGTAACCCATGTAACGTGCACCGATATATTTTTTATTGTCAGAAACAATCGTACCTGTAATATTGATGGTATTGGCAAAAAGTGTTGAGGTTAGCAGAGAAGAGATTAGCAGGGCACTTAGTGTAGTTTTTTTCATTAGTTATACCTTTTTAATATTATTGATGAAATTAAACAATTTAGATAACTATATTTTATACTAATAAAGTTAAAAGTAGGGAGTAAAAGTGATGAAGTGTGAAAATAGAATGGAAAGTGTTACGAGATGATGAAGATGAAAATCCCACCATAAAGGTGGGAATGGATCTTAAAATTTATATGTAAGTTGGAAAGAAAGAGAGTCTTCTCTATGATCTGTTGTTACTGAATCTAATCCAAGCCCAAGTGCACTTACATCAAATGTTTCCGTTGCTGTCGGCGCATAGACATATGCTATATCAACTGAGAATTGCTCATTGAAGGCATAACTCCCACCCACGGTATAGTGCTGCTCTTCTGTAGCAGGGAAACCTAGTAGGTTGAACATATTGATGGCTGGGTTCTGTGTTTCAACAACTGCACTCTTTGCGTAGTTGTACCCAAGTCTGAGTGCCCAGTTGTCTTGTGTATACTGATAACCAAACGCGTAGACATCCTGGTCTTCCCAGCCAAAGTCTTTATATCCTTTTGCAGATGACCATTGGATCTGTTTATAGTCAAATGCAAATGTATGCTGATCCATAGTATAAGCGATACCTACACCAAATTCAGCTGGCTGTTCCAAGTGGTCACCGTCTGGAAGTGTAATACCAAATGGTGCAGTTGCAGTACTAAGTTGGTTGGTATATTCCATATCGATCGATGATTTATAAACGGCACCCAATACAAGTCCGTTTGAGAAATCGTAGGTTACTCCTGCTGAAAAACCAAAACCGAAGTCCTGCGCCAACCCCGCACCAAAAGATGCAGTCATTGGATTAGCCATACCTGTTGGCATTACATAATTAATGTCGAGGTTACCATATTGCAAAATAGGTGCAATAGCAATACTGAATCCGTTAGTTTTATATGCTAATGGTACGGCGAATTGCATTAATTGTAAATTTGTAACCATATCGAAGTTATTGAATTTTCCTTGTGGAAGTGTGTTGGCTATGCCTGCACCCTGACTGTAATCTGTACCCATACCAGCTGTTCCCCACATACCGATTCCCACATAAACATTTTCATTTATTTTATGAGCCAGTGAAACTTCCGGGATCATATTCATATCAGCATCACTCGTTAACTGACCCTGTGGAGGCAGTGCATTTGGATTGGCGTTCAATTGTGTTTGAATATCCGGCATAAATACCGTACCACCAAATGAAATTTCTGTACCTTCTACTGCAGTGATCAATGCAGGGTTGTTCAGTGTAGATTCTGCGCCATGACTCATGGCGATACCGACACCACCCATACCTCTTGCTTTTGCACCTACTGAGATAAGGTGATCTCCGTTTGTCGCATGTAGTAGTGTTGATGTTAATAGTGACAGAGTGATCCCTGCACCAAGTTTTTTAAATGTACTTGTGTTCATTGTTCTTCCTTGCTTTTTATTTGAATAGCAATAGTATAGTTTAATATAAAGTTAATGTCAATAATTTATATAAATATTGTTATTTTATAAAAAAAAATTATGAATGTGTGTAGTTATGACATAGTTTTTAAGTTGATTAAAATGAAAATACAAGAGTGATTTTGCGGTAGTTATGGTACTCTTTCCCTAGCATTTAAGAAAAGAGGAAAAATGAAAAGTAGGGAGTTGTTAGTTCTGACTTGTTAACAGTTTAAGTTCATAAGTAAGGACAGTAGTCAGCTCAGTATACTCTTTTTTGGTAATAAGACCACTTTCAAGTCCATCTTCATATCTGTGCAATTCGTTTTTTATCTGGATGATAATCTCAGCCATTTTTGATCCTTTATAATTTAATGTATATAACTCTAACATTTCTATACATTTTTTGTAAGAGCATTTCGACACTTTTTTTTTCTATCAAAATGCTTAGTTGGTATATAATTTTGCTATACTGAAGATAAGAATAAACAATAAGGTCTTGTTTTGAATTTTTTTGAATACATTAAAAGATGCAGAGAAAAAAACAATATGACTCAGGAGCAACTGGTAGAGCATCTGTATGAATTTGATACAGAAACCTTTTTTGGGCTGGATACCTCTACGCTCAGCAGGTGGGAGAGGGGTACAACACAACCCAAGTTTTTAAAACAGGTGGGGATCATTAAGTATTTTCAAGAGCTTGAGAAGGAAGCGTTCCCTTGCATAGATCATTACACATTAAGTGAAATAGATAATTTTATCTGCCGTAATTGTGTAGAGAATATTTTGGGTAAAAATAAACAGATCATTTTAAATTTTCCTTCTGCCTTGATGAATTTCAGAGAGATGCATGTGACGCGTATTGAGGATCCGTCAAAATTCAAACCGGCATATGCATTACTGATGGATATGCATAAAGCAACCAATGCCCCATATACTCAGAATTCACTTGAAGAGTTTGAATCATGGACGCTTGATTCGAACAGTTTCTTCTTGGCATGTGAATATAAAAGTGCCTTTTTAGGATTGTTGTTCACTATAAAACTGAAACAAAATGTTTTTGAACAGTTAATGAATTTTGAGATCAAACGATCTGAACTTACAGAAAAGGATTTCGCCTCTGCAAATGAAGAAGGGTCTGTGATACTCCTGGCCTCCTATGCGATCAATACGAAAGCAGCGATCATGCTTTTTTCTATGTTGTATGCCTATCTCATTAAAAATCAGAAAAAAATACTTGAAGTCGGTGTGATGACTTCTTTTGAAGAGGTCAAAAAAGTAGTTAAAAATATGAAACTGGCGTATTATAAAAGTAAAGTCTTGGATGATGGTATTAAAGTAGATACTTACAGAGCAGAACTTAAAAAAGTCCTGGCCTCTGAAGATGTAGCAAAAATGATCTTTTCATAGGGCATAAAACTTTAGATCAATGAAAAGTTTAGATTTTAGATAAAACAAATGCTTCCATCTCGGCAACCACTTCATCAAGAGTTCTTTCACCATTGATAATAGTTAAAAGCCCTTTGTCTGTATAAAATCTCTGAATGGCACCCAAAGGTTCCGTATAGATCTTCATTCTGTCGTTGAATACTTCTTCCGAGTCATCTGAACGCTCTTCACCCGGTGCCGCTTCTGCTCTACGACCAAGGATTCTTTCTCTTGCCACTGCTTCAGAAACTCTTACCTCAATGACGGAAGTCAATTCGATATTGTCTTCTTTGGATACAAGTTCATCAAAAGCAGTCATTTGCTCTTCGCTTCTTGGATAACCGTCGATCAGGACATTGTCAACCGGTGCATTGTTGATGGCAGATACGATCGTGTTCACGATGATCTCAAGTGGTACAAGTGCACCTCTTTTAATATATGAGTCGATCTCTTTGCCGAGTTCTGAACCACTTGCGACTTCTTCTCTTAACATGTCACCGGTAGAGTAGTGAACGATCTTGTCTGCATGGTTTTCAGCAATGATACTTGCATCCGTTGTTTTTCCTGATCCTGGTGCTCCGATGATCAAAAATAGTTTTTTCATGTTTTTCCTTTTGTTAATTTATGCTGATGGTGCTTGTTGTCTGATCCTGAGGCTTAACTCTTTAAGCTGCTCGGCATCCACTACACTTGGTGCATGTGTCAGAAGACATTGTGCTTTCTGTGTTTTAGGGAAAGCGATCACTTCACGAATAGAACTTGAACCTGTCATCAGCATGATCATTCTGTCAAGACCCAGGGCAAAACCACCATGTGGTGGTGCACCGTACTTAAGTGCTTCAAGCAGGAATCCGAACTTGTCATTGGCTTCTTCTTCATCAATACCAAGCAGTTTAAAGATCTCTGCCTGCATATCTTCTTTATGGATACGGATAGACCCGCCGCCAAGCTCTGTACCATTAAGTACTACATCGTAAGCGATCGACTCAATCTCTTCGATATCATCAAAGTCAAGAGATTTTGGCTGTGTGAACGGATGGTGCAGTGCTTTGACTCTTCCGTCTTCCACTTCAAACATAGGGAAGTCCATGACCCACAAGAACTCAAAGGTGTCTTTCGGGATGATTTCCATGATCTCTGCAAGGTAGATACGGAAACGACCCATGTAGTCCCATACCAGTTTTTTATCTCCGGCACCAAAGAATACCGCATCGCCTACTTGGAGGCCACATCTGTCGATGATCGCCTGAAGGTCATCTTCAGTAAAGAACTTTGCCAATGGCCCTTTGAGACCCTCTTCTTTCATTTGGAAGTAACCTAGACCGGAAGCACCGAATTTACGGACATATTCTTCAAAACCTTTCATCTGGCGTTTTGAGAAAATTTCGTCCCCTTTTGGAACTCTTAATGCTTTGATACGGTTCTTTTTAGGCGTTGCAGCGATCTTTGAGAAGATCTCATTGTCACATCTTTCAAAAATATCGATAACGTCTACCATAGCAAGGTCATAACGCATGTCCGGCTTGTCTGAACCGTAGTTCTCCATAGCCTCAGAGTAAGTCATACGGTTGAATTTGGTAGGTACCGAGTCAAAACCACATTTGTGGAATACATCTGAGATGAGTTTTTCAGCGACGGTAATGACGTCTTCCTGATCACAGAAA
>JAMONL010000045.1 GCA_027065815.1 Sulfurovum sp.
GTCAAACATTAAGTATGGATGCGACTGTTGATGAAATGAAAAATAAACTGGATCAGTAGAATATTCTAGCCAGATATAGCCCCTCTGGAGGGGCAAGCTTCGTTGTGTACTTTTTTTGACAACTTAGCTGCTCTCCCAATTGAATTAAACTCAGTTCTTCTCTGGCACACATCATGGCAGCCTCGACCATCATGCGTACCTGTGAACGCAAAAAACCATTGGCCTGAAAATAGATGTAGTGATACCCGTTATGTTCCCTGTAGGCTGTTTTGTATATCTCTCTCACTGTTGTATGTGTGATGCTGCCGGTTTTATGAAAGTGCTTGAAGTCATGTTTCCCTTCAAAGGTTGTCAACGATTTTTCTAAGAGGTCTGCATTGAAGTCCGAATAATAGGAGATATATTTCTGTTCAAATACAGAAGGTTTTCCTGTTTTGAATACATAACGGTACAGACGTTTTTTTGCTGAAAATCTTGCATGAAAGTCATGCGGAACCCTGGAAATATGTTTAAATTCTATCTCTTTCAACTTTCGGTTGAGACTGGATCTTAATTTATGCAGATCAGACCAGAAGTCAGGCAGATCAAAATGTATGATCTGCCCTGTAGCATGCACTCCCGCATCTGTGCGTCCGCTGGCTACGATCTGACTGTGTATCTGTAAAGACTGCAGTGCTTCTTCTATGGCATAAGTGACAGTGTTCTTTGTACTGTTCTGTTTCTGAAATCCCTTGTAACTGCTGCCGTCATAAGCAATAACTGCTTTGACCCTTTTTGAGATCTTATGCATCAAAAATATCGAGCGACCCGTATTTGAAAGAGCCATCTGCCTAAAATAGAAGTGAAGATGATCGCTGCAAACAACATAGAGAAGGTTCCCCACTTCTGCAAAGAAGAAGCCAGGCCATAAAAGAGCAGTACCGTGCCGAAGATGACTATATAGGTGTTATTGGATTGGTATCGGGGGTTGATCATGCTGAAGGCTGCTACAAGATACACAGAGAGGAGGGGAATGAAGCTGACAAAAATGTAAAAAAGAAGACGATGCAGTGTCCCTTTGTCTTCTTTGGCTTTTTTCCAAAATTCGAAAACAGTCTCAAAATGAAAATGGTTCTTTTTGCCTTTGTCATAGACTTCAAGTGTTTTATATCTGGCCTGTTGCAGTTTGTCTTGTGTGTAAGTGTATCCATAACCGTCACTCAATAAGAGTGATGTAGTTACTTTTTTCTTTAGGAGATTTCCTTTTTTAGCCGCAAAGAACTGTTCATTATTTTTATCAGTCTTGTTGTATATGACCATATCATGAAAATCATTTCCCTCTTTTTCTTTCACGTATATATAATATTCTCCAAATTTCTGACCCAGTTTCCCCGCCACAATATTCAGCTTTGCTTCGGCTTTTTTTGTCTCTTTGAATGAACTGTAGAACTGTTTGCTCAGCGGCATACCGAAAAATGAGATGGTCAAAAGAAGCAGAGAGAATAAAAAACCCAAAAGTAAAAGACTTTGAAGTACTTTTTTAGACTTTAATCCCAGTGCATAAAGCGCAATAAGTTCATTGTCTGTTGAAAGTTTTATGAGAAGGTTTGCCAGGGATGCCACAAAAGAGAGAGGCAGCGTGTAAAAAATAATATCCGGAATAGAATAAAAATAAAGAAGAAGCAATTCTCCAAAAGTGATCTGTATCTGTGCCGTCAGACCGGCGATCTTTACGAGATAGACTAAGGAGATAATGAGAAAGAAAGGTATAAATATCGTCAAAAATGCTTTTGCAAAATTGGATGATATGTATGCTCTCGCATTAACCATATATGATCATTTCCAGTAATTTCGAAGCTTCACTGTCATAGAGGTACACAATAAAAGTTGCCAAGGCTAAAAAAGGAACAAAGGGTACACCTGTTTTCCTGTTTATGAGTGCAGGGATCATGGCAAGCAGTGCAGAGAGGAAGAGTGCCATAAAGAAATTGGGAAATCCGAGGAGAGCCCCCATTGTTCCTGCCACAATGACATCTGCGCCACCCATGGCTGGCTTTCTGGCAAGTAAAGAAGAGAGTAATCCTATGGCATACAGCCCTCCGGCTGCGATGGCAGCATACATCAGTGCCGTTAGAAAATCAGGTTGGATCAGGGCAAAAACAAGTGCTGCAAAATTGACATTGTCCGGAACGGCCATATATTTGAAATCTATCATCACCAGTGCAAAAAGTGCTGCAAACGAGGCAGCCATAAAAGGCAAGTACCAGACCAGACCCAGTTTAAAATAGAGTGCAACAAAGATGATGCCTGTGATAAATTCTACCATCGGGTACTGTTTTGCTATGGGTGCTTTACAAAATGCACATTTACCTCCCAGAAAAAGCCAGGAGAAAATGGGGATGTTATGGTACCACTTTAACGGTGTCTGACAACTCTGGCATTTGGAAGCAGGGAAGACAATACTTTCCCCTTTGGGAATACGGTAAATTACCACATTCAGAAATGAACCTATCATGGCACCAAAAATAAATACGACTATTGCTATACTAAGTGTTTCGATCATTATATTCCTCCAAAACGTCTGTTGCGTTGTTCAAAATCATCAATGATCTCATTGAGTTCTTCTGCATTGAAATCCGGCCAAAGTGTCTGGGTAAAATAAAACTCAGAGTAGCTTAACTGCCAGAGTAGAAAATTGGAGATCCGCTCTTCTCCGCTGGTACGGATAAGCAGATCAATATCGCTGTAGGGTGTTTGCAATGCGGACGAGATATCTGCTTCAGAAAGATGTGTTTTCCCTGAGTCTATCAGCGAATTCACTGCCTGCGTGATCTCGGCACGGCCACCATAGTTTAGGGCAAGGATCTGTGTCAGATTTGTATTGTTTCTGGTTTGTTCTTCTGTTTCTCGAATACGGTTTTGCAGGGCTTTGGAAAACTCATCAATGTTACCGATGGCTTGAAAACGGATATTCTGCTCCTGGTAGGTTTTGAGTTCATTCTTCAAATACCTGTCAAGCAGTCGCATAAGGAAATCTACTTCCAGTTTGGGACGCTTCCAGTTTTCTGTACTAAAGGCATAGAAGGTGACACTTTTGATATCGGTATGGTTGGAACAGAATGTTGTAATATCACGTATGACTTCTGCACCGGCTTCATGTCCTTTTGTACGGTTCTGTCCGCGTTGTTCAGCCCACCTTCCGTTTCCATCCATGATGATAGCCAGGTGTTTCAGGTGAGTCTTAGGCATCTGTCAGCGCCTTTGCTTCCTGTAGTATACGTTCAGAGAGGGTCAGTTTGTCAGCACTTCCAAGATCGGTCTTTGTATCTTTTGTGATGAATGTAATCTCATTGTTGTCGCTGCCAAAACTGTCGGCATTTTTCAGAAGATTGTAGCACACGGCATCAACCTGTTTTTTTACAAGAAGTGCTTCTGCTTCCGCAAGGCCGTTCTCTGCATCCATCTCTGCCTTGAAAGCGACGGTCTTGATATCCATTTTATCAATACTTGAAAGAATATCCACTGTCTGTTTAAGTTCAATATTCCAGGTTTCACCGATCATAGATTTTTTCAGTTTACCATCTTGCGGGAATTTTGGTGTAAAGTCTGAAA
>JAMONL010000046.1 GCA_027065815.1 Sulfurovum sp.
GTTGGCTTCAGGTTTGAACAATGTGGAGATCAAGCATGAGTGGGATACCCCTGCAACGGTGGAAGAAGTCGTTGAAGCAGTGAAAGCCAATCCATCTGTGGATGCGATCGCTATTCAAATTTCTGAATCTGCAGGCGGCTTGCGTCATCCGGTAGAAGAGATCGCAGCAGCGGTCAAAGCGATCAACCCGAAGATCATGATCATTGCTGACGGTATTACGGCAATTGGTGTGGAACGTATTAATGTAAAAGATATTGACTGTGTTTTGGCAGGAAGCCAAAAAGCATTGATGTTGCCACCGGGACTTGCCATGCTTGGTTTAAGTTCTGCTGCTATAGAAAAGATCGGTGACGGGAAAGGGTATTACCTGAACCTTGCTTCAGAGATCAAAAAGCAGAGACAAAATACGACTGCCTATACTGCAGCAACGACCTTGGTTATTGGGTTAAAAGCAATTTTGGAAGAGATCAAAACTAATGGGGGACTGGGCAAACTGTATTGTGATACCGCACGCCGTGCCAAAGCCACACGTTTTGCACTGGAGGCACTTGGACTGCATGCATACCCGCAGACCCCTGCACGTTCGATGACGACCATCGATGATGAGAATGCAAAAGAGATCAGAGATCTGCTTAAAACAGAGTTTGGTGTCAATGTAGCAGGCGGGCAGGATCATCTCAAAGGGAAGATCTTCCGTATCAATCAGATGGGACTTATTGAGACGTATGAGATGGTATGGGTGGTCAATGCCGTTGAGTTGGCTTTGGCAAAACTGGGACGCAGAGATTTTGACGGGACAGCGAGCCGTGTCTTTAATGAAGAGTATTTTAAATCTGTACTGAAAAAAGAAGAAAAATAATGATATTTTAACATGAAATCCCAAGCGGATCGAAACTCTATTTTGGTCAATCTGCCAAAGTAAAGAGAGACATTGAATATGTGGCATCTGAAATGCTTGACAATCTTGGTTTTGAAGAGATCGTTACACCGCTTTTCTCTTACCATCAGCATGAAGCCTTTGCTGACAGAAAACCTTTGGTCAGGCTCAATGATGCAGAAAACCATGAAGTGACCTTGCGTGCCGACTCTACTGCAGATGTCGTACGTATTGTGACTAAAAGGCTGGGGCGTTCTACAGAATCTAAAAAATGGTTCTATAACCAGCCGACAGTGACATTCCCGACAACAGAACAGTATCAGAT
The DNA here is from genome assembly GCA_027065815.1 of Sulfurovum sp. GTDB lineage: Bacteria > Campylobacterota > Campylobacteria > Campylobacterales > Sulfurovaceae > Sulfurovum. The sequence goes on from JAMONL010000046.1 coordinate 1,203, forward strand.
CGGTGCTGAGATCATTGATGGTACTTTTGAAGATGTCGTAAGAACATCAACTTTGCTTCTATCAGAAATTGGTGCTGAACCGGTGATGCAGATATCAAATATTTGTATTCCTCATCTTTTAAATGAGAAGTACGGGGTTTCTCTGGAAGTGTTGAAGTCCATGCATGTAGAGCAGATACTCTCAGCTGATCTGGACTGGATAGACGCATTGGTCCGTGTAAACAAAGTAGAAGATCTTAATGATATTTCTATGTTCCCCTCTGACATTCAAGAAGAACTTGCAAAGATCAAAGAAGCAACAGAGAAAGCAGAGTATGCCAATATGGTCATTTCTCCGCTTTTCTATGCAAAGATGCGTTACTATGACTCTTTGACCTTTAGAATGTTCGAAGGTAATGCCTTGTTGGCGATGGGCGGTATCTACACGATCGACGGTGTTGAAGCAGCAGGATTTGCACTCTATACAGATGAGTGTATTACAAATAAAATGAGTAGGGAATAAGATGAGTAAAGCAGATTTAATTGTAGGTCTCCAGTGGGGAGATGAAGGAAAAGGAAAAATTGTTGACCATATGGCACAGACACATGACTATGTGTGTCGTTTTGCAGGTGGTCACAATGCCGGACATACGATTGTGATCGGTGACAAGACGTATGCTTTACACCTCATTCCATCAGGTGTACTGAACCCAAATGCCAAGAATGTAGTAGGGAACGGTGTGGTACTTTCTCCTGTTGATTTCATTAAAGAGATGGATCAGTTTGATGACCTTGAAGGCAGACTTTTCCTTTCAGACAAAGCACACGTCCTTTTGCCTTATCACGCGATGATCGATCAGGCAAGAGAGCGACTAAAGGGCGATAAAGCCATTGGTACGACCGGTAAAGGGATCGGACCTGCCTATGGCGATAAAGTAGCGCGTGTAGGTCACAGACTGGGTGAATTGCTTGACCCTGCAAAGATGACGACAAAGATCGTAGACTTTTTTGCACTCAATAAGCCGATCTTTGATGCCATGGGTGTAGAAGCACCGGTAGAGGCAGAGCTTTTGGCTGAACTTGAAGGGTATAAGAAAATACTTGGGCCGTTCATTACCGATACCACACAGTTGATGTGGAAGATCCTGGATGAGGACAAAAAAGTCCTCCTTGAGGGTGCGCAGGGAACAATGCTTGACATTGACCATGGTACCTACCCGTATGTAACCTCTTCAACAACTGTCTCGGCAGGTGCTTGTTCCGGTTTGGGACTGAACCCGAAAGACCTTGGAAAAGTGACAGGGATCGCAAAAGCTTACTGTACCAGAGTAGGAAACGGGCCTTTCCCAAGTGAAGATTTTGGTGCTGAAGGAAACAAACTTCGTGAAAACGGACATGAGTTCGGTACAACGACAGGTCGTCCAAGAAGATGCGGCTGGTTTGATGCAGTGGCAATGAGACATGCAGTTCGCGTGAACGGCGTGGATCAGGTTGCATTGATGAAGCTGGATGTACTTGACGGTTTTGACGAAGTGAAAGTCTGCGTTGCGTATGAAGTCGACGGGAAAGAGATCAACTATGTACCGTATGATCTTGAAGATGCCACACCGATATACAAATCATTTCCGGGCTGGGATAAAACCGAAGGTGTACGTACGTTTGATGCACTTCCGGAAACAGCAAAATTATATATTTTGGCACTGGAAGAGATGATCGGGACAAAAATGGGCATCATCTCCACAAGTCCGGAACGTGAAGACACAATAATTAGATAATAAGGGGTAAAAATGAGATTAAAACCACAACAGACAGGATATGTCGCAACCAAAATTGGGATTGACTTAGCCAATGCTCCTTTTATTACTCTACCAAAAGGTAGAGAAGCAGTGGTTGAAGCTGCAAAAAAGATCATTGATGAGAACCTTGCCAAAGAACATGCTTTGGATGAAAAGGTCAAAAAGATCCTTGATGAGAATTATGACGAGATCGAATTTCAGCATGCAGACGAGAGACAGCTTTTCTTTATGATCAAAAAGAAAATGGCAGCAGAAGCAGGTGTGATCATGAATTATGATGACCGTTATAATGATCTTGCCCACCTTATTTTAGATGAGCTGTATGAGAATTATCTTGCTGAGTACACGGTCAATGAAAATCAGGTAAAGAATGTGATCTTTAAATCATTTAAAGCATTTGCAGATGCCTATGATGAGATCGATGATATTGTGTATGACAAGATCAAAAATATGGAAAGAGAGATCATCCCCGGAACACAGGATTATGAATTGCTTTATGAGAGACTGTATCAGGAAGAATTATCTAAAAGAGGCATGCTGTAAAGAGCACTGCAGGGTGTATTTTAATACATCGTTAAGGAGAGTAAATGAAAAAAGT
>JAMONL010000047.1 GCA_027065815.1 Sulfurovum sp.
GGGGATAAGATTAATTAGTGGTACCACAGGTCGGATTCGAACCGACACGCCCTAAGGCAGAAGATTTTGAGTCTACCAAGTCTACCAGTTCCATCACTGTGGCACGCTACGTGTTAAAACGTAAGTGGGATTTTACTCTTTGAGAGCTTAAATAAGGTTTAGTATCAAAGCCAAATCAAAATTTGATGTCAATTTGAAAGATTTTAAGATTTACTTATTTTAATCTGTTATAATATCTTCATTAATTAATATCAATTTCTAAAACAAGGTTAATTTTGAAGATATCACTCATAATTATTGCTATTTTATTTTTTTACGGAGCATTTGCAACATTTTTTCATGATACCGTGCTGGCCGGGAATATAGGTCAGATCGTGGGGAATACAAACCTTCATCTTTTCGGGTATTTTGCCTATGTTAATATTCTCATCCTTTTTTATCCGCTCTATAAACTTTACACCGATGCATCTGCACGTAAAAATATTGATTTCTATTTGGGATGGATACTCTTTTTCATTGCAGCAGTACTGTTTGAATCTTTGGTACTTGAATTGAAGAACTCAGGTTTCATCGGTACACAGATCGTCATGTTCCTTGAACCTCTCATCGGAAAAGCCGGACTCTGGCTGCTTTGGCTGATGACCATATCCCTTTCTCTGGTCTTTATATTGGATGATGATTTTTCTTTCAAAGCGCTGATCTTGAAAGGGCTCATTTTGCCTAAACGAAGCAGTAAAAGCACTAAGAGAAGCAAAGAGAAAAGTAAAGAACCGAGTCAATTCCTTAAGATTTTGAAAAAGATCTTTACGAATCCTTTCGCTTCTCCTGCACTTGAAGATGAAATGATGCCTGTACTGGATGATGAACTGGCACCTGCAGTTAAAAGAAAACCTATTGCTAAAAAAACCACTGCAAAAAAGACTGTGCGTAAAACTACAAATAAAAAAGAAGAGACTCTTAACACTATGCCGGGCATAGATGAAGTCATACATGAAGATGATGATGCAGTACTTCATGAGATAGAAGAACTTGAAGAGAAGATGATAGAAGCAGTGGTACCTAAACGTAAAACCACAACTGCTAAAAAATCTAGCTCTAAGAATGTAGAGATCGTCTCAGAGCTTGCAGAGAATTCTAAATTGCTAGATGAGATGGAAAAAGGGGCAGTAGCCAAACCAAAGAACTTTAAATTGCCTAAAATTGATTTTTTACAAAAGGCACCAAAAGCGACTAAAAAGGTCAATGAATCTGAAATAGACCAGAAGATCGATGATCTGATGATGAAGCTTCAACAATTTAAAATTGACGGTGAAGTGGTACGTACTTACTCCGGTCCATTGGTAACCACATTTGAATTCAAGCCGGCACCCAATGTAAAGGTTTCTAAAATTTTAGGTTTGCAGGATGACCTTGCTATGGCATTGAGTGCAGAGACCATTCGTATACAGGCACCTATCCCGGGGCGTGATGTTGTGGGGATAGAGATACCAAATGCGAACATCGATACGATTTATCTTAGAGAGATACTTGAGAGTGATATATTTAAAAACTCAAAGTCAAATCTAACGGTAGCATTAGGTAAAGATATTGTTGGGAATCCTTTTGTCACAGACATTAAAAAGCTTCCACATTTACTTATAGCAGGTACAACTGGTTCTGGTAAATCAGTGGGGATCAATGCGATGATCCTTTCTTTGCTTTACCGTAATGACCCGGAGCACTTGAAACTGATGCTTATTGACCCTAAGATGCTTGAGTTTGCTTCTTATGAAGATATTCCTCATCTCATTACGCCTGTGATCACTGAGCCGGCTAAAGCCATAGCAGCACTTGCCAATATGGTCGGGGAGATGGAACGACGTTACAGACTGATGGCGGATGCGCGTACAAAAAACATAGAAAACTATAATGAAAAAGTAAAGAAAACAGGGGAAGAACCTTTTCCTTACATTGTTGTTGTCATAGATGAGTTGGCAGACCTTATGATGAGTGGGGGAAAAGAGGTAGAGCTCAGTATTGCAAGACTTGCTCAGAAGTCACGTGCCTGTGGTATTCACCTTATCGTTGCGACACAAAGGCCATCTGTCGATGTCGTAACGGGAATGATCAAAGCCAACTTACCTTCCAGACTTTCTTACCGCGTAGGCTCCCGCATAGACTCTAAAGTTATTTTGGATGCGATGGGTGCAGACTCGCTATTGGGACGTGGTGATGGACTTTTCACGCCTCCTGGTTCGACCGGTCTGGTGCGTATACATGCGCCATGGAACACAGAAGAAGAGATAGAACAGATAGTTGAGTATATTAAAGCACAGCGTGCACCGGAGTATGATGAGTCTTACCTTGTACATGGCGGATCTGCAGGCGGTGGAGGAAATGACTCTGATATTGAGCTTGACCCACTTTTTGAAGATGCAAAACAGGTAGTATTGAATGACCAGAAAACATCCATCTCTTACCTGCAGCGTAAGCTTCAGATCGGCTATAACCGTTCAGCGAATATCATAGAACAATTGGAAGCCAAAGGTGTCTTGTCTGCTCCGAATACAAAAGGTAACAGAGAAATACTCTAAGATCTCTTTTTTACGTAAAAAAAGTCTGAAAATCAGACTTTTTTTGTAACTATCTGCTACATTAGTGACAACTACTTTATCTGCACTTATCATACCAATAACAATTAACCGCATTTGGGCTAAAATTACTCACCAAAAATATTAATTAAATAGGAGACTTTATGGCATTACTAGAAGCATATAAAGCACATACTGAAGAGAGAGCGAAACTTGGTGTTCCACCATTGGCCCTTACAGCTGAGCAGACAGCAGAGTTAGTTGAATTACTCAAAGAAAGTCCGATCGCGGATGTAGATTACGCAATGGAACTTTTGACTGAGAAAGTACCTGCAGGTGTAGATGATGCTGCATACGTAAAAGCGGCATTCCTTAACGATATTGTGCAGGGTAATACAAAATGTGATGCGATCACTCCTGTGAGAGCTGTTGAGATCCTTGGAACAATGCTGGGTGGATTTAACGTACAGCCACTGGTTCAGGCATTGAAAATTGATGGTGAAGTAGCAGAAGCTGCCGCTGAGCAATTGAAAAATACACTGCTTGTGTATGATTCATTCAATGATGTAAAAACATTGATGGATGAGGGTAATGCACTTGCAAAAGAAATTATTGAGTCCTGGGCAAATGCTGAGTGGTTCTATAACAAACCAGAAATGGAAAAAGAGATCACCGTTACTGTCTATAAGATTCCTGGTGAAACAAATACAGATGATCTTTCTCCTGCTTCTGAAGCATTTACAAGAGCAGATATTCCTTTACACGCGAATTCATTCCTTGTAAACAGAATGGATAATCCTCTTGATACAATGAAAGCGTTGAAAGAAAAAGGTCATCCTTTAGCTTATGTCGGTGATGTTGTTGGTACAGGTTCATCGAGAAAATCAGGGATCAACTCTGTACAGTGGCATATGGGTAGAGATATTCCTTTTATCCCTGGTAAAAGAACAGGCGGTATTGTTATTGGTGATATTATTGCACCGATCTTCTTTAACACAGCAGAA
>JAMONL010000048.1 GCA_027065815.1 Sulfurovum sp.
TGGTAAAAAAGCCAAAGGGACGCCACCTAAAGGGCTTGTGAAATTTGTTGAGAAAAAAGGCAAAGACGGTAAAGTGAAAAAGAAAGCAAAACAGTATGGTAACTGTGTTGCCTGCCACAATATTGAAGGTGCCAAAGGTGCAGGAAATATTGGTCCTGACCTGACTAACTACAAAGCGACATTCATGGACTCCAAAGTAAGAGATAATGCTTTTGTTTTTCAGAAGATTGCAGATCCTCGTATAGACAATCCCAATACTCACATGACCGTGAATCTGGCAACTAAACTCTTTACTGAACAAGAAATTTGTGATCTTGCATCATATGTTGTTTCTGACAAAAAGAAAAAGTAAAAATCAAAAAGGAAAATAGAGAATGAAAAGAAGAAATTTTATTAAAAGTATGATGGCAGTATCAGCAGTTGCTGTGACTCCGGTTGCACTTATGGCAAAAGAGGAAGCAAAAGCGAAAAAGAAAGGTCCTAATGATATGACAGTTGAGGCTGCCATTAAAGCGATCACGGGTGGTACAGATGTTAAAAAGAGTGACATTATAAAACTGACAGTACCTGAGATCGCAGAAAACGGTGCAGTTGTTCCTGTCAAAGTCCAGGTAGATCATCCGATGGAAGAATCAAATTATGTCAAAGCGATCCATGTACTCAATACAAAGAACGGTAATGCAAGATGTGTAGATGTTATGTTGACGCCGGCTAACGGAAAGGGTTATTTTGCGACCAGAATCAAGCTTAGCAGTACACAGGAAGTTGTAGCATTGGTTGAATTGAGCAATGGAACATTTATCAAAGCAACTAAAAGTGTTAAAGTAACTATTGGTGGTTGTGGTTGATCTGTTCAATCCATTCAGTAAGAAATAAAATATATTAAATAATTAAAGTAGAAAAAGGATAAGAGATGGCAGAAGCAAGAAAATCAATGATAAAGATCAAACCTAAAAAGTATAAAACAGGAGATATCGTTAAAGTAGATTTTATCGTTATCCACCCTATGGATACTGGTTTGGTCAAAGATAAAAAAACAGGCAAGATCAAGCCGGCACACTATATTGACAATATTACTTTCAGTTTTGACGGTAAACCGTTCACCACTATGAAAGTATGGGAGACCGTATCTACGAACCCTTATTTTTCTGTGAACTTCAAAGTTCCGGGAAAAGGGAAGATCACAGTCGACTATACAGATAATACAGGTGAAAAGAACTCTAAGAGTAAAAAACTTAAGCCAAAGGATTAATGATGAAAAGAGTCATACTTCCAATTGCTCTTTTGGTGACTTTTGCAACTGCAGGTGAGCAGTTCGCTATGAGTGATGCCGACAGAGCAATGTATAAAGAGATGTTAGAGAACAATCCTGCCGATATCTATGTTGAAGAGGGTGGAGAATTATTTGAAGAGAACCTTGGTGGAGAAGAAGCCTTGGCAAAATTTTTAGGTGTCAGTGAAAAAGAGCTGCCTAAGTATATTGCCGGTTTTCCAAGATATATCAAGAAACTTGGCAATGTCGTCGGTATAGATCAAGTACTTCAGGCGATGGAGGTTGAGCAAGGTAAAGAAAAAACAAAACTTAAAAGTGAAAAAATGTTTTCTATGTTGGCATATGTGAAATCATTGGCAAATGATGAAATTCCAAATATTGATTTAAGTGAACCTCATGAAAAAGCGTCATATGATCTTGGTAAAAAAACATTTGAAACTGCGAGAGGCGGCAGAGGACTGTCATGTCTAAGCTGTCACAGTAAAGATATTATCGGACAGGTACTGAGAACACAGCCGCTTCCGGATCTTGGTGAAGCAGGTGCAGGTGCAACCTGGCCGGCATACCGTATGACAAAGTCAAGTCTGAGAACACTTCAACGAAGATTTCAGGGATGTATGAAAAATGCATTGCTTAAAGTGATACCGATCGGTTCTAAAGAGATGGTTGGTCTTGAAGTCTATGTGACAAAACTAGCGCAAGATAAGAAAAAAGCCATAGCTATACCCGGCTTGAAAAGATAAGGAGAAAAAAATGGATATTGATAGACGAGACTTTCTCCAGATTGCAGCATCCCTTGGTTTGCTTGGCATGACTGGGGGGACAAATCTTTTTGCAGGAGAAGCAGGGAAAGAACGTATTAAAAAACTTTCATTTTCCGATATTGTTGATTTTGAAGCAAAAGGAAAAGCAACTATTTTACATATTTGTGATCTGCATGCACATATTAAGCCACTCTACTGGAGAGAGCCATCAACATTGATCTCCGCAAAAAATCTAGTAGGAACTCCGGGATTCATCTGTGGAAACAGTTTTGAAAGTTATTACGGTATTAAGCCTGGTTCACTGGATCAGTATTTTGATACGTATAACAATTTTGAAACCCTTGCAGAGAAATTCGGTAAAATGGGTGGGATCGCACATATTAAGCCTATTATTGACCATGTCAAAAAAGAGAGAGGTGAGAAGAACGTTCTCCTTTTGGACAGTGGTGATACATGGCAAGGTACAGCAGTTGCGCTTAAGACAGATGGTGCTGCCATTGTAGATGCACAGAACTATCTGGGTGTGGATGTGATGGTCGGACACTGGGAATTTACTTACGGTAAAGAACGTGTGATGGAGCTTATTAAAAAGCTTGATGGTGAGTTCATTTCACAAAATGTGATTGACAACGATCCGTTCTCAGATGAATTTGAAGAGTTGATCTTCCCTCCTTATACCATTAAAGAGATCGGTGGAGCAAAGATCGGTATTATCGGACAGTCATTTCCTTTCACATCAACTGCGAACCCTAAAAGGTTTACGGAAGGATGGAGTTTTGCATTGAGACACGAGTCTCTTCAAGAATTCATCGATGAGTTACGTAATGAGAAAAAAGTAGACTGTATTGTGGTCTTGAGTCATGATGGTTTCTCTGTAGACCAGGAATTGGCGAAAAAAGTGAAAGGTGTTGACTTCATTTTGAGTGGACACACCCATGATCCTAGTCCTGAACCAATTATTGTAAATGATACTGCGATCTTTATTGCAGGTAGTCACGGTAAGTACGTGGGGAGACTGGATATCGATATTAAAGATAAAAAAGTAGCAGGGTATAATTTTAAGCTCATGCCTGTTGCATCCAATCTTATTCCTGCAGATAAAGCAGGTGACGACCTTGTTGCCAAAGCGTATGCACCGTTTGACAAAGAACTCAATGAAGTGTTGGGAACGACTAAAGGGCTTCTTTATAAAAGAGATACTTTTTACTCAACCTTTGATTCCCTGATCGGTCAGGCGATCCAGACTGAAATGGGATCTGACATTGTTTTTACCCCAGGTTACAGATGGGGAACCACATTGTTACCGGGAGACAAGATACTCAAAGACAATGTTTATGAAATGACAGCTATTACCTACCCGGAAGTGTATACTTTTGACCTTAAAGGTGAAGTGATCGCCAATCTTATGGAAGACATTGCCGACAATGTCTTTAATGAAAACCCTTTGCTTCAGCAGGGTGGGGATATGAGTCGATTGACAGGGGCAAGCTACAGTATTAAAGTAGCAGCCAAGTCGGGAGAG
>JAMONL010000049.1 GCA_027065815.1 Sulfurovum sp.
AATGTTGAACATCCTATTAAATGGGTTGATAATTTTTCTCAGTTCAATGATCAGAAAACAAACTTCTTTGAAGGTAATGTAACGAATTACTCCAAAGGAAGTCTGGATCTGGATGATTTTTAGGAGCGGTACATGATACGAACAATCCCCAAAAATATGAATGTGGCAGTATTGAATCTTCCAAGTGTCAAACGGTATCAGGAGAATTTTGATCATCTCCTGTCTTTGATCAAGGCTAATAATGACAAGCAGATCATTGTTGCTCCTGAAGTTTACTTGACGGCATATGACTATGAACATCTCAATACTGCAGCGAAGTTCTCTGCAAAAGCCCTTAAACTGCTGAAACAGGAAGTCAATGAGCAGATCGTTGTACTGACTTTGATCCTGGAAGAGGGTGAAGGATTTGTCAATCAGGCTGTGGTCATTCATAAACATAAGGTTGTCCATAGACAAAATAAAGTGAAACTCTTCCGTCTGGGCGATGAGGATCTTTATTTCCACGCAGGGAAAAAGAAGAAGATCATGCCTTTTGAGATAGAAGGGGTGAAATTTGCACTTTTGATCTGTTTTGAGCTACGCTTTAAAGACTTGTGGAAACAGATAGAAGGTGCAGACATTGTACTTATCCCTGCCAGATGGGGCTTATTGCGTAAAAAACAACTGGAGATACTCTCTGCTGCCCTGGCGGTCATGAATCAATGTTATGTCCTCCTCTCCAACAGTGCCGACAGTGACATGGCAAGTTCTTCTTCCATTCTTTCTCCTGACGGTACGGTGATCATGGATGATAACAGTGAAGTGGTAGAAGGTGTTGTGGATTTTAGGGAAATAAAGAAGATGCGCCGCTACATTGTGATGGATTAATAACACTTTGGATAGAATTCGCGTAAACAAGGAAACAGGGGACTAACGGTAGATGATAAAAGCAAGGAACAGACAAAATCTTGTCAATGAGATAGAACAGCATTTTAAACTTGATGAACATGTAAAAAAAGCTTTTTTAAACATTGACAGAGAAGTTTTTGTCCCTAATGAATTTAAACATCTTTCCTACAAACTGGATGCCCTGCCTTTGGCTGCCAGCCAATGGATCTCTTCTCCTCTGACCGTGGCCAAAATGACACAGCACCTTGAACTCAAAGGGGTTGATTCTGTACTTGAAGTAGGCTGCGGGAGTGGATACCAGGCTGCGATATTGAGCCAGATCTGCCGAAGGGTCTTTACGATCGAACGTATTGATGAACTGCTGAAAGAAGCAAAGACCAAATTCTCCCAACTTGAAATACACAATATCTTTACCCGTTTCGATGATGGCCAGAGAGGCTGGAAACAGTATGCGCCTTTTGAGCGTATTTTATTCTCTGCTACGGCAAAAGAGATCCCTGAAGTCCTTTTTGAACAATTGGCAGAAGGGGGTATTTTGATCGCACCTGTTGAAGAGAGAGAAAATTTTCACATCATTACCCGTTTCTATAAAAAGAATGGCAGGATCACTTCCGAGACAATAGAACAGTGCCTTTTTGTTCCTATCTTGGACGGTACACAAAAATAAACTACCTTACAGGGCAAGGCATGACTTGTCACTACAGAAACATCTCTTTCAAATTTAAACTTGTAAACCTTTCATAAAACTTATGTTATGATTTACAAAACTGTAAACATAGGAAGAGATAATGGAAAAGTTGATGAAACCTGCTGAATATGCCAAAGAACTCGGTATTTCAAGACAGGCAGTTTATGCGAAGATCAAAAGAGGCATACTGACAGCCAAAAATGTCGATGGTAAACTTTACATTGTTGTTGACAACCGTAACAAGGCTGAAGAAACTGCTGTAAAAACAGATACAGCGAAGCCTAAACCAGCAAGAGCTACAGCATCAGCATCCCAAAGCAGAGCAAAAGAGTATGAATTCCTGCTGGCAGCCAAAGATGAAACGATCTCTGTCCTAAAAGGGACTGTCAAAGACCTCAAAAAATCAAATAAACAGATATCGACAACCTTGAAAGGTGAGATCGATCTTCTGAAAGAGGCTTTTCATGAAATGCGTAATCTTTATGTGCTTCAACTTGAGCATAAAGAACAGGAAGCCATTGAGGTCATTAGTGAAGAAGAGAGTGTAGAGATCGTGGAAGAGAAGTGGGTCTCTGTGAAAAAGTTTTTCAAAAAAATAGGCATAACAAAAGAAAAACAACAGGAAAAAATGATGAAACGTTTGAAAAAAGCCCATAAATCCGGAGAAGAATATCTCATGAAGGAAGAGGGTAAACTGAAAGTGAATCTCAATAAAAATTATAGAGAACTGCTCAAATAATATGCAGATACTTAAAGATTTTTCAAAAGAGTACAGTCTTTTTCTTGCCATCATAGCTTATTTTGGTATCAGCCATTTTGAACATACTTTGGTTGGCAGTACCTATGGAAATCTACTTGGATTTGGGATCCTTTTTGTCGTGATCATCTATTCTGCCATGTCAGTTGCACATCATGCAGAAATGTTGGCAGAAAAATTCGGTGAGCCTTACGGTACGCTTATCCTGACTATCTCTGCGGTCATTGTAGAGATCGTGATCATTGTGATTATGATGACACATGCCCATAACCCTGAGCTTGCACGAGATACGATCTATTCAGCCGTAATGCTCGACATTAACGGACTTTTGGGTATCGCGGCCATTATCGGCGGGATCAAGTATGGTGAACAGCCCTACAATGTAGACTCGTCAAACTCCTATCTTTCTATGCTGCTGGTAGCGATCGGTATTGCCATGGTTTTACCGGAGTTCATTGATCCGGTGTATCACAATAGATTTATGATGTTCAATGTCGTGGTCTTTGTTTTCCTTTATGTCATCTTTACCCGTGTCCAGCTTACATCACATAAGTATTTCTTCGAATATAAAAGTGCTGAAGAGAAAGCCTGTGAAGAGGGTGAAATCTGTAAGACACATCCTGAGATCAATGCCTGGTACCATGCGGCCAATCTGGTTATTTCTATTATCGTGATCGGTATTCTTGCAGAGATACTTTCGGTCTTTATGGGGAATACCCTGGAAATATATGGTTTACCTATGGCAATCGGGGCAGTAGGAGTGGCGATCATCTCTGCGGCACCGGAGCTCATTACCGCTGTACGTGCTGCAGTTGACAACCGTATGCAGACAGTGATCAATATTGCTCTGGGTGCTTCACTTGCTACTGTGCTCTTGACGATCCCTGCGGTTATTGTTGTCTCTTACTTCATGGGAATGGAGTTAAACCTTTCATTAACGCCTACCCAGACAATGATGATCGCATTGACACTGCTTGTCTCTATGGTGAACTTCAATGACGGTGAGACCAATGTACTTGAAGGCTTCCTGCATTTTATTTTATTTGTGGTGTTTGCCTTTTTAGTCTTTGTGTAAAAAGAGCGTATTTACACAAAGAGTGTGACAAGTTTCCCCACCACTTCTTCATCTGTAAAAATTTTGACAGAGCGAATGTCATAGCGGGTAAAATGTTCTTGGCGCTTTTGCTCA
>JAMONL010000050.1 GCA_027065815.1 Sulfurovum sp.
GGTAATGATCGGTGAAAAGAACTGTCCCAAAAAGAGTGAAGAGGTCAAGTAGGCTGTGGCTTTGACCCTTTTGGTTGAGTGTGCATAGTGTAGTAACCATGCAGTGATATTTGTCATTAATATACCGCCGCCCAGACCGATGATCGGTGCAGTCACAAAAAACCATGAGAGAGACCTCACCTGAGAGATACCTATGAAACCAACAGCTATAATAGCCATACCCAACATATACATCGTAGGAAAACCAAAGTGCTTCTTCAAAGGAGCAAAGCTCAAGGCACCTATAGCATTGAAAACAAAAGCAGAAGCAATGATCAAACCTGTTTTCTCTCCCGTAGCATGAAAAATGTTTATCATCAGGTAGGGAAACTGTGTCGGTAAAATGTAAAAGATAGCCATCAATAAAAATGCCATGATGTAAATAGGATAAAGACGATAACTCACTTCACTTTCATCCACTATGTTACTCTGATAACTATACTCAACGATATATTTCATGGCAAAAAGCAGAATCACAAACCCCAAACCGTAAATGGCAAAAGGATAGCGCCAGTTCATATCGGAAAGCATCCCTCCTCCCACAATGAAGAGAATACCCCCTATGGAGACAAAAGCACTCTGCAGCCCCATGAATTTATGGCGCTCTTCATCTTTGAAATAGTCGCCCACCAAAGAAGTTGAAACAATCATCAAGACCGCAATAGCAATACCCAGAAAAAAACGGGAAACAAGTATGGCATAAATACTGTCCAAATAGAGACCTGCTGTTCCCGTAATGGCAAAAAAAGCCAAAGCAATAATAGCTGAACGTTTTTTACCCTTTCTATAAACATAAGAGCCAAGGAATGGTGCCAGGATCGCGATCGCCAGAGAAGGAAGCGTGATCATCATACGGGACAGGATCTCAATATGAGGTACGTCAGAATATATCTCGCTTAAATGAGGAAGAATGGTCACAACAGCGACATTGGACATCATCGTCATCATGGAGATCAAAAGCAAAGTGATCTTGGTACTGAGTGGGATCATTTTCATGATAAAAGTATGGTTCTCAACCCATTCACATCTTCTAAAACAAGATCCGGAACAATCCCTTTTTGGAGATCATTGGGCTGAAATTTTCCTGTCTTCACCAATGCTGCTTTCAATCCGGCATCCTGTGCCCCTTGAATATCTGATTCAATATCATCACCCACCATCAGAACTTCATGCGGCTCCAGCCCCATAGAGTTCACAGCCAGATGAAAGAATGTTTCACTGGGCTTCCCAATGATCTTCGCTTCTTTTCCCGTAGCAAATTCCAAGGCTGCAATGAATCCTCCTGCATCCATTGAGAGGACAGCATCATTATCTTTGAAATACCGGTTCTTTGCTGCTGCTATCAGCTCTGCGCCATTGTTAAGTGCTCTAAATGCTTGATTCATATGTGCATAGTCAAAGTTGGTATAGGCATCCCCGACCACAACATAATCCGGGTGGTCAGATTTGAACGCTTCAAAATACACTGCCGCATCATCCGTCATTAAAGGCAGTGCCGTAGCCCCCTTTTCACTCAGGAAATCTTTACTTGCATTCAATGCTGTAAAGAGCTGCTTTTCATTTATGTCAAATCCAAAATCCAACAGCTTTTTTAAAACCGTTGAGGGAACACGCCGGGTCGTGTTGGTCACAAAACGCATAGGGAACTTCTCTGCCAGAGCAGCAACACTCTCGGCTGCACCTTCTATCACCTGATCACCTACGTAAAGTACACCGCCAATATCAAAAAGTAATCCTTTTATCTTTTGCATCATGCCTCCTTTTGTATTGTGATATCACATAAAGTATTTTTATTCAGTATAGGCTAAATGTGTGTAGTATCTGAGTATACTACTGTTTTATTCATAAAAATGACGAAATCCTGCTATAGGTAGATACGATATATAACACCATTCCGGCAGAGAAGGACAAGCAAATGACAAGAGAACGTGAAGGCGAATTTTTAATGTTGGGTCTGGCACTCATTGAGAGCTGGTTTCCCATTCTTTCCATTGTTGCCATGTCTTACATCGGCGCCTTACATACGTATGCCTACAGTCTTGTGATCGCTTTGTTCTTCTTCATTATCATTATGCTCAAACGAAACCGATTTAAAGAATTGAAAAATAAGGATGCATACAAAGACCTCTTGCTGACAAGTTTCTGGATCACTTTACTCTTTACGCTGGTATTCATCGGGATGCAGTATACCACAGCGGGGAACATGGCCGTCATCATTTTCCTTCAACTGCTTTTTGCCTATCTCTACTTTAACATTATAGGGAAAGAAAAGATGGATCGATGGCATCTCATCGGTGCCGGAATTATGGGTATGGGAGCACTCATTATCCTCATACCGGATGATCTCACTTTCAACAAAGGGGATCTGCTCATTCTTATTGCAGCAGCCATTGCCCCTATTGCTAATTTGTACCAAAAAAGGGCTCGGAACTACTGCTCATCAGAAACCATTTTAGGCTTTAGAACTGTGGTCGGCCTGCCTTTTATTACTGCACTTGCTTGGTTTTTTGAACCATCTGTCGCCTATGATGCATTTATTTCAGCACTTCCCTCTCTACTTGTCATAGGCATCCTGGTCTATGTGGTCTCAAAGATCATGTGGATCGAAGCCCTGCACCGCATCTCCATCACCAAAGTCTCTGCGATGATGGGACTTGTACCTATGCTGACACTCTTTTTCGCTTATTTTTATTTGAATGAAGTACCGGAAATACGACAAATATTTGGGATTGTTCCTGTATTGGTTGGTGGGTATTTGTTGACGAAGCCTATTAAAATATGATATATCACAGCCGAAGCTGTGATATACATAAACACTACTTCTTGTAGGTCGTAAAAAAGTGCTGTACCGGTGGTTCCTGGTCATCATCGTAAGTAAGAAAACTCTCTTCTGAAAGCCCAAGTGTTTGAAACCTATCTATCTCTGCTCTGTCCAAGGGCAGAGGGATATCATTCTCCTGTTCTCCGCTATTTCGGCTTCGGCAGGAGACAAGCAGATCACCCTCTTTTGCCAGAAGACTGACCATCGATTCCATTGCTTTTTGTCTGTACTTCCCAGGAAGGACTTGAATCGTATTGCATTCATAGACCAGGTCAAAACTTTCAAACCATGCTTCAGGGTAGTTGAACAGATCTGCCACCAGATAATTGACCTGGCTGTTTTGATAACGGTTTTGACAAAGTTCTATAGCAGTGGGAGCAATATCAAAAGCAGTCACCGCATAGCCATAATTGGCCAATTCTTCGGCATCGTCTCCCACACCACAGCCGATGACAATAGCCTTTTTCATTTGCCCGTTCAGATGATGCTCCTTTAACCAGTCGGTCAGGTAGGGACTGGGCTCCAGGTCTGCCCAGAATACGGCTCTGTGGTCTCCTTCTGCATCTGTGTAAATACTGTCAAACCATCCCAATGGATCATCACGTTTCTGGAAATCACGTACCATCGCTCTATAGGCAAGAGGATCAAATTC
>JAMONL010000051.1 GCA_027065815.1 Sulfurovum sp.
AGTCCCTGCTGAGATCAAATTTGAGATCTATGACCTTCTGGATCTTATAGAAAAAGAGATGTTGTCCTATTATAAACCTAAAAAGATCAATATTGCCTCTTTTGGAAATTATATGCCTCATGTACACTGGCATATTATGGCACGGTTTGAAGAAGACTCTTTTTTCCCTGAACCTATGTGGGGAACCAAACAAAGAGAATCTACGCTGGATCTACCTGATCTTAAGATCTTTCATGAGAATCTGATCACAAAACTGAAAACATAATTAATATCATCTTACCATTTATATTTTATTACTTTATATTTACATTTTTATTATTCTACTAAGAGAAAGAGGAGTATACTTAAGTATACGTCAATTGAACTCTCGGAATAATAAAAAGGTGGAAGATACATGGAAATACAGACAGTAAAAAAGATGCAGAAAGAAGCATTGAAAGGAAGTGCTTTTGACTTCATAAGACTTGGAGCGGCACTCTTTTTCATGGTAGCTGTACTTAGCTACAGTTTTCTCAGTACAGGCAGCATACCCAACAATGTATTTCTGGCCATAGCCGCACTTTTTGGTGCCTATATGGCAATGAATATCGGTGCGAATGATGTGGCGAACAATGTTGGTCCTGCCGTGGGATCAAAAGCCCTAACCATGGGCGGTGCTATCGTCATTGCCGCCATATTTGAAGCCGGCGGGGCATTGATAGCTGGAGGAGATGTTGTAAAGACTATCAAAAAAGGCATCATTGATATTGCTGCTTTTGGTGGTAATACAGATTCCTTTATCTGGGCTATGATGGCAGCACTTCTGGCTGCAGCATTGTGGCTGAACTTTGCTACTATGGCCAAAGCACCTGTCTCAACGACACACTCGATCGTCGGAGGTGTCATGGGTGCAGGTATCGCTGCAGCAGGATTCGGTATTGTTGCCTGGGGAACGATGGGGAAGATTGCAGCATCATGGGTCATTTCTCCGGTACTTGGCGGCATTATTGCTGCTTCTTTTCTTTTTGCCATCAAAAAAACAATAATCTTTAAGGAAAATAAAATAGAGGCCGCCGTCAAATGGGTACCGGTTTTTGTTGCCATTATGTCCTGGGCTTTTATAACCTACCTTACCCTCAAGGGTCTCAAAAAGGTCTGGCCACATATTGTTGATATTCTGATCTTTCTTCCTGAGACTAAAAAACCCACCTTTATCGTAGCTGCTCTTTTTGGACTTGTTGTGGCACTGATCGTTTATTTCACAGTGAAAAAAACGGTCAGTAAAAAAGCTTCTACGATTGAAAACACCAGAGAGGGTATCAATATGCTCTTTACTGTACCACTGATCTTCGCAGCAGCACTTTTAAGCTTTGCACATGGTGCCAATGATGTTGCCAATGCTATCGGCCCCCTGGCAGCCATCAATGATGCGGTAATGACCGGTGGTATTTCATCCAAAGCAGGCATACCACTTTGGGTCATGGCTGTCGGTGCGATCGGAATCGCCATCGGTCTTGCCCTGTATGGTCCCAAGCTTATTAAGACAGTCGGGTCAGAGATCACAGAGCTGGATCAGATGAGAGCATTTTCTGTTGCTATGGCAGCATCCATAACGGTTATCATTGCATCACAACTTGGTCTCCCCGTCTCTTCTACACATATCGCAGTAGGTGGTATTTTTGGGGTAGGTTTTTTAAGAGAGTATCTTGATGGTGGTGAAGGAAAAGATGATATAGCACAGGAAAAAGAACTCATTGTTGATGAGAAAAAACAGCTTAAAGCCCTCCATTCAGAACTAGAAACACTGGAAAGCAAAGAAGAGAAGAAAAAAGCAGATTATGAAAGGATCGTCGATCTCTATAAAATGATCGATGAAGAAGAAAAACTGCTGAAAGAGGCTAAGAAACATTTAAAATCCGTTAAAAAAGTGCAATATGTCAAAAGAGAGGCTGTGAAAAAGATCATTGCGGCATGGGTCATTACCGTTCCAGCTGCTGCCGTTCTATCTGCAGCCATATACTTTATGATCAGGGGGATTGTCCTTTAAATGTTAAGAAAAATATTTTTACCCAGTATTCTTTTTATTCTGGCTTATGGTTTTTGGATAAGTCCGAATTTTAAAGAGATCGCCGCGGGTATAGCTATCTTTCTGTTTGGTATGATAACGCTGGAAGAAGGCTTTAAGGTTTTCTCCGGTGGTACACTGGAAAAGATCCTGCAGAGATCTACCGACAAGCTTTACAAAAGTATCGGTTTTGGATTTATCACTACGGCTATTATGCAGTCAAGCTCACTGGTCTCAGTCTTAACGATCTCATTTATAGGTGCCGGTCTCATCGGCCTTACCCAGGGTATCGGTATTATCCTTGGAGCCAATATAGGGACGACGACAGGTGCCTGGCTGATGGCAGGTTTTGGGCTGAAAGTTAAAATATCCGCCTATGCAATGCCCATGCTTGTCTTTGGTGTCATATTGATCTTTCAAAAAGCCAAAGCACTCAAAGGGATTGGATATATTTTAGCAGGACTCGGGTTTCTGTTTTTAGGGATCCACTACATGAAAGACGGATTTGAAACCTTTAAAGAGACCATTGATCTGGCATCTTTTGCTGTGGATGGGTTCAAAGGCTTGTTGATATTTATCGGGATCGGAATTTTAGCTACTGTAGTCATGCAGTCATCTCATGCTACGATCGTACTTATTTTAACTGCTTTATCCGTAGGACAGATAACCTATGAAAATGCTTTGGCTCTGACCATCGGAGCGAATATAGGTACAACCATCACCGCCATCATCGGATCACTGAGTTCAAATATAGATGGCAAAAGACTGGCAGGGGCACATTTTATATTCAATATGGTCACCGCTGCTGTTGCTGTTCTGCTGTTGCATCAGATGATGTATGCTGTTGACGGCATCTCTGCTTTTCTAAATATTTCAAGCGATAATCATACGCTTAAACTTGCCGTTTTTGATTCATTGTTCAAAGTCATGGGTGTCATCCTGTTCATACCTTTTATAGATAAACTGGTCACCCTCCTTCACTCGATCATCAAAGCAAAAAAAGTAACAGCGGAAGACAAAAGATCAGACCATGCAAAATATTTGAATGATGCCACTCTGGAACTCCCGTCAACTGCAATGGCAGCGATTATCAGAGAAACAAAACATCTCTATGAAAATGCTTTTGAGATCATTACCCATGGTTTGAATCTGAAAAGAAACAATATTGTTTCATCCATGCCTCTGGATGAAGTTATTAAAGAGCCCTATAGTCAAAGTGCCATTGACATTGATACCTATTATAATGCCAAGATCAAAGGTATTTATGGTGAGATCATTGATTTTTCCACCAAAGCACAGTCTCAAATGTCACCCAAAGACATAGAAGCTCTTTATCAAGTGAAACTTGCCAATAGAGATATTGTGGAAGCGGTGAAAGATACAAAGCATTTACAGAAAAACCTAGTAAAATATGGGAAGAATCCAAATGTACATATTCAGAAGCAATACAACAGTATCA
>JAMONL010000052.1 GCA_027065815.1 Sulfurovum sp.
GAAGCGATGGGCAGGGTCAAAGAACTGCCTTTGACACATGTCCATGCCTTTTCGTATTCTAAAAGAGATAATACTGCTTCAGCAACGATGAAACCGGCGATCAGAGGGAATATTGCCAAAGAACGTCACCGCGAGCTTACGGCTGTGATCAAATCAAAGAATTATGCATTCAGGCGGGAACATGCCAAAGAGCTTGAAGTGCTGCTTGAAAGTGGGAAAGATGGCGTATTCAACGGCTTTGACCAGTATTTCAATAAAGTGGAAGTACAAAGCGATGAGGATCTCTCTTCAAACTGGGTACTTTTAAATAATGTGGAGGTTGACAGTGACGGAAACAAAGCCAGACTTTAAAGCGCTTTTTATGAGTAAAAAAATACAGATCATTGCATCGCTGCTTATTGTGGCGGTTGCTTTGCTGGCCTATGGTATGCTCAGAGACAGGGATGATATCATCACCCATAAACAGGCCAATGCACTTTTCAGCAAAGACAAAATAAAGAAAATTGTTTTAGATGGTGACTATGTACATCTGGAGACAGCCGATAAAAGTTATAAAATATACAAAGATGCCATCAACAAAGCTTCCTTTTTCAGTAAATATCCTGTGGAAGTGAAAGAAAGTAGAGCGTATCTTTATGATATTCTGACGCTCCTTATCCTGATAGGTGCATTTCTTTTCCTCTTCAGATTCTTAAAACAGAGTAAACTTCAGCAGCTTCGCCAGATAAGAGCGGCTAAAGTCGATAATACGGAAATGAGTGAACCGGTACAGGCCTTGAAATCCAATATCAGGTTTTCAGATGTTGCCGGGATCAAAGATGTCAAAGAGGAACTCGAAGAGATTATAGATTTTTTACGTGAACCACAGAAATACCGTGATATGGATATACGTTTGCCAAAAGGTGTGCTGCTTGTCGGACCTCCGGGTGTCGGTAAAACTTTCATTTCCAAAGCAGTTGCAGGTGAAGCGGGGGTACCGTTCTTTTATCAGAGTGGTGCTTCTTTTGTACATATTTATGTCGGTATGGGTGCGAAAAGAGTCTCTGAATTGTTCAAAAAAGCCAAACAGATGGCACCAAGTATCATTTTCATCGATGAGATCGATGCGGTGGGAAAAAGTCGTGGAGAGTTCAGAAACGATGAGAGAGAAGCAACACTCAATCAGCTTTTGACAGAAATGGATGGATTTGAAGAAAGTTCAGGGGTCATTGTGATCGGTGCGACCAACAAGATCGATGTACTGGATGAAGCACTGCTGAGAGCAGGGCGTTTTGACAGACGCATCCACATCTCTCTTCCCGACCTTGAAGACAGAGCAAAGACTTTGGAACTCTATCTTGCCCACAAACCGAACCAGGTCGATATAGCGTATGTGGCAAGAATGACCGTCGGATTTAATTCTGCCGCACTCGATACACTGACCAATGAAGCAGCGATCTTTGCCATGCGTGAAGGCCGTTCTCTGGTTGAGACATCAGACTTTGAAGCAGTAAGAGAAAAGGTACTCTCCGGAAAACGTAAAATACTCTCTTTTACAGAAGAAGAACGTAAGATACAGGCTGTTTACCAGGGTGCAAAAGCAGTCATTGCCACTTGGTTGGATGTGGAGTTCGAGAAGATCGGCATCGTGACGACAAGGCTCATTACGCAGGAGCATGAGATACTTTCCCGTTCAAAACTGCTTAATCGTATCAAGGTTTATCTGGCAGGGAGCATAGCGACAGAGATGCACTACAATGAACAGTTCACCAATGCCCGTGCAGACATACTGCTTGCAAAAGAGCTTGTACATAAAGTCATCTATGAATATGCCATGAGCGATAACTTCATCGTAACTCCAGACCAGGAAGAAGAACTTGTGAAAGCGTCAGTTTCAGAAGTAAAAGCTCTGATCAAGACACTGGAAAAAGCTTTGGGTGAAGTTTCAGCTTATCTTCTTATCCATGAGAACATCACCCATGACGCATGTAAAGATATTCTCCGCGACATATTTTAAGATGGTCTATTTTAACGGTTTTTCTCTTCAAAATGACGAGGGGTATTTCAAGCCGTATTTAGTGGACAGTGCACTGTGTGTGGCCGGTTTCTCATACGGTGCACAGAAAGCCTTCGACTATGTCTACCATTCCAAAGAACGCATTGATAGACTTATTTTACTCTCTCCCGCCTTTTTTCAAACAAAGAAAAAGAGTTTCATCCGTACACAGTTGCGCTATTTTGACGCAGGGCAAGAGGATTATGTAACGCAGTTCTTGATCAATACGGCTTTTCCTGCAAGGATAGATCTAAAAGAATATTTGAAGATCGGATCCAAAGACGAACTGGAAGCACTTTTGACGTATAAATGGGATGAAGAGAAGATGAAAGAAGTGCGAGCAAGGGGGACGGTCATTGAGGTTTTTCTTGGAGAAAAAGACAAGATCATCGATGCACAGGAAACATTGGATTTTTTCGAACCTCTGGCCACATGTTATTCTATCAAAGAGGTAGGACATTTACTGGTAAAGGAGTAAACAATGCAAACGATGCAGGCACTTATCAATGCCATGGTCACTTCGGGAATACTGCGGACAGCAGAGATCATTGATGCATTTCATAGAGTGGACAGAAAATATTTTATCCCGGATGCATTTTCAGATCATATGTATAGTGACAGACCGCTTCCTATCGGAGAATCACAAACGATCTCACAACCTTCAACAGTGGCATTCATGCTGGAACTTTTACAACCCCAAAAGGGAGATAAAATTTTGGATATAGGTTCCGGATCAGGCTGGACAACGGCATTACTATGTAGTATTGTAGGGGAAGAAGGCTCTGTACTTGGTCTGGAACGTGTCGATCTTCTCGTAAAAGAAGGGAGAAAGAATCTTTCAAAATTTGCATTTGGTCAACAGTGCCACATAGAAAAAGCAGGCAGTACATTGGGGATCCCCGGTGAAAAATTCGATAAGATCCTGGTCTCGGCAAGTGCAGAGGAGATACCGGTATCATTGTTTGACCAGCTTGACACAGGAGGGATATTGGTGATACCTGTGCGTAATTCCATCTTCAGGTTTGAAAAGATATCAGAGAGTGAAGTGAGAAAAGAAGAATATCCCGGCTTTGTTTTTGTCCCTCTCATTCATGAATAAACCTACTGCTTATCTGCTTCTTTTATATTGATCAGTTCAGACCAGTTTCTTGGCAACTTGAAGATATAGATCACTTTTGAAAATATCCATGAACGCGGTACGGCACCAAAAAAACGGCTGTCTGCGGAATTGTCCCTGTAATCACCCAACATCAGATAATGATCTTTTTTGACAGTCGTCACAGGAAGTGTTGTTAAAACTTTTGGCACTGTCAGTCTCCAATTGTGTGAAACACCATAATATTTCAGATAAGGATCTTTTAGAAAGTATCCCTGTTCGGTTTTCACAAGGTGTAGATCATGCGCGTCCGCCAACACTTTGGTTTTTGTTGAGTTCCCGTCCAGCTGAAGATAAAAA
>JAMONL010000053.1 GCA_027065815.1 Sulfurovum sp.
GGTAAAAGCAGGTATTTGGGTTGAAGTGACCACGCTGATCATACCCGGAGAGAATGACAGTGACAAAGACTTAAGAGAGATGGCCGAATTCATAGCGAATGACCTTGGTAAGCATGTCCCCTGGCATTTGAGTGCTTTCTTTCCGAATTACAAAATGATGGATCATGAAGCGACAAAAGTGGAAACATTGCAACGGGCGAAAAAGATCGGGCAGGAAGCAGGGCTGGAGTATATCTATCTTGGGAATGTGCCGGTACATGGTGATACCTACTGCCCTGACTGTAACACACTGCTTATTGATCGTACCGGTTATACGGTAACGACCAATATGCTAAAAGAGGGACACTGTCCGAACTGTAACAGAGAGATAGAAGGTATATGGAAATAAATGTTGTTGTGTGATTGTGCTTATGTAAAGAAAGTTGCAATGCAGACAAGGCTGGAGTAAAGCTTTAATTGTAGATGTAGTAAAGAGATGTTATCCTTATAGATTATTTAAAACGAGAACATACGGGGAAGCATGAATCCACACTACCATGTCTGTCATGAATGTGATACTCTCAACAAAATCAGTACCCCAAACAGACCCGGTCGCTATAAGTGTGCCAACTGTAGCGCAAAACTCTATACCTACAAACCTGCCATGAACGAACGTATTTATGCTTTGAATCTGGCAGCACTTTTTCTTTTTATATTGACCAACTATTTTCCTTTCCTCTCCTTTCATGTCGCAGGAAGCGTCTCTCATGCCAATTTTGCCACAAGTATCATCTACCTCTATCGTGATCATGAGTGGCTGTTGGGAACGGCGATTTTGTTGACGACAATCGTTTTTCCTCTGGTACGTATTCTTATCTATATCATACTGTTTGGCTCACAGTTTCACAATTATTTGCCTCGTTATGCCACGCATATGATAAAGATTTTGAATAAACTGCTTCCCTGGGGAATGCTGGATGTTTTTTTCCTGGCTATTTTGGTCTCTATTGTTAAACTGGTTAAAATGGGAACGATTATTCCGGGAACCTCACTTTGGGCGTTCATCCTGATGGTATTCATTTTGGCGTGGTCTCAGTCCATGTATGATCCTCATCAGGTTTGGGAACATATAGGGAGAAGACGAAAAGCGTTGCAACAGAAAGAAAAACTGGCAACAATATGAGAGCAATAGATAAGAATATTGCCGCCTGTCCAACGTGCCACAACCTGGTACAGATGCCTTTTGGTAAGCAAAAGGGCTACGCGCTTTGTCCTCGCTGCGACAGTGAAGTCTACATGCGCAAATCTGATGCCGTGCAGAAGACCTGGGCACTGCTTTTAGCAAGTATTGTGTTCTATATACCTGCTAATCTGCTGCCTATGATGCATGTGATTACTTTTGCCGGTACAGAATCCGATACCATTATGAGTGGGGTGTTCTATTTTATCAGTGACAAGTCTTATCTGATCGCTTTTGTCATTTTTACGGCAAGTATTTTTGTGCCTATCTTAAAGATACTTATACTGATCTATCTCTTGATCTCTGTACAGAAAAGATCATGTATGCATAGACAGAGACGTAAAAAACTTTATGTCTTGACAGAGATCATAGGGCGTTGGTCGATGGTGGATGTCTATGTGGTGGGGGTGATGACTGCATTGGTCCATTTTGCCGGTTTGACTGAGATCAAACCCGGTATAGGAGCCAATTTCTTTTTACTGGTGGTCATCCTGACGATGTTTGCTGCTATGTC
This sequence comes from Sulfurovum sp., assembly GCA_027065815.1. Taxonomy (GTDB): domain Bacteria; phylum Campylobacterota; class Campylobacteria; order Campylobacterales; family Sulfurovaceae; genus Sulfurovum. The sequence goes on from JAMONL010000053.1 coordinate 1,734, forward strand.
ATTTGATCCAAAACTTATCTGGGATATAAAGGAGTGTAATGAAAATAGAGAACAATAACGTCTCTGATACAAGTGAAGAGATCGATGAAGCTGTTTGGCAGGAAAAAAGAAAAGGCTTGTCTACGGTATGGATAGTCCCTATTGTCGCATTGATCGTGGGTGCATGGTTGATGTTTCAAAACTTTAATGAAAAAGGTCCGATGATCGAGATCAGATTCAAGTCTGCGGAAGGTGTGCAGGCAGAAAAGACTGTACTCAAATATAAAGACATAGAAGTAGGAAAGGTGAAAGAGGTCAATTTCGCTGATGATCTTCAGAGTGTGATCGTGACAGCAGAAGTGAAAAAGAACATGAAACCTTTTCTCAGTGAAAAGACACGTTTCTGGGTCATGAAAGCAAAGTTGGGACTTAATGGTGTAGAAGGACTTGATACACTTCTTTCGGGTGTATATATTGTGATGGATCCGGCAAAGGGGGAGGAGTATCGTAAAGAGTTTAATGGTCTTGATTCTATTCCTGTGGTTTCTACCAGTGAGAAAGGGACACGTTATTATCTTAAAGCGGACACGATCGGTTCACTTGAAGCCGGATCTCCTATCTATTATAAGAAGCTGCAGGCCGGTGCGGTCGCTTCCTATGTACTTGACAGTGATGGAAAAAGAATTACGATCGAAGTATTTATCAAAGCGCCTTTTGACAATCTGATCAATAAACATACCCGTTTTTGGAATGCCAGTGGTATTACAGCAGATATCGGTACAGATGGAGTAGAGATACATACTGAATCACTTACTTCCATACTGTCAGGAGGGATTGCTTTCGATACCTTTAGAACGTTTGGAAGTGATGATGCGGCCAGTGCAAATCATGAGTTTAAACTGTACGCATCTCTGAAAAAAGCAAAAAAGATCCATTATAAGAAAGAGATCTTTTTTTGGGTCTATTTTGACAGTAGCATCCGCGGTCTTTCAGAAGGTGCACCGGTTGAGTTTCGTGGTGTGAAGATCGGTGAAGTGGTAACTTTTTCACTCATTGGAAATGCAAAAACAGCAAAGTTTGATATTCCAATTCTTGTGAAGATCGAGCCGGAACGCTTTATGGTCTTGCCGGAAGATGAAAAAAAGTCACAAGAGGTCAATACAGTAGTTTTGAAAGAGCTTATAGCCAATGGATTCCGGGCACAATTGAAAACCGGAAACCTTTTGACCGGGGAACTCTATGTCGATATGAATATGTATAAAGATGTCAAACCTGCCTCTTTGATCAAAAAAGACGGACTCTATGTTTTGCCGTCTATTCCAGGTACGATTGAATCACTTAAAGCCAATGTACAAGAAGTACTTGCAAATCTCGCTGCCATACCGATGAAAGAAATAGGTGATGAGTTGAAGATGACACTGAAAGATGTTAGAAGCAATACACTTCCTGCACTGAATGATACCATCAGAGATACAAACAGAATGATGACGGGTGCAAGTTCTTCACTCAATGCATTGCAAAAGAATTACCTGGATTCCAATGCAGAAGTGAATAAAAAGATCATTAGACTGCTTGATGAAATGACACAGACCAGTCGTTCTATAAAGAATTTAACGAATTATCTTGAGCGTCACCCTGAATCATTGATAAAAGGAAAATAGATGAAAAGAAAATTACTATTACTTGCGATCACACTTGCTATCCTGACAGGATGCGGATCGTCCAGTTTTTACCAGTTGCATCCCAATATTGCAGAAAATGAAGCTACCGTGGCACATAAGCGTGGTATGATCATTGGTCTTGCAGAAGTGGAAGTTGCTGATTATCTTCAAAAATCAGAACTGATGACCCGAATGAGTGCTGGACGTTTACAGATACACAACAAAGATGTCTGGGCAGGATCTCTTGCTAAAAATGTGCAGTCTGTACTTCAGCAGAACTTGTCAAATTTGCTACCGGGTAGTATTTTCCTCTCATATCCCTGGGAAGAGCCCATCGATGACAAGTATCGTATCTATGTTACTATTGACCATTTTGATGCGTATGAGACAGGGGATGTCGTACTCAAAGGAAGATGGAGTCTTGTCAACAAAGAACAGAACAGTGTACGTTATAGTGAATCCATCAATTATAGTGCTCAAGGTGGTGAGACGCTCGATGCTATGGTCACGACACAAAGCAGACTACTCGATAAGTTAAGCAGACGTATTGCTGTGAAAATTCGTGCAAATCTTTAAATTATAAAAATTAGGATACTATTATTTTATGAAAATCATATACTTTATCCTTATTAATACACTGCTCCTGGCAGCAGCCGATCCTGCCTTGCTGGAGTATCAGCAGCGTTACAGCGTATGTCATGGCAAAGATGACTATCAGATAGCCAAATGTCTGCTTAACGGGAATCTTAATTATGCCAATTTCAGAGGTGACAAAAGTGTTTTCCGATATATTAACCGAAACAAGATCAAGCAGGCAGTACGAGACGGATGGGCATATGAATTTACCATGCAGCATGTTCCCCAAACAGAGCGTTATGAAGGATTAAAAGCATATCTAGATCATTTGTACAGGGTAAGAGAAGCATATACACCTCCACACTTTAATGGAAATGAAGCAGAAGATATCATCAGAATGAAACGTGTATTCAATCTTTTGCAGTCATCAGACCTGGAAGAGACACCTGAGATCACTCCGTCATTTGAAGAGGCAGTCCTGGAGTACCAACGCCGACACGGACTTGCGGTAGATGGTGACATCGGTCGTAGAACCAAGCATTTTCTGAAACAGTCCATAGGCAGTATTATTACTAAAATAAAAAAGAATCTTATGTTGGAAAGCATCACAAAGCCTAAGCCTTTAGAGTATATTCTGGTGAATATTCCCGAATTTAAAATGCATTTTTATGAATACGGTCAAGAAGTTCTCTCTATGAAAACGGTGGTAGGTAAACCTAAAATGAGGACACCTGTCTTTAGTCGAAAGATGAAGTTTGTTGTTTTAAATCCGACGTGGAATGTACCGCCCTCGATTTATAAAAAAGAGTATGCACACAAATCTACCCATCAGCTAAAAAAACTTGGTCTGCGTTATGGAAGTGACGGAAAACTTTATCAGCCATCGGGTAAAAGGAATGCTTTGGGATTGGTGAAGTTTCTCTTTCCCAATAAGTTCAATGTTTATATGCATGATACGCCTGCCAAATCACTTTTTAACAGAACCACACGGGCATATTCCCATGGGTGTATCAGGCTGGAAAAACCAATGGAGCTTCTGCATAAATTAGGCTACAGCTACCGTCCCGGAAAAACAAAGTGGAATGCACTTGAGCATGAGATTCCTGTATTTGTTGAATACCATACTGTTTGGGTAGATGAAGAGGGAATTGTACAGTTTCGACACGATATTTATGGCTATGAGAAGAAATTGTTCTCAAAACCACAAAGGCGTGCCCCAAGACGTCTACGACCGGTACTCAGGGATGTGATCTCAGATTTCTAAATTAAATCCTGTATGTAACTAATACAGGCTATTCTTCTTTTCCCTCCTCTTTTGATGCTCTCCAAAAGTATTCATACTTCACTACACGTATCGTAAAACTTTACTTTTACTTATATATTATGTTATTATATATAAGATAGCTATAGTTACAAACATGATGTGAACTTGAATAAAGGAGACAAAATGTCAAAAGTAAACTTGTATCTAATTATTGTTTCAATACTCTCTATTTCAACAGTACTTTCAGGCGCACCACTTGATAAATATTCTGTACCACAATCCTCTTCAGTCTATGTTTCCCCGGCAGATCCTTCTGTTAAACCAGATGTATATACCGAATTTAGAGAGAAGATCTTAGGACTTTCCAGTGAAGAGAAAAATGAGTTAAAAACATTTTATCAGAAGAAGCTGGTAGAAGCGGTAAATAAAAAAGATTTTGATGCAGCGGCATATTATCAGAAACTTATAGAGATACTCGGTTCGTAAAGGATAGAAGATGAAAAGTATTCTAAAAGATTTTTTATTGCCAATCATGCTTTTATTCTCTTTAACTACAGGCTCTTATGCCATAGAAACTTCCAAAACATTAGAGAGCCTCAAAAATGAGTTTTCCTATGCCCAGGTAAAAGCGGAACAACAGACTTGTAACCCATCAAATGAACAGTTGTTGATACTTGTAGACAACAATTTCAGATTTGTACTCATTACAGGAGGACTTTATGCATTTTCACTTGTCGTGATCATTTTTTTAATGCATATAACACCAAGGCATGAAGCACGTGATTTGGTGACCATCATTGGTCTGATCTCTGTGATCTTCGGAACTATACTGTTGACCCTGATGGTAAGCACAACAGAAGCCTTGACCGCACCTATGGGAATATTGGGTGCCATAGCCGGATACCTGTTTGGGGCTACACATAAGAAAGAGAGTCCAAAAGAAGAATAAAAGGAGAAAAGAATGCCTACAGAAATCTACAAGAATAAAACACTGGATGCACGTCCTGACAGACTGGATCTGAGAGACAGAGAGTATCGCCCGCCACTACAGTCACTTCCTCCTGCCTGGCCTTTAAAAGAGGAATATGCAATACTTATCAAGCGTTACACGGAATGTGACATGATCCTTGATCAGGGAAATGAAGGAGCCTGTACCGGTTTTGGCCTGGCCGCCGTGATAAACTATCTATTCTGGAGAGAGATGCTTGAAACTTCAGGTGCAGATAACATAGATGCCGAGATGATGGCAAAGCTTAAAGTGAGTAAAGCCATGCTTTATAATATGGCAAGGATCTATGATGAATGGGAGGGGGAAGATTATGAAGGTTCCAGTTGCCGGGGAGCTATGAAGGGATGGCACAGACATGGTGTCTGTGCCGATGAAACCTGGCCATTCGAACCTGGAAAGGAGACGAGACCCTCAGAGAACTGGTCAAAAGAAGCGATCTTCAATCCTTTGGGAGCCTATTATCGTATCAATAAAGATTCTGTGGTAGATATGCAGGCGGCTATTCGGGAAGTTGGTGCTATTTACTGTTCTGCCAATGTCCATAAAGGGTGGTGGCTTGGGAAAGAGAATGAACTGCCTATTATCAAACAGAGTAAAAGTATGATAGGCGGACATGCATTTGCATTTGTGGGATACAATGCAGATGGTTTCATCGTACAGAATTCATGGGGTGATAGATGGGGTTACCATGGTTTTGCAGTACTGCGCTACAATGACTGGGTAGAGAACGGCAGTGATGCCTGGGTCGCGGTACGCGGTGCACCGGTAAACATGGCCTCTTCCCCGCATACGTTTTCAAACCATTCTTTGCAGACCATCGCAGCAGATTATACACAAGGTGGGAACAGTGTTATCAGCAGTTCTCTGAGTTATCCCTATAAACATGCAGAGATCATGCCCTGGTCAGAGGAAAAAGCCTATAAACACAGTTTGGTTATAGGCAATGACGGCAGGCCAAAACTGACACTTGTTTCGGAGTCTGATCCTGAAAGATCGGCAGAGAGAATCTGCGGTGAAATGATCGAAACATGGCTGAAAAAAAGCAGGAAGAATAGAAAGATTGTCATTTATGGTCATGGTGGACTGAACAGTGAAGAAGACTCCATCAACCGTATCAGGATCATGGCACCATATTTTAAAGCCAATGGTATCTACCCTCTGTTCGTGACCTGGAAAACAGGTTTCATGGAATCTATCAGCAACCAGATACAGGAAAAAATAAATGATATCTTTTTTGGTGCAGGTATCTCTCCTTCGGGAAGTAGGGCACAGGGTATTCTGGATAAACTTCAAGACTCCATAGACCGTTCCATTGAAAGTTTTGCAAAAAAGATCGTGGTCAAAGGTGTTTGGTCAGAAATGAAAGAGAATGCCGAACTAGCAAGTGACAGAGCCGTCCCAGGCTATGCACAGCATGGTAATACCAGACCGGGTGGTATGGTCATACTTGCAAAGCAGCTCAAACAACTGAAAGAGACTTATGGTTGTGAAGTGCATCTTGTCGGACATTCTGCTGGTTCCATTCTTTTTGGCCACTGGATGGATGAACTCATAAAAAGAGAATTGCCTGTCTCTTCCTTGACCCTTTATGCACCGGCATGTACAGTGGAGTTTGCCAATAGACATTATATTAAAGCACATAAAAAGGGTGTCTTTAAAAAAGAGAATACCCACATCCATGTCATGACAGATGAACGTGAAAGAGCAGACTCTGTAGCCATTTACAAAAAGTCACTGCTCTATCTTGTAAGTCGTGCACTGGAAGACATCCATAAGACACCGTTACTTGGTATGGAGGCTTCATGGAATGTCGCCTATGCCAAGAAAAAAGATATCTTCAACCGTGTATCGTACAGCAGCATTGCAAAGTGGATCAAATTTTCACCAGATATTCACTTTTATACGTACAACAAATCAAACTCACAGGTCAAAACTTCTCAGAAAGGGGACTACACAAACCTGGCACACGGATCGTTTGACAATGACATCAAAGTGGTTGAGTTGACCATTAAACAGATCAAAGGGGTTTCGAAGCTGAAATATAAAGTAGAAAACCTTAACGGATTCTAAAATTTGGCAGCATACAGGTAAAGGAGAAGGGTTATGGCTAGAGTAAATTTTACAAAGAGTCTGAAAGACGAGTATAAGGGACTGTATAAAAGCTGTCAGTCCCATATTGGTAAATTTGACACTATAGACAATTTGACAGATACAATACTCTCATATCGTTCACGCTATGAGAGTGTTGCAGACACTTTGGGTATTCCCTGGTATTTTATTGCTGCGATCCACAATATGGAGAGCAGTCAGAATTTTTCGAAACATTTGCATAATGGAGACCCTTTGAATGCAAGAACCAGACATGTACCCGCTGGAAGACCGGGGTGAGATAAGCTTTTCAACCATTCAAAAACCTATTTTCATTTATAGTACAAAAAAGGTTGAACATCCTGACAAGTTACAGGTGTTCCTCAATCAATTTGATGGTATTGCCTTGAGGGTAGACGGATGGCTGGGTAAAAAGACATCCTCTGCGGTGAAGGAACTCTTTGGTCATTATTTACAGAAAGATCCCCGTGAGTAAAAAGCTATTATTGCTGTTTATCATCTTTTTTTCTATACTGGTGCTGAATACCATTGAAATTACAGAGGAAAATAAGCTTCCAGATACTACTCAGGAAGTAAATAAGATCACTTTTTCAAGAGAGAATGGCAAGCTTATCCTTCATATTTCTCAAAATAGACACTGTTTGCTTGCAACAGATGCCATAGCTTATGAACCTTATGTCTCTCCCTATGGAACATGGATCGCAGTTGAGACACAGTTACTTTCAAATCTACAGATCATCAGAGTTTACAGAAAAGATATGAAAGGGTGTTATCATGTACTACAGTATCCTTTTTCTACAAAAGTATGGCAGAAGATCGCTAAGAAACAAGGTTTTATTTTTGAGAATGTTATCCATCCAAGAATGCAATTTATAAAATGGATAGACAACGAACATCTTCAGATAGAAGTTTTAGGTGAAGTGAATGATAGATCAATTGATGAGAAATTGGTTTATGGTCTCATAGATACTCTCTAGTTTTTTCGATATGTTATAATCTTTCTATGAATATACAAGAGAATCTACAAAAAGCCAAACAACTGTTGGAAGAAGCTGATGCTATTTTTATCACTGCCGGGGCAGGAATGGGAGTAGACTCTGGATTACCTGACTTTCGAGGGGTAGAGGGGTTTTGGAATGCCTATCCCAAAGCAAAAGAGCTGGGATTGAAATTTGAAGAGATGGCGAACCCTGAGTGGTTTGAGTCTGATCCACAGTTGGCTTGGGCTTTTTATGGGCACAGGTTGCATCTTTACCGAGATACCGTACCGCATGAGGGATTTAAGATGCTCCTTAGTCTACATGATACTAAAAAATATGGAAGTTTTGTTTTTACTTCCAATGTCGATGGGCAGTTTCAAAAGGCAGGGTTTAAAGAGGCACAGGTTATGGAGTGTCACGGGACGATCCATGAACTGCAATGTATCGATAATTGTCAGGGTATGTTGTGGTCTTCGGACGATACGATCATAGAAATAGAAGAGGGTTTTAAAGCTAAAGAGCCGTTGCCAAGTTGTCCGTTTTGTGGAGCAATGGCAAGACCGAACATCTTGATGTTTGGAGATTACGGCTGGGAATATGCACGTACGGATGGGCAGAGAGGAAGACTGGTTCAGTGGATGGACAGATTGGAAGAAGAGGGTGCAAAGCTTGCTATTGTAGAGATGGGTGCAGGAACTTCTGTCCCTACAGTGAGAAATACTTCTGAGCAGATAGCACAAAGATTTTCGGTTCCGGTCATACGCATTAATCCCAGAGAGAGTTTTGGTGCGGAGATAGCGTTGCCTATGGGAGCTGTTGAAGTATTGAATAAAATTATACCATTGGGTGCGTTTCCCAACGCAGCACATAATGAAATTTGCATATAAAAATATATTTGCCGAAAGGCTCAACAAAAGGTGCGTTGGGAAACGCACCCTACAGAGGAAATACAAATGCGTTGCTATTCATGTTCAAAATTAAGCTATCACGTGATCTGTAAAACCTGCAAAGAACAACTGTTTGTTCCCAACATAGGCACGAAGAAAGTAGGTACAATGGATGTCATCTCTTTTTATCGATATTCAACGATTGGTTCACTGCTTCATACCAAACACAAACCGGAAGGTTTCCGCATATATAAAGCATTGGCAGAAATGACAATGAAGCCCTTTATGCAAGAGTTTACAGAGAACAATGATGGGGATGTTTACATTGTAGGAGTAGATGAATATGTCAAGAGCGGATATGCGCATGTTTCACTTTTGACCTCCGCTATGAAAAGTAAGACTTCTATACCGGAACATGCGTCACTGCTTGCAACAAAGCGAGTGAATTATTCAGGAAAATCACTACAGTATCGACTGGACAATCCCCGTGAATTTGTCTATACCGGCACTGAAGATGTACATGCCATTCTGGTGGATGATATTATCACTACTGGCATTACATTGCAGGAAGCACAAAAAGTATTGATGCAGCATGGGGTGAATGTACTTTTTGCATTGACTTTGGCAGATGTAGAGGAGGAGTAGGAGATGAACACATCTATCTACCATATTTCATTATTAAACCTTTTTTGGGTCATGCTGCCGGTTGCTGTGGTAATCGTGATCTATATTCGCTGGACGGAAGATCGAACAACACTTTTTTATGCTTTAGGGCGTATGCTGACACAGCTCCTGCTCATTGGCTATGTTTTGACCTATATCTTTAACTCAGATTCGCCATATTTAATAATATTAATTCTTTCTATTATGCTTGTGGCTGCCTCTGTGATCGCACTGCGTCCGCTACAAAAGAAAATTAAAAGTATCTATCTGTACTCCTTTATCTCTATTTGTATTGGAGGAATCTTTACACTTCTCATGGTGATCTTTGGCGTGTTAGATCTGAATCCATGGTATGAAGCTCGCTTTCTCATTCCTTTGGCGGGGATGATCTTTGCAAATTCCATGAATGCCGTGAGTATCTCTGCAGAACGCTATGAGAATGAAAGCGAAAGAGGAAGCAGCTATCTGGATGCAAGAGCCACCGCTTACAAGGCAGCACTTATTCCCATTATCAATTCACTCTTTGCCGTAGGTCTGGTCTCTTTGCCCGGGATGATGACGGGGCAGATACTCTCCGGAGTAGATCCGCTCATCGCAGTACGGTACCAGATGATGGTGATGCTGATGATCCTGGGTTCGGCAGGTATCTCTGTGGCAGTCTATTTAATATTGATGAAAAGAAATTGAGTATAATATGGTTATGAATATCTCAAGGAAAAAAATGAAACACGGTTATCTGCTTATATTACTTGTATCTTCTCTGTCTGCAGACTGGAAGTCTGATATGCTGGAGAAGGGTAACCAGATCTATAACAATACAAAAGACAAAACAATTTTACTCTACAAAGAAAATGTAGAGACCCATCCACTTACAAAAGAAGAGCGTATGAACAAAGCCTGGGACAATGTCTATGATGACCTGGGAGAAGGTGCGAAATATATAGACAAATACAATAACGCTCCCGAATCTACATGGATCGGTACAGACAAAGAAGATGTACAGGAAGATATCAACAAACTATTTGAAATGATCGTCAACGGACTTATAGAAGATGATCTGCTGATCTACAAAACAAAGATGGAAAAACTTAAAAAACAGATCTCTGAGAACAAATCTGACATTCTAAAATACCGGGAGAAGCGGGTAGGTGCACCTAAAGAAAGTGCTATTTACACAACCAGGTCAGGGTATGACAATAAAATAAAAGAGACACAGAAAGAGAATGTCATTCTGGAAAATGAGATTCGTATCATTAAAGATAATTTGAAAAAGAATTTTTCTGATATTGGTGTTAATCTGAGTGCTGAGCAGATCGATGTATTACTTACCCGTGTTGACGGAGATGACATTATACAGATCTCTTTGGTGATGGAGACGCTTAAGCATGTCACCAATCAGATTCTTGCATTGATGAAAGCGAGCAAAGAAGAGCTTACGCAGGCAAAGAAGTATTACGGAATGCATCAGGTACTGCTTGAACTGGTAGTTTATATACAGCAACAATACATCAATAAATGTGATAACAGTTACATCCCGAAGATAGATAAAATGATCTCTGATTCTGCGGAGATGATGGAAAATACAGCCAGACTCGAAGGACTTGAAGAAGATACGCGAAGAAGAGCTATTTATGCGAACAATTTAGAAGCGCAGGCATTGACGAACAAAGTAGCCAAACTCTATAAACAGGATATCATCGCATCACGAAACAATATGCTGAAAGCCCAGAAGATCGCAAAAGCCAATCTGAAACTTTCTAAAAATACTTATGAAACAGTGATGTTGTCTGCTGATCTTTTTGATCTTATAGCTGAGAGTCAGAATATGTTCGAAGAGGTCAGTAAGATACAGGTGCCTAACCTTGTTCCTTTTGAAAATATTCAACTGGAACAGAAATATAAAGAGTTGACGCAGAAACTGCGTTAATGTGGAAGTGGTGTTAATATTGTTGTGCATACTGTAGAGACAAAAGATGTCTTGTCTTTACTGTAACAGAGATAATAAAATTAGATCTTACCTTCCAGAAAATGTTCAAAGATCTCGGTGACCAGGTCAATTCTCTCAGAAAAACTTTTTTTGGATGCTCTTTCGTGTATCGTATGGTCACCGTCGCCGTAGGGACCCCAACCGTCAAGTGTCGCTACGCCCTGTGAGGAGACGATATTTGCATCGCTTACGCCTCCTCTTTGCTCTGTCGGAAGCATAATATTACAAAGGTCATTGATATTGTCAATGAAGGTCATTTGTAAAGGTGAAGGCTGCATGACGTCTCTCTGTATCCCCCCGGAAAGGGTTGATTCAGTACCTTCCACATGGGAACATGTCACTATCTCATCCACTGCTTTCAGAACTCTGTCCCTTTCACGTGTATGGGTGTAGCGCAGTTCAAATGTCAGGAGTGCATGGGGAGATATGGTGTTCGCACCAATACCGCCGTCAATTTTTCCAACATTGACGGTTGTCTCTTTCTCCAGATCCGTCAACGCTACAAGTTGAATGAGTTTATGTGCGGCTTCAAGGTTGGCATCCACCCCATTGGCGTAGTGGTTTCCGGCATGTGCAGCAACGCCCTCGATATCTATGAAAAAAGTACCGACACCTTTTCTTCCCGTGACCACTTCATTGTGAAGACCTGCTGCTTCAAAGACCATACAATAGTCATAGTCATGTGCAAGTTTTGCAGAGAGATGTTTAGAATCATCACTGCCTGTTTCTTCATCGCTGACAAGAAGAAAGTCAATGTTGTTGATCTCTCCAAATTTCTCATAGACATTTCTCAGTGCCTGCAGTGCGACATAATTGCCGCCTTTCATGTCACAAACACCTGGACCGTAGATCCACTCATCATCTTCTTTGAAATCTTCAAAAGTATCGGGAGGAAAAACCGTATCCAAATGTCCAAGCAGCAGAAGTTTTTTTCCTTCTTTGCGTGGAGAAACAAGATGCAGATGATCACCTATCTCTTCTCTTGGATAACGGGTAAGGGTATAACCCAATGTCTCAAGCCAGTAGGCAAATATCTCTCCGTTCTTGTCCACACCTTCTTTATTTTTAGTCCAGGAATTGATCTCTATAATACTTTGAAGTTCCGAAAAATCTATGTTTGACATGGTCTACCTTTTTTGAATTATAAAATAATAACATTTTTATAATATGCTCTAATATGTTTATCTTAATTTTGACCTATATTTTAGTCAAATATGGTAAAATATCACTTTAAATATTCAAAAGGAAACACAATGTCTAGAAAAATCGGTATGTGGATGTATCAAAATGGTGGCGGTGACATTATAGAAGAAAAAATTGTCAAAAAACTCCGTGAACGTGATATTACCACAATTACGGGTATGAACCCGAGAAATGCGGTTGCTAGAAATGGTGTTATTTATAACAATAATGTAAGATCTGATGAATTGGATCTCTTCTTCTCATACAATGCCGGGGAACAGACACAGTATCAGGTCTTTCTTTACCAGGCGATGAATCGCATTATGCCAATGATCAATTCATATGAAGCATTCGCACTGACCGAAGACAAATTTCAAACTTCATTCCTTTTGCAAAATAATGGCGTAGCGACACCAGACTTTCAGCTTTGCCATCGTGATGATGTCAGCATCCTTAAAGCGATCATCAAAGAATGGGATAAAATGGTCTACAAACCAACAGACGGATGGGGCGGATTGGGACTTACAAAGATCGAGAATGAAGCGACACTTGATACCTTGCTTCCTTTCTTGAACCAGATGGACCTGAGATTTTTCTATGTCGAAAAGTTTTTAAAATATGACAATACTGACTTCAGGGTTGATATTGTAGACGGTGAATTCGTTTCATGTTACGGACGTAAGGCAAGCGGTACTGACTGGAGAACCAACATTACTTCCGGAGGGTCTGTCTTTATGCGGGAAGCCAATGACGAGGTTGTTGACCTGGCAAAGAGAGCGGCAGAGGTTTGCAAGATCGATATTGCCGGTGTAGATATTATCTATGATATGGAAAGAGAAGAGTATGTGGTACTTGAAGTGAACGGGATCCCGGCATTTGCAACACCTGAACAGGAAAAAGAAGGTCTGGACCTCAATGATAAAAAGATCGATCTGATCGTAGATCTAATCGACAGAAAAACAAAAAAATAAAAGGATAGGAAATAATAATGGCAAAAAAGAAAAATAAAGAAAAATTACCAAAACTGGGAATGTTATATCTTGATTATGTATTGAGATTTTTTGACAAGTCGAACTTTAAAGGTTGGCCGGATAAGATCGAAACAGTAACGTACCACTGGAAAAATGACAAAGCACGTTTTATCAAAGAGGTGAAGCGCAAAAAGATCGATATTCTCATCGGTAATATCCCGGCAACGGCGTATGAGACATTCAGAGAGATCGCAAGAGAGCTTCCAAATGTGCAGTTCATTCCTTCATTGGATACACAGTTTTCAAACAAGTCTAAAGAGAACGTAACACGTTTTGCCTGGAAGTATGATATACCTATCCCTAAAACATATATCTTCTACGATAAAAGCAAAGCTGAGAAGTTCATAGACAAAACTGAGTTCCCGAAGATCATTAAAAAATCTTATGGCCCTTCAAACTATGGCGGGTACTTTGTACATAAGGTAGACTCTGCGCAGGAAGCACACAATCTTTTAGCTCAGAAGAAGTATCACCCGGTCTATATGCAGGACTTTGTCCCTATGGAAGCAGATGTTCGTGTGATGCTTATTGGCCATAAGCCGGTATGTGCATTCTGGA
>JAMONL010000054.1 GCA_027065815.1 Sulfurovum sp.
AAACGCATATGATGAATGCTAGGTATCTGCATCATTAAATTCCTTCTAGATACTGCGCAAAGTGGATATTAAATTGCCCATAACTACTGTATTATATCAAGTGGAACTTGAATTATACAGGTCTAATAATAGTAAATATAGGAGAAAAAATGAGTTTAAAAAAGATAGCATTTGCAGCTACTGTAATGGGTGCAACACTGCTCAATGCAGCAGACAAGCCAAATGTATTGGTAATATGGGGTGATGACATTGGTTGGTTCAATGTGAGTACCTATAACATGGGAATGATGGGGTATAAAACACCAAACATCGACCGTATCGCAAAAGAAGGTGCAGCTTTTACTGATTGGTATGGTCAGCAGTCTTGTACAGCAGGACGTGCTGCCTTCATTACGGGAGAATCTCCTATACGAACAGGATTACTTAAAGTAGGATTGCCAGGATCAAAAGAGGGTATGCCTATGCAGGCACCTACCATAGCAGGGTTACTTAAAGATAAAGGATATGTCTCAGGTCAGTTTGGCAAAAACCACTTAGGTGACTTAGACAGTATGCTACCAACAAACCACGGTTTTGATGAGTTTTTTGGAAACCTGTATCACCTGAATGCAGAAGAAGAACCTGAAAATGTTGACTATCCTAAAGACCCAGAGTTTAAGAAGAAATTTGGTCCTCGTGGTGTGATACACTCATTTGCAGATGGGAAGATAGAAGATACGGGTCCATTGACTAAAAAACGTATGGAGACCATAGATGACGAGACAATAGCCGCTGCACTTGACTTTATGGAACGTCAAGTTAAAGCTAAAAAGCCATTTTTCTTATGGTACAACTCTACACGTATGCACGTATGGACTCACCTTAAGAAAGCATCTCAAGGGGTAACAGGTTTAGGTATAACAGCAGATGGTATGGTAGAACATGACGGTCATGTTGGACAACTTTTAGATAAGTTAGATGAACTTAAGATCGCAGACAATACCATAGTCATGTACTCTTCAGACAATGGTGCAGAGTCTATGTCCTGGCCTGACGGAGGGACAACTCCATTTAGAGGTGAGAAAAACACTAACTGGGAAGGTGGTTACCGTGTTCCAGCGCTTATGAGATGGCCTGGTGTGATTAAACCGGGACAAATCATTAATGAAATTGGTGCACATGAAGATATGTTACCAACTATTTTAGCAGCAGCTGGTGATGATAAGATAAAAGAAAAACTAGCAAAAGGTGGGGTTAAAGCACTTAACCGTGAGTATAAAGTACACCTTGATGGATATAACCTCAAGCCATTCTTTGAAGGTAAAGCTGAGTGGCCACGTCACGAATTCTTCTACTGGACAGATGATGGTAAACTCGCTGCCCTTCGTTTCAACAACTGGAAAGTGGTGTTTATGGTACAGAGAGCACACGGTGCCGATGTTTGGCAAGAGCCATTCGTTACACTTCGTATGCCTAAACTCTTTAACCTGAAAATGGATCCATTTGAAGGCGCAGACATACATGGCTCATTTTTCTATGATAAATGGAAGTTTGAGCACCTTTATGCGCTCGTACCTGCACAGGTAAAAGCATTTGAATTCTTAAATACATTTAAAGAGTTCCCTCCAATGCAAGAAGTTGGAAGTTTCTCATTAGACAAGGTCATGACAAAAGTGATGAGTTCTAACAACAACAAAATGGACAAATAGAGCCTTTTAGATTTAGGGATCTCCCTAAATCTAAATTTATAAATTACTTTAGTTATAATTTGTATAGTTAAAATAATGTATATGAACTAATTATTTACCTACATTTTCAAGGAACAGCTATGACCCCTCACGAATCTATACAATTACTCCAAAAAAAGATGAATGCTTCTATTATCGGGCAGGAGAACATCGTTGAGCGTCTTATCATCGGACTGCTTGCCAATGGTAACTTGCTTGTAGAGGGCTTACCCGGACTTGCAAAGACCAGAGCCGTAAGAGCCATGGCAGATACCATTGACTCCAAATTTTCCCGTATACAGTTTACTCCCGACCTTCTGCCTTCCGATGTGACTGGTTCTGAAAATATGTATGAAGAAAATGGTGAGTATAAGTTCCGTTTTGAAGAGGGACCGATCTTTGGTAATATTATCTTGGCAGATGAGATAAACCGTGCGCCTGCAAAGGTTCAGGCTGCGATGCTTGAAGCGATGGAAGAGAGACAGGTAACGGTGGCAGGTAAAACACATAAAATGCCCGAACTCTTCATTGTTATGGCAACGCAGAACCCTATAGAACAGGAGGGAACCTATCCTCTGCCTGAAGCACAGAAAGACCGTTTTTTGATGCATGTGAATATTACCTATCCTGCAAAGAGTGCTGAATCGGATATTATTGCTTTGGTCAGAGGTGAAAAGTCTGGGGCAAAAGTTGAAGAGAGTGAAGATATCCCTCAAGAGGTTATTTTTTCTGCACGTGATGAAATAGCAAGGGTATCAAGTTCAAAGGTGGTCATAGACTATATTGTGGACTTGGTCTTCGCTACGCGTTACCCTGAAAAATATGACGAGAAATTGGCATCATACATTGATGTCGGTGTAAGTCCGAGAGCTTCTTTGGGACTTGACCAGTGTTCACGTGTGTATGCCTGGCTTCAGGGACGGAACCATACCACTCCTGAAGACGTCAGAGCAGTGGTGCATGATGTTTTACGTCATAGAATTACAGCAAGTTATGAAGCACAGTCTGAACGTGTAAGCAATGATGACATTATCGATACTATTTTAAATCTGGTTGCACTGCCGGCATAAATGATGGAAAATCAAAATGAAGGTGTCTATGTTACTTTGAGTGAACTACTCAGGTTTGGGTATATGCCAAAAAATTTTACTATCAGACCGAGTGCTGCAGTACTTTCCAAACTCTCCGGTCGGCATCTCTCCGGTGTACGTGGCCGGGGTATGGACTTTTCAGAGATGAAACAGTACGTCCAGGGAGATGATACACGTAACATAGACTGGAAAGCCACGCGAAGAACGGGTAAACCGTATGTACGTATCTATAATGAAGAGCGTGACAGAAATGTTTGGCTAGTCATTTCTCAAATGAACTCTATGTTTTTTGGCTCTAAAGAACGGATGAAGTCGGTCTCTGCAGCACATACAGCAGCACTTTTTGCTTTTAAAGCATTAGAGACCGGTGACAGAGTTGGTGCGGTCGTCTACAACAATGAAGAGGTAAAATTCTTTAAAGCCTCATCGAGCAAGAATAATGTTGTTCAAATTATGACTGAAATAGAGAGACAGAATCATCTCTTGAAAGCAGATAATACAAACAATTCAAAAGGAAACTTGAGTGAGTCGTTGAAGATCCTCTCTTCTTTGGCAAAACATGATGACCTTGTGGTACTCATAGGAGATGCCCGGGCAATGGATGAAGGAAGTGCCAGACATATTACACGCATTAATGCACATAATGATGTGATAGGTGTAATCATCTC
>JAMONL010000055.1 GCA_027065815.1 Sulfurovum sp.
TATAGTACAGTGTAAACGTTACGGGGATGCTTTAGTCACCATTAAAGTAATTAGAGAAATGTACGGTCTGATGCATGAACATGATGTTGATCTTGCCTACATTGTAACCAGTAATCGTTTTACCAAAGAGTGTTATAAATTTATCAAAGATAAAAATATGATCCTGATCGATGGTGAAAAACTGCTTCAAATGATCAAGTCAGTGCTTTGATCATTCTTCTGTATAAAGTTCAAAATCTTCTTTACTAACACCACAGTCCGGACATTCCCAGTCCTCAGGAATATCTTCAAATGCGGTACCGGGTTTTATGCCGCTGTCCGGATCCCCTAACGCGGGATCATAAATGTATTCACAGACTGTACAAATATATTTTTGATTCATAATATTTCCTATCATTATATTTTATTATCATAATATAATCTATCTGTGTAATAAGTGTAGAATATGATGGATATCAACAAAATTTGGATATTGTAGCTTTAATAGGATATAATAAATAAAGTGAGCATGAAAGAGAGGAAAAGTTTATGCAAGAAGATACGTTTTTTAATATAAACACTATGTTGAAAAACATATTTCAATATTTGGATCATAACTGTAATGCAGGGAGAGCAAATTTGATCTTTGTCTTTTCCAAAACAGTGCCTTGCCAGTTAAAAGGGAATTCCAGTATCTTATATATGGTTCTTGTTAAAATAATACGCCAAGTATTGGAACATCACTGTAGTGAAGAGTTAGTGATAGAAGTGGATGCTCCTGCAGATTTTCTATATAAGGAACCGGTGGTTTTCAAAATTGAAAATATTCCGGTAAAAAAAGACGGGATCATGCCACAGTTGCATTCCATGCTGTCTGAAGATCTTGAAACCCTCAATGCAACTATTGAATATACTGAGAGTAATGGCGGCAGCATCGAGTTTACAGTTCCTTTGACCACAGCAGAACTGGGATGTCGAAGATATTACAGATTGCCTTCAAAAACCATGTTACATAAAAATATCCTGCTTGTTGTCGAAAGTAATAATCTCGCTTTGAGTTTAACAAAAATGTTTAGATATTTTCCGATGAATATTGATCTTTGTATCAAGCATTTTAAAAGTGAAAAATATGATCTCTCTCAATATGATCTTGTACTGATCGAAGATACATTATTTGATTTTCAGCTTCATTCGCTTATTAAACAGGCAAGAGAGAAGAGTAATATAGACTTTATATTACTTGGAAATGAAGATATCTATACAAAAGACGATACCTCAAAACTGCATACAGGCTTTTTGGCCAAACCTGTTACTCAGGAAAGTATCTATGATCTGTTAATCGACCAGTTTGATGAATTGCCAATCGTAGCATAATTTAAACATGGTAAAATACGTTAATTTTATTTAAGGATAACGTATGTCGATCAAATGTGCATTTTT
This sequence comes from Sulfurovum sp., assembly GCA_027065815.1. Classification (GTDB taxonomy): domain Bacteria; phylum Campylobacterota; class Campylobacteria; order Campylobacterales; family Sulfurovaceae; genus Sulfurovum. The sequence continues at coordinate 1,420 of JAMONL010000055.1, forward strand.
ATTTCCGGGACAGGGTTCTCAGGCTGTAGGTATGGGAGAAGATTTCTTCAACCATTCTGATATTGCTAAACAAATGGTGGCAGATGCTACCCAACGAACAGATATTGACTTCGAAAAACTGCTTTTTATAGAGAATGATGATCTTGAAAAAACAGAGTTCACACAACCTGCCATCTTACTTGTATCTGCTATCGCGCATAAATTGTTTGAAGATGCAATGCCTATTAAACCGGTGTATGCTTTGGGACACTCCCTTGGAGAGTTCTCTGCATTGGTTTCTGTCGGTGCGATCGATGCGATCGATGCCGTTGAACTTGTAAATCTTCGTGGTAAACTGATGGCCAAAGCTTGCGCAGGACAGGATGTAGGAATGATGGTCTCTTTGGGATTAGATGATGAAGTCGTTGAAAAAATCTGTGAAACACAAAGAGAAGCAGGGTTGAAAGTCTGGCCCGTCAATTATAATGCAGCAGGACAGATCGTGATCGCGGGTATCAAACCGGATCTTGAAAAGCTTGAGCCGATCCTGAAAGAGGCTAAAGCAAGAAGAGCTATGCTGCTGAATATGTCGGTAGCAAGTCACTGCCCACTGCTTGAATCTGCAACGGCTCCATTGGTTGAGAAGCTTTCTGAAGTTTTGAGAGATGAATTCATTGCTCCGGTCGTTTCAAATGTGACTGCTGAAAAATACAGTACGAAAGCAGAAGCCTTAGAGTTACTGCCAAAACAACTGGTCTCTCCGGTACTTTACAAACAGTCTATTGCCAAGTTTGACGATGAAGTTGACTGTTATGTGGAGTTTGGGCACGGAGGTGTATTGAAAGGGCTTAACCGAAGAGCCACAAAGAAACCGCATTTTGTTGTGTCCGATATGGAATCACTTGCAAACGCAATTGAAGAGATAAGCAAGTTAGGTTAAGATGAATAAAATAGCGATCATGGGTGCCATGCCCGAAGAGATAGAACCGATCATTTCCAAATTGAAGAATTTAAAAGAGACGAAGTATGCTGCCAATACCTATTATGAAGGTACCTACCATGGCAAAGAACTTGTGGTTGCCTATTCTAAAATAGGAAAAGTGTTTGCAACACTGACGGCTACAAGTCTTATAGAAAAATTTGAGTGTGATACCTTGCTCTTTTCCGGTGTAGCCGGAGCGATCTCACCGGATCTGAATATTGGTGATCTTATCATCGCTGACGGGCTTGTCCAGCATGATCTTGATATTACGGCTTTTGGACATCCTTACGGTTATGTTCCTGAAGGTGAAGTGTGTATTCTTACTGATGTCGCTTTACGCAATATTGCAAAAGAGGTCGCCAAAGAAAAAGGTTTAAAACTTGTAGAAGGTATCATCGCTACGGGTGACCAGTTCGTTGCCGACCCTGAAAGAAAAGAGTGGATCAGTAAAACATTTAAAGCAGATGCTTTGGAAATGGAAGGTGCTGCGGTGGCAGTGGTATGCGATTCACTGGAAGTACCATTCTTCATACTGCGTGCGATTTCAGATTCTGCCGATATGGATGCCAGTTTCAATTTTGATGAGTTTCTAGAGAGCTCGGCAAAGACATCTGCGGATTTTATTCTCTCAATGGTTGAAAAGATACAATAATCCTGCACGGTGTTGTGTCCTCACGACACCAAAATAATCTATGATATTATGACAATGTGTTGTGTTCTCGCAACACGCTATAAAGAGAGAACCGTGGAAAAGCTAAGACGACAACAGACCAAAACCATTCCTATGAGTAAAAAACTTCTTAAGGTTATTGGAAAAACCAATGCTGAATTCAAACTGATCGGAGAAGGTGACAAGATCCTTGTCGGACTGAGTGGAGGAAAAGACTCTTTGGCACTGGTACATGCGTTAAAACATGTCCAACGCCATGCCCCTTTTAATTTTGAATTTGAAGCCTGTACCATTAAGTACGGCATGCCAGATGAGCATTACGACTTTCTCTCCAAACATTGTGAAGAGTACAGTATCAAACATACGGTTTATGATACGAATATTTTTGAAATCTCTCACGATACCATCCGTGAAAATTCTTCTTTCTGTTCCTACTTTTCACGTATGAGAAGAGGGGCATTGTATACATTTGCAGAAGAGGGTGGTTTTAACAAAGTAGCGCTTGGACATCACTTTGATGATACAGTTGAGAGTTTCTTCATGAATATATTCTACAATGGGACCATGAGAGCCCTGGCACCCATCTATAAAACAGGAAGAGGGTTTCATCTTATCCGTCCGCTTATCCAGGCAAGAGAGTCCCAACTGCGTGCTTTCGCTGATGACAATAATCTACAGGTCATCGGAGATGAAGCCTGTCCTGCCATGCTCAAAGATGTCAAAATGCCCCATGCAAGAGCATCCACAAAAGAGTGGCTGGCTGGACTTGAAAAAGAGAACAAAGATATCTTTAAAATGTTCAAAGCTTCATTTAAACATATCCATGATGATACATTTTTGGATCCTGAACGTTGGGACAGGGATGATATAGAAGTGAGCAGTAAGCAATGAACAGTGAACAGTTTATAGCCAGAAGTGCAGGGCGGATCGATAAAATCTTAGCTCAGGCACTTGATGTCAGTCGTAACCAGGTTGAAAAATTAGTCAAAGATGGTTTGGTGTCGGTAAATGGTAAAACCATCACTAAGAATAGTGTGAAAGTTTGTGAAGGTGATGAAATAGCCTATGAATTCAAAGAGGCAGAGAAGCGTGAGCCTGTTGAGATAGATTTTGATGTAGAAGTTCTGTATGAAGATGAGTATCTGTTGGTTATTAACAAACCTTCGGGGCTTGTGGTACATCCTGCGCCTTCGGTGAAAGAAGCAACACTGGTGGACTGGTTGGTCAAAAAAGGGATTTCTCTTTCGACTATTTCGGGAGAAGAGCGTCACGGGATCGTACATCGTATTGACAAAGAGACTACCGGTGCTTTGGTGGTTGCCAAAGACAACAAAACACATGAACTGTTGAGTGAACAGCTTCAGGACAAGAGTATGGGACGATACTATCTGGCTTTGATAGACTGTCCTTTGAAGGAAGATGTGCTGGTGGACAAACCCATTGGAAGAAATCCCAATAACCGGCTTAAAATGGATGTTGTGTCACATGGGAAATCTGCGAAAACAGCTTTTAAAAAGCTTTTAGAAACCGCACATGGTACTGAATTGATCGCAGCGAAACTCTTTACCGGAAGGACCCATCAGATACGTGTGCATCTCAATACTTTGGGACGGCATATACTGGGAGATGATTTATATGGTTTTAAGAGCAAAAGAGATAAAATTCCAAGAGTTTATCTACATGCCTATTTACTTTATTTAACACATCCTGTTACCGCCGAGAAGATGGAGTTCACTGCCCCGCTTTTTGATGATATGAAACAGTATCTGAGCAAATATTTTGACAGGGAAGCATTGGAAGCAAAGCTGGATCCCGAAACCTTTGATGAGGTGTTTCAGAATCTAAAATAGTGCAGGTAGAACCATCCCCATGAAGCAGGAATATTATGCCACACTTAAAAGTCACTTCCTTTGATACGCAAATGATTGACAATGCGATCCCCCAAAGCGATATTTTAACTTTTCGTGCCACTTCTTTAACCAGTGATGATGAAATACTTGGTGTTGAACTGGGCGGGGAAGAGTTTCTCCTTCAGATCAAACCGGATGTGAATGATACGCTTGTAAAATATGACAAGGTAACACGTCCCCTGAAAGTCAATCTTTTAAAAGAAGCACTGGACAAAGTGTCTAAAGAATTGAAGCTGGAGGTACAGAGTTCCAATATTACTATTCACAATACCAAAGCAGCACTCTCTTCGGAATATTTTAAAAAAATAGAAGATTTTGAAAACATCACCTACCCGAAAGAAAAGATTTCGGTTGAGGTCGGATTTGGTTCAGGCAGACACCTTTTGTATCAGGCAGAAAAAAATCCCGATACCCTTTTTATAGGTCTGGAGATCCATACTCCTTCTGCACAGCAGGTACTCAAACAGATAGAACTTAACAGCATTGAAAATATCTGGGTGGTCAATTATGATGCAAGACTTTTTCTTGAAATGCTGCCTTCCAATGTCTGTGAACAGATCTTTGTACATTTCCCTGTCCCCTGGGATAAGAAACCGCATCGACGTGTTATAAGTCCCTCTTTTCTTGATGAATCGATGAGAGTCCTGAGAGAAGGCGGCAGACTGGAACTGCGTACGGACAGTGACAATTACTACTGGTATGCACTGGAAACGTTTTTTTCTGTGCCGAAAACCCAGGTTGAAATACGAAAGAATGAAGCCCTGGAAGTGACCAGCAAATATGAGGCAAGATGGCTTAGGCAGGAGAAAGATATTTACGATGTATACGTAAAATGTCAGGAAAACTCAGAACCTCGGAAATTAGGTATGGATTTTAATTTTAATGATGTAAAATATACAAACGATTTAGAAAAGGGACTAACTAAAAAACCAATGATCTTTGACGGATATTTTGTACATTTTGAACGTATGTACAAAAGTGGAGAGGGGAAGCTTCTTATCAAGTGTGCTTTTGGAAGTTTTGACCGTCCTGAACATAAATATATTTTACTAACCAATGAAAGTTGCAGATACTTTGTCTCTCCGCCGGTGAAAACGCAGGTGAACTACGAAGCACATAAAAAACTGATGGAGTTATTATCCATTGAAGGAAGAACGGATGTCTAATGTAATCAGCGCATCACATCTTACGCTTGCATACGATAACGGTGCAAAAGAGATCATCAAGGATGCGAGTTTCAATATAAAAAAGGGCGAATTTGTTTTTATTACCGGACCCAGCGGTTCGGGGAAATCCACACTGCTTAAAGCACTTTACGGACATTTGAGACCAAGCGAAGGAAACCTGGTAGTGGGAGGACATGATCTTGCTACGATACGTCAGGGAAAACTTCAGGAACTCAGAACACATCTGGGGATCATTTTTCAGGATTATAAACTGGTTAATGAGTGGACGGTTGCTAAAAATGTTGTGCTTCCCCTGATGATAGCCGGATACTCAGTGGATGTACAGAATACACAGGCACAAAGACTGCTGAAACATGTGAAGCTTTCGGAACATGCCGATAAGTATCCGCTTGAACTGAGTGGTGGTGAGCAGCAGCGTGTGGGTGTAGCGAGAGCTTTGTCCAAGAACCCGGTTGTGATCCTGGCAGATGAACCTACGGGTAATCTTGATGACTACTCTTCAAATGTAATTTGGGATCTGATGGAAAATGCCTGTGAACAGCTTGAAACAACCGTACTTGTCGTCACACACAAAATACCGACGATCTTTTCGTTACCGTATCGGCATTTCATTATTGAGAGTAAGGGTGTCTATGAAGTTCATTAAAAACCATCTTATGTTCATCTTGCCGCTTGTGGCTATTTTGCTTGGAATTGAATTCTACCTTGTATTTGACAGAACAACTGATTCGTATGAAAAGGGACTTAAAGAAGGGTATACGATGCTGGTCGTTACTAAAAAACCTGCAGAGATATCCGAGTTGAAACAGCTTAATCCTCACGTGAACAGTATGGAAAAGATAAAACGTAAAAATATCGTTGCTGAGATCGCCAAAGATGTCAATAAAGGTACGCAAAGTGAAATCTTGGCTGCTTTGCCTTACTTTTATAATGTGGGTCTTGATACCTATATAGATACAGCAGGTTTGGAAAAGATAAAAGAAGACCTGGAGAAAGATAAAAATATAAAAAAGGTCGAAACCTTTGGAAACTCTTACAGTTCCGCATACAGACTCTTTTCATTTATAAAATTCACGTTAAAACTGTTTATTGTTTTCATGGGGATCGTCAGTCTTTTCCTGATTATTAAGCAGATGGAAATATGGAAATATGCACATAAAGAACGTATGCAGGTCATGGAAATATTTGGAGCACCTTTGATGTTGCGATCGGGTGTACTTTTTAAAGTTGCCATTGTGGATGCCTTTGCTGCAACGGTGCTTACCAGCGCTTTTTTCCTCTATATCAAGTTTATCTGGGCTGCGAACAGCGGTATTGAGATCATGATGGAAAAGCAGGAAGAGTTATTCAGATTAAGTGATATTGCTATTCTCCTGGGAGCAGCACTGCTGATCGTGATCATCGCTGTCTATTCAGTGGTATTCTCGAGTAAGGGAGTTCAGGAGTGAAATCCTTCATCCTCTCCTTTTTTCTTACACTTGTATTGCTGTATGGAAGTACAACAACTACGAAGAAAATCACAAAGTCCGAACATGATCTCTCTTCGACCCAGAAAGAGCAGAAACAGGCCAACAGAAAACTGGACAAGATCGCAAAAGATATTAAGAAAGCAGAAAAAGACATTGCATATCTTGATAAGAAATTAGATGCACTGGGTAAGGATCAGAGTAAAATGGAGGAGGAGTATGAAGCACTTAAAAAAGCGCTGAAACAATCTAACTCAGAGTACGAGAGAACAAGCAAGGATCTTGACCGCAAACGAAAACAGTTCATCTCTTTACTCTCTGAACAGTTTTCGATCGTGTATGCCATTCAACAGTCCCATGAACCTACGCGTGACTCTATTATTACCCAGGAAGTTTACAAAGCATACAAAAAACAGAATACCAAAATGCTTGCCAATCTGAAATCTGAGATACGTACATTGAAAAAGCGTAAACAGGACAAAAAATATTTGCGTAATAAAACGTTGAACAAGATCAATCGTCTTATTAAAAAAAGAGAAGAGTATGCCCAAAAGAAGCTTGCCAAGAAAAAACTGATTAAGAAACTAGCCCAGGATGAAGAGAAATATAATGCCAAGTTACAAAAGATCGTGGATAAACAGAATTCTCTGCGTTCAACTTTGGCTAAGTTAAATATTTTACAAGCCAAAGAAGTAGAAGAAGCACGGAAACAGGCAGAGGCAAGAAAAAAAGCGATACGTCTTGAAAAAGAACGAAAAGCACGTTTACGTAAAGCAAAAGCGGCTGCACTGGCTAAGGAGAAAAGAGCAAAAGAAGCGATAAAGAAAGCCAAAACACAAGAGGCAAAAGCCAAAGCGAAGTTAGCTGCGAAAAAGGCAACACAAGAGAAAAAGAAGGTGTATAGAGAGAGTGAAAAAGTGAGAAATGTCAACTCTTCCTACCATAAATCAAAGGTTTATGCCTATAAAGGCAATAAGACCATCTCTCCTATTGCCGGAGCAAAACTCATTAAAAAATTTGGTACTTATGTAGATCCGGTCTATAAGATTAAAATTTTTAATGAATCCATTACCCTTCAGGCACCTTATGCTGATGCGAAAGTAAAAAATGTCCTGAATGGGAAAGTGGTCTTTGCCGGGAAAAGTTCAATGCTGGGTAAAGTAGTGGTTGTCGCACATAGTGGAAAAATGCATACGGTGTATGCAGGTTTGTCCAAGATCGCACCAAATATTAAAACAGGACGTAAGATCAAACGGGGCTATGTTGTCGGAAAGGTCAAAAGTAAATTGATGTTCCAGGCGACAAAAAATTCAAAACATATCAATCCATTGAAGTTGATAAAGATCTGATATTTGAATCATTTATCTCCGTTTATTAACTTTATTTGGTATAGTATTATATAAACTTTTGAAAAGGCAAGAAGCATGGGTAAATCATTGATTGAACTTCCGGAACTTACACTTAAAGCACTTTTTGATAATTCTGTTAAATCTTATACAGAACGTCCTTCCGTACAATTTGTGGATGGTCCTGAGGTGAGTTATGGAGAATTGGCTGAAAAAGTTAAATTTATTCAGGATATGTTAAAAGAGTATGATATTAAAGTAGGTGACAGGGTTGCCCTTTACAGTGAAAATATGCCCAATTGGGCTGCGGTCTATTTTGCCGTGACGACAATGGGTGCGGTCATTGTACCTGTCTTACCGGATTTTCATACTTCTGAAGCACTGCATATTGCTATTCATGCAGAGTGTAAAGCTGCATTTATCTCCCAAAAGCTTTTTGAAACCATGTTGGATGAAACGCAGCCTCCCACGATGAACCTGCTTGTGATTCTGGATAAATTGCATATATTGAAGAAACTCTCTACCCCTTCTGCTATGGATAGAGTCATGCAAAAAGGGGGTGAACAGCTCTCTAAAGCCATGGACAAAATGCGTAAGAACAAAGAAGAGGAACTTGTGATCAAAGAAGATGATCTTGCCGCGATCATTTATACGTCTGGAACCACAGGAAGTTCAAAAGGAGTGATGTTGAGCCATAGAAATCTTACTTTTGATACCACCGCAGCACAGCATATTGTTGACATCTATCCCGAAGATAAATTTCTTTCCATTTTACCGCTTGCACATACCTTTGAATGTACAGTAGGAATGCTGATCCCTATTTTGAACGGTGCATCTATCCACTATATTCAAAAGGTACCGACACCAACGGTTCTGATCAAAGCAATGGGAACAGTGAAACCGGATTTTATGCTGGCTGTACCTTTGATTATAGAGAAGATTTATAAAAATAAAGTATTGCCGAACTTTCAAAAAAATTTCTTGATACGAATGCTCTATAATATTCCTTTTTTCCGAAAAAAACTCAATAAGATAGCAGGAAAAAAACTGATCAAGACATTTGGTGGGAATATCAGATTCTTTGGTATCGGTGGAGCAGGTGTCTCACCTGTAGTCGAGGCATTTTTACGTGAAGCAGAGTTCCCTTATTGCATAGGCTATGGATTGACTGAAACAGCACCTTTACTTGCCGGAACGAACCCTGAAGATACAAAATACAAGGCCATTGGTCCGGTGATACCGGGTACCAGACTGGAGCTTCGTGATCAAAATGAAGAGGGGATCGGGACACTGTGGGCCAAAGGACCGAATGTGATGATAGGCTATTACAAAGATCCCGAGAAAACGGCTGAAGTGATGGATGAAGAGGGCTGGTTCAACACGGAAGATATCGGCTATATTGATGAGGATGGGTATTTCTTTATGAGTGGGCGAGCCAAAAATATCATTGTTGGATCCAGTGGTGAGAATATCTATCCGGAACAAATAGAAGCGGCTATCAATGTACATGATCTTGTAGCAGATTCTCTTGTTTTTGACAATGATGGTGTCTTAACGGCACGTATCCATCTTGACTATGATAAAGTCGATGAAATGTTTGGTGTAAGACAGAAGTCTGAGACAAAAACCCATGAAAAGGTAGCGGAACTGCTTGAAGAGATCAGAAAAGAAGTGAATGAAAAAGTTTCTGCTTTTTCACGTATCAAAAAAGTGATCGAACAACGTGAAGAGTTCATTAAAACGCCGACGAAGAAGATTAAGAGATACCTGTATGTTTAAGGTTTAACCCCCTCCTAAACCACATTTGGATATAATCGCGAAATTATATAGATCGGAGACTATCTGTGATAAAAAGAGTATTGGTTAAATTTTCTGGTGAGGCCTTGGCAGGTGAAGAGGGGTATGGAATTGATACCCAGATCCTTAATTTTATTGCATCTGAGATCAAAGAACTTGTTGATAATGGTGTAGAAGTTGGTATCGTTGTAGGCGGTGGCAATATTATTCGTGGTGTATCTGCTGCGGCTGACGGGATCATCAAAAGAACATCGGGTGACTATATGGGGATGCTTGCAACCGTGATCAATGGTGTAGCGATCCAGGAAGCCCTAGAATATACAGGTCTGGAAGCACGATTGCAATCAGCGATAGATATGCATGAGATCGGTGAAAGCTTTATTGTACGTCGTGCAAGAAGACATTTGGAAAAAGGTCGGGTAGTGGTATTTGCAGGAGGTACAGGTAACCCTTACTTCACAACTGATACGGCTGCGACACTGAGAGCTTCAGAGATTGAAGCGGAACTTTTGATCAAAGCGACAAAAGTTGACGGAGTATATGACAAAGATCCAAATAAGTTTGATGATGCTGTCAAGTTGGACACTTTGAGTTATGATCAGGCATTGACCGACAGTATTAAGGTGATGGATGACACATCTATTGCCTTGGCAAAAGAGAATGGATTGCCGATCGTAGTGTGCAACATGTTTGAAAAAGGAAACCTGCTTGCGATCATCAAAGGTGATATGAGCCTTTGCTCGATCGTAAAATAATGGCGTATCGGTTTACACTGTAATACTCCGGCACAATGCAAACGGCAAAGCCGCCCTTCGGGTTGAGTGCATTGTTGGTCGCATTACAGCGTAAACCTGTCTGGATAGAGAAATAGATAAAAGATAAAAGGAATAAAATGAGAACAGAACAATTAACCGCAAAAGCACTGGAAAAAGTAAATTATGATAAATACCTTCTTGCAAACGGAGTAGGAAAAAGAGCAGAAAAAATAGCAAATGGTGCAGAGGTTCTTCTTGACATCGATACAACAGGAATGAAATACACAGATATCGCACTTCAAGAGATCGCTGAAGGTAAAATTATTTTAAGCCTGGAAAGCTAAACCATCTTGGATCTCAATCGCATTAAAGAGATTCATACAATAGAAGAGGCTGAGACCCTTCTATGGGAACAAGTTCCTTCTCCCCTACCTACCACCGTAAAAGCCTTTGAACTGGCAATGACCGCACATGATGGTCAAAAACGCAAAAGCGGTGAACCCTATATTATCCATCCTATTTTAGTTGCGGCTATTACCGCAGCATTTTCCAATGATGAAACTATGGTGCAGGCTGCATTGCTTCATGATGTTGTAGAAGATACTTCTTATGATCTTGAAGATCTGGCACAACAGTTTGGTGAAGATGTTACCCATCTGGTCGAAGGATTGACCAAGATCGTTGAGATCCGTGATGAAGAGTTGGCTGCTTCAGGTTCAAATGAAAGACTGATCAATTCAGCATTGAGCTTTAGAAAAATGTTGATCGCTTCTATTAAAGATATACGTGTACTGGTAATAAAATTGTGTGACAGACTGCACAATATGTTAACGTTGGATGCTTTGGATCCAGACAAACAGAAACGAATAGCCGAAGAGACTTTGGTTGTGTATGCACCTGTTGCACACAGATTGGGTATTTCACGTTTGAAGAACCACTTAGAAGATCTTAGTTTTTACTACATCTATCCTGAAGATTATAAAAAGATCGATACGTATATTCAAAGTAATGCCCAGAACCTACAGTTTAAACTGAATGCATTCATTCAAAAAGTTAAAAAAATGATAGTTCAGGATGGTTTTGACGAAGATGAATTTGAGATATTCGGAAGGGTAAAACACTACTACTCCATTTATCTGAAAATGCATAGAAAAGGGATCAGTATTGAAGAGGTTCTGGACCTGCTTGCTGTACGTATCATTGTCAAAGAACCTACCGAGTGTTACCGGGTCTTAGGAGTGATGCACCTAGGGTTTACACCGCTTATTTCTCGTTTTAAAGATTATATTGCCGTACCCAAAGAGAATGGTTACAAGACTATACATACCACACTGTTTAATGATGAATCGATCGTAGAGGCGCAGATACGGACATTACAAATGCACAGACTTGCAGAATACGGAGTCGCAGCACACTGGAAATATAAAGATGGTGGAGATGGTGTCAATCTTGAATGGCTCGAGAGTCTGCATTATCAAAATGATTCTATTGAAGAGTTCTATGAACTTGCAAAGAGTGATCTTTTTTCTGAAGACATCACCGTATTCTCTCCCAAAGGAGATTACTATACCCTTCCAAAAGGCTCAACGGCTTTGGATTTTGCTTTTGCCATACACTCGGAAGTAGGTAAAAATGCATTGGATGCTTTGGTAAATAAACGAAGGGCTTCCCTGTTGACGGTACTGAAGAATGGAGATATTGTAAATATCATCAAAGACGATGTACCCCATCTGCACTGTTCCTGGATGGATGCGGTGAAGACATCCAAAGCACAAGACGGTATAAGAAGTATGTGCCGTGCAAGACTGAAAGAATCTGATACGATCTCTGCCTATAATATCCTCTCAACGTTTTTTATGCAAAAAAGTTCTACTCTTAAAGAGATTACCGACAGTCTTGGTCTGAATGAATCGATTTACAGATTGCCTACACAGTTGGATTATTGCAAAGATGTGATCCGTAAAGTTGCTGAGTATATCGGAGCAAAAGAGGTACGTTTCTGGGAGTTGCTGAAAAAAGGCTATAAAAAGCCCTACGTCAAAGAGTTGGATCACTTTAAATTTTATCTGAACAGACCATTGGACGGTGTAGAATTTGATTATTGCTGTCATCCGAAAGTTGGTGACCAGATCGTTGCATTCTATAAGGACAGTAAGGCTATTATACACCATAAATTATGCAAGAAAGCCTATGAAAAGATCTTGGCAGAAGAGCCGATGATCCATGTGAGCTGGAGCAATACAAAACTCTCAAAATATCGACTGATCATCTCTTTGCAGAACCAGAAAGGTATTTTGGCGGATCTGTTGGCAAAACTCTCCTCTCTCAATTTGAATGTGATCAGTATAGAACTGGGTATACACAGTTCAGAGAGTGCAGAGTATTGTCAGATAGAAGTGGAAAGTGATGAATCGAACAAAGTACTGCTTGCAAAGAAACTTTCACAAAAGTTCAAACTGATAGAGATGATCAGTCTGGATGATGCATATAACAAATAAGGATAGAATAAAATGGTAACACAAGCGCTAGAAGAAATACGTAGAGGTACAGCAGAAATTATAGATTTGGAGCGGATAGAGAAACTGGTTTCCAAATATTATGAGGATGGTACTACGTATACGGTAAAAGCGGGATTTGACCCTACCGGAGCAGATCTTCACCTTGGGCATACTGTGCTTCTACAAAAACTCAAAGCATTTCAAAATCATGGAGGGCACATTCAGCTTCTTATCGGTGATTTTACCGCAATGATCGGAGATCCTACAGGTAAGAGTGAAACGAGAAAGATCCTTGACAGAACAACCATTCTTGAAAATGCACAGACCTATCAGGATCAAGTCTTCAATATACTTGATGAAAGTAAAACAGATGTGGTATTCAACTCGACCTGGCTTGAAGCATTGGGTGCAGCGGGCATGGTTTCTTTGACAACCACATTCAATGTGGCACGTATGCTCGAGCGTGATGATTTTGAAAAACGTTATAAAAGTGGTCAAAGTATTTCTATTTCTGAGTTCATCTATCCTTTATTACAGGGCTATGACTCTGTAGAGTTGAAGTCTGATATTGAGATAGGCGGGACAGATCAGAAGTTCAACCTCTTAATGGGAAGACATCTTCAGCGTGCGTATGAGATAGATAAAGAGCAGGCTGTATTGATGATGCCTATCCTTGAAGGCCTTGATGGTGTTCAGAAGATGAGCAAATCTTTGAACAATTACATAGGTATTACTGAAGAGCCAAAAGATATTTATGCAAAAACACTGTCTGTATCTGATGACTTGATGTGGCGTTATTATGAGCTTTTGAGTGAAAGATCACTTGAAGAGATCGCAAGTTTGAAAGAGGATGTGAAGAACGGTACACTGCATCCGAAAGTTGCCAAAGAAAATCTGGCTCTTGAGCTTGTTACAAGATTCTATAATGAAGAATCGGCTACACTTGCTAAAGCAGAATTTGATAATGTATTCAAATCAAATCAGCTTCCGTCCGATATGAATGAAATCGAAGCGGAAGAGGGGATCTGGATCTGTAAAGCGCTTGTAGATGCAGGTATTGAACCTTCCACATCACAGGCGAGAAGAGATATTAAACAGAATGCAGTTTCTGTGAATCAGGAAAAAATATCTGATGAGAAGTTAAATCTGAGTGCAGGTGAGTATATCCTGCAGGTTGGAAAACGTAAATTTGCAAAAGTAAAGGTAGGGTAATGGAATTGAAATCTTTTAAGATCGGTAAATATACGATTGAAAAACCTATTATTCAGGGTGGAATGGGTGTCGGTATCTCCTGGGATCAATTAGCAGGAACAGTCAGTAAAGAAGGTGCATTGGGTGTGATAAGTTCTGTAGGTACAGGGGTGTATAAAAACCGTGAATTTACAGCACATGTGGCCAAACATGGTCAACCTATTGAAGCAGATAATTTCTATTCGGGTGATGTCCTTAAATTAATTTTTAAAAATGCCAGAAAAATATGTGGTGATAAACCTTTGGCATGTAACGTTCTGTATGCTTCAAGTGACTATAACAGA
>JAMONL010000056.1 GCA_027065815.1 Sulfurovum sp.
ATAGACTTTGGTTTACCCGGAAGATTGATGATCAGTGCACCATTACAGATACCTGCTGTCTGGCGTGAAAGAATAGCTGTCGGTACATACTGAAGACTGACCGCTCTCATCTGCTCACCAAAACCCGGAAGGAGTTTATGGCAGACATTTTCTGTGGCTTCAGTGGTGACATCTCTTGGTGCCGGACCTGTTCCCCCTGTAGTAACAATGAGATCACAGTTTTCATCACGTGAAAGTTTAATAAGTGTTGTCTCGATAATACTCTGCTCATCAGGAATACATCTGTACTCATACTCACACTCATTCAGAAGATACTCTTTCATCGTATCCATAATGGCTACACCGGAGATATCTTCATAGATCCCCTGAGAAGCTCTGTCGCTTGTTGTTACTACACCGATTTTAATTTTATCCATTATTGTTTACCTATTTTTCTAATTATGGTTGAGATTATAGCCAAATTTCTTTACTGTACATTAATGTACGATCTCCAAACGTCCGTCTTTTCCGTAGGGAGTCAAACCTTTGTTATGATCAATATATTCGGCCATGATGGAATAAAAAGTCGTAAAAGTATTTTTCATATCTGTACCATACTTTTTAAACCAGAAATATCCGTCACCCTCATGGTTGACTATAAAAGAGTTACTGAGTACAGAATAAATTCTCTTATCATCCAGCAGTAGCCATTTCCCATCTGTATAAACTTCTATATCGTCTACCCGGTTCCCTGCTCTTATTATTTTTCGACCTTTGATCTTCTGCAACTGTTTAGATAAGGTAATCCGGTATTTTAAACCGGAAACCTGCATCAACCCGCCTTCATCATACTGAGCTGCACTTCGTTCCAGTATCTGTCTAATGTATTTGCCCTTGAGTTTCAGCATATACGCATAATTTCCAAACTCATCGATCTCTTTAAGCATAGTGTCGGTGATGTTGCCTTCAGGATAGACCTTGCCGCCCCTGAAAGCACCGGCATTGTTCAGGACGATCTCTACTTTGAATTTCTTTCTCATCAGGTCATTCACCATATCTGCAACTGCTGATTCATTTTTACGCAGTTCTGCAGAGGTAAGATCCCAGGGTGCATCTGTTTTCCCCAGAACGATCGCTGCCGGAAAATTCTCCTCATATTTTGCAACTTTTGCGGCTATTGCTTTATCTGGAATAATCGTACTGCCTACAGGGATCTTATACATTGTGATCTTTTTGTGTAACACATTTAACTCTTTATCTAGAGGAATATCCACTTTGACGATCTGTGTTCCCTGCTGTCCACCATTGACAATGGCGGTGTTGTTGATGCGTCCCATGACTTTGACATATTCGTGTGAGTGCCCGCCAAAGATAAGGTCTATACCTTTCACCTGTTTTGCAAGTGCTCTGTCCTGTTTGTACCCAATGTGCGAAAGTGCCACAATGACATTCACATGCTGCTCCTTGAGAAGTTTGACCATCATTTTTGCTATAGTAACATTATCTGAAACGATCTTAACATCCCGTTCGCTTGTGACTAAAGGCAGATCTTCTGTCATAAGGGAAAAGAATCCTACTTTCACACCGTCTATCTCCTTAATGACATAAGATTTACATTTGCCTTTAAGTGCTGAGTTAGAGACATCAAGGTCTGAACAGATAGGGGTAAAGTTCACTCCGTCCAGAGCTTCAGAGAGGACTTTGGAACCTTTGTCAAACTCATGGTTCCCAAAAGCATAGAGTTCATACCCTGCATCTGAAACAAGTGAAAGAATAGCTTTGCCCTTATAGGTATGAAAGAACTTGTTCATCAGGTCATCACCCACAGAGACAAATACAGTGTTGGAATTTTCTTTTTTGATGTTTTGAAAAATACTTGCGATCGTTGCGATGCCACCCATAGCAACTTTCTCTTTTTTCCCATCTCCATTGAGGTCAAACTTTTGGATAGAAGGTTCCATCATACCCTGCAGGTCAGCAGTACCTGCAATAGTAATCACTTTATTGGCGGCTAGTGCCGAAGAGGTAAATAATAAAATAGATATCAGTATAGATCTACCTAACATGAAATTCTCCAGTTTTTTATTCTAGAATATTGTAGCATGATTCTATATGAATAGGTGGAAATGAAGAAGAACGTCTTTACCCTATCTTCAACAATATTTTATCCAAAACCGCTGTACTCAACAGCCGCTTCAAGTACCCAAGCAAATACGTTGCTTTGGTAATGTAGTAGCGTGGCTTTGGTTTGTCAGTCAGTACTATTTTATGCACGATTTTCGCTACAAAAACTGCCTCTTCATTAAAAGGTACTTTACTTTTATCTGCAGAAAGACTTTTTTGATACTTCTGATTGAAAACAGAATGTTCCATATCAATATTCTCTCTCAGTTTTTTCATGGCATTTTCTCTAAAATGGCTTGTGATCGGTCCGGTATCCAGTAAAACAGGATAGATACTGGTATCTTGAAGTTCAAGTCTGAGGGTATCGGTCAGCCCTTCTATGGCATATTTGCTGGCATTGTAGGCTCCACGGCCAAAAAGAGAGATGAGCCCGAGTACAGAAGAGTGCTGTATGATCTTTCCGTAACCCTGCTTTCGCATCACAGGGATAATTTGTCTTGTACACTCATGCAGACCAAAGACATTGGTTTCAAACTGTTCTCGTAAAATCTCTGTACCGATGTCTTCTATGGCTCCCGGTTGTCCAAAACCTGCATTATTGAACCAGATGTCTATTTTTCCCTCTTTGGATAATACCTTTTCTATCACAGCACTGATCTCATCAGGTTTTCTCACGTCAAGCTGCATAGCATCTCCAAACCCAAGTGTTTTGAGCATTTCCACATCCTCAGGTGCTCTGGCAGTCGGGTAGACTTTTACATTTTTATCGTTCAAATAACGCGCAGTCACAAGTCCTATACCGCTTGAACAGCCTGTTATTACGATATTTGTCATAGAGTCATCCTTTTTTGAGTCATTGCAAAAATACCCTCTTGCTGCCTGAGACAACAAAAAAGTTTATAGCAATAAGTATATCTCTATTCTCCTTGACACTTTAAATAGTTTTTTTCTATTTTGTTAAAATTACTTTAATAATATGCTATAATAAATATTATGAGATATAGTTATGTAAAAAAACTTTTGGCATCATTGTTTTTGTTGGCAACTTTCTTGGGTGCTTTTCATCATCATGATGATACCGGAGTACATCAAGACTGTCCCATACATATTCTTGAAGCATCGATCGTCTCCGGTGATGTCCCGTTAATCTCTTTACTTGAGAAGATCGAAATCATCTATGAAATCCCTCCCGAAGCCATTGCCATACATAGTGATACTTCTGGCTATTTCGGTTACTTCGGCAGAGCCCCTCCGTACTTTTCCTAAAATCAAACAAGCAATAATCTATTACCATAAACAATGAATTTTAGGAGTAACACAATGAAAAAAATATTTATATTCTCCATAG
>JAMONL010000057.1 GCA_027065815.1 Sulfurovum sp.
ATGTGCAACAGTTGGTTCTCAGGATACAACAGGTCCAATGACAAGAGATGAGATCAAAGAGCTTGCAGCATTGAACTTCGGTGCTGACTTTGTACTTCAGTCATTCTGTCATACTGCGGCGTATCCGAAGCCTGCAGACATCGATCTTCAGCATACACTGCCAAAATTCTGGACAGAGAGAAAAGGATTTATCCTTAGACCGGGTGATGGTGTTATCCACTCTTGGTTGAACAGAATGTGTCTTCCTGACACTGTGGGTACAGGTGGAGATTCACACACTAGATTCCCTATCGGTATCTCGTTCCCAGCGGGTTCTGGACTTGTTGCGTTTGCAGCGGTTACAGGTATGATGCCTTTGACTATGCCTGAGTCTGTACTTGTAAGATTCAAAGGTACAATGCAGCCGGGTATCACACTGAGAGATATGGTAAATGCCATCCCTCACCAGGCGATCAAAGAGGGTCTTTTGACGGTTGAAAAAGCTGGTAAGAAAAACATTTTTGCAGGACGTGTACTTGAAATTGAAGGTCTTGAAGATCTTAAATGTGAGCAGGCGTTTGAGCTTTCTGATGCCTCTGCTGAGCGTTCTGCTGCAGCATGTACAGTTAAACTTAACAAAGAGCCTATCATTGAATATCTTGAGTCTAACATTGCGCTTATCGAAGAGTTGATTGCTCAAGGTTATGAAGACAAAGCGACACTTGAAAGAAGAGCACAGAAGATGAGAGACTGGATCGCGAATCCTGAGCTTCTTGAAGCTGACTCTGATGCAGACTATGCAGCGGTCATCGAGATCGATATGTCTGAGATCAAAGAGCCGATCTTGGCATGTCCTAACGATCCGGATGATGTGAAGACATTGTCAGAGATCCATGAGCAGGGTATGAGAACAGAGATCGATGAAGTATTTGTCGGTTCTTGTATGACTAACATTGGTCTCTTCAGAGCCAATGCAGAAGTACTTAGAGGTGAAGGTCCGGTTGAAGCGAAACTATGGATCTGTCCTCCAACGAAGATGGATGAGAAAACACTTCAGGAAGAAGGATACTACTCTGTATTCGGTATGGCCGGTGCAAGAGTTGAAATTCCTGGATGTTCACTCTGTATGGGTAACCAGGCTTCTGTAAAACAGAATGCATGGGTATTCTCAACATCAACAAGAAACTTTGACAACAGACTCGGTAAAGGGTCTCAGGTTTATCTTGGTTCTGCTGAGCTTGCAGCGGTGGTTGCACTTAAAGGTAAACTCCCTACAGCAGCTGAGTACCTTGAGATCGTAGAAAACAAGATCAAGCCGGAAATGTCTGATGATATTTACAAATACCTGAACTTTAACAAAGTCTCTAAAGAAGAGCTTGAAGCGATGGTTGAGTAGTCTTACCCACTTTTTTCAGCAGAGATCTTCTCTGCTGAATATCTTTACACTTTTTCTCCTCACTTCTATTAATATTCTGTATATTTAGCTCTGTTATAATTCCCACATATTATTACCAAGGCATATGCTATGTTGAAAAAACTACTCTTATTGATCTCCCTATTGGTACTTCCCGCATTTGCAGATACTACAGTAGAGATAAGCCATCTTTTAAATTATGTAAAAACAACTCAGTGTAAATATATTCGTAATGGTTCAGAACACAGTGGAGTAGATGCTGCAGCACATATAAAAAAGAAATATGACTATTTTAAAGATGACATTAAGTCCGCAGAAGATTTCATACGACTTTCTGCTACAAAAAGTACGATGAGCGGAAGTAAATATTATATTCAATGCCCAAATTCTCCTAAAGTTGAAAGTGGAAAGTGGTTATTGTCAGAGTTGAAAAAGTTTAGATCCAAATAAAAAAGAAAGAGTATACATGAAAAATAGTTTGATCATCGTAGCCCATCCAAAAGAGGATGGCTTTTCATTTGCTATGGCAAATGCATATAGGCAAAGTATTCAAAGTAAAGGTGCCAATGTAGAGATGTTGGACCTTTATCGTGATGAGCATCAACAGCCATTCTTTACTTATGATAATGCCAATGTGCTGCAAACAGATGAAGCCATGAAGTATTATCAGGAAAAAATAACCAAAGCAGATGAGATCGTTTTTGTCTTTCCTTACTGGTGGGGATCTTTTCCTGCTATTTTAAAGAACTTCTTTGATTGGAATCTTTCAAAAGATTTTGCTTTTACATATGTAGACTCGAGACCAAAAGGTTTGCTTACAGGTAAAACTGTAAAAGTCTTTACCACAACCGGTGCACCAAAATTTATTTATACCCTTACCGGAGCAAACAGAAGACTGAAAAATATGATGAAAGAGCAGATCATTGAATTCTGTGGTATGAAGTTGGATGGTTTTCATATTTTTGGCGGTGTAGATACTTCCGGTAAAAATACAGACAAGATCCTGAAAGAGATCAAATCACTTTGATTTTTTTAGAGATACCCTTTTACCGGTAAGAGAGAGATCATATCTGCACCAAACATTTTGAACAAGGATGTTTTAGGCGGCATATAATAGGTTTTTATTTTTCCGTTTTCCTCTGTTTTCCAAATAGGACCCTCTGTGATCGTGTCATCTCCGTCACAGGGGTGTTTTCCCCAGCTGAGTTGATAGAAGTTCTTGAGTGAGAGTATAGTATCGATATCCTCAAGCTGCTCCTGTACCAGTTTTTCAGAATGTATCAGTATGACCTGTTCGGTATTGAGCTTATTGGAACGCGGGTCAATATTGGCAGAGCCGATGTCAAGTTCATCATCATCGAGTATGATCATTTTTGTATGCAGAGAGACATTTGGCGGGTTCTGTTTTTTTTTCTTTTTTGCCAGTTTTTTGAGTGAATCACCTTTCAATTCGTAAATTTTCACCCCCATTTTCAAAAGAGGTTCAATAGCATCTTTATATCCGCCATAGACAGCGAATACATCAGTAGAGGAGAGTGAATTGGTCACTACGATCACTTCAACACCTCTTTCTCTGAGTATTTTGAACTCTTTCATCAGAGGATCACTGGGGATAAAATAGGGGGAGATGACAATAGCCTGTTGTTTAATACGGCCAAGGTCTGATTTTATCTGATGTGAGATGTTATGCCTGTTCTCATTTTCATTTCGGCTTACTTTGCTTGGCGGGTCAGCATAGAATTCTGCACTGTCTGCTACGGTCAACACAAGTTTATGATGTAAGATCTCTTGATTGAATTTGGAGGAGACTATACTTTGATGAAGTTTTGTTTTTTCAAATCGTTTTGATTCTGAAAGAAGGTAGGCTCTTACTTCACTGTATGAAACTTTTGTATGGTTCTTCTTTAAGACCTGAGAGGCTGGTACAGACTCTTCACTGTTCCAGTAGACATCAAAAGATTTTGATATGTCCGGTACTACTTTCCCTATGACCAGTGTATCATAGTCGAAA
>JAMONL010000058.1 GCA_027065815.1 Sulfurovum sp.
GAATACCGCCAGCATGGTTACTTTTGAACCCCTCATTCGTAATGGCATCGTTATTCTGAGAACCTTTGAGATGGGTACTCGCAACCCCGTCACCGATCTCTACCGCTTTGGCTGCATTGATCCCCATCATGGCTTCTGCAAGGATGCCGTCAAGTTTGTAATACAGAGGTTCTCCCAGTCCTATGGGGACACCGGTAGCCGTTGTCAGTACCACACCACCCACAGAGTCATGGTTCTCTTTGGCTCTCAGGATCGCTGCTTCCTGCTCTGCCTCTTTGTTAGGGTCAAGGGCATACATCTTTGAAGTTTTTGCATACTCGAAGTTTTGCACTTCACCCTTGATACCATCTACTTCACAGAGACCGCTTTGAATATCTATGCCCAGTTCTTTCAGTATCAGTTTTGCGATGGCTCCGCCGGCGACTCTGGCGGCAGTTTCACGTGCAGAACTTCTTCCTCCCCCTCGGTAGTCTCTTAAACCATATTTGTGAAAGTAGGTAAAATCTGCATGACCTGGTCTGAAAAGATCTTTTACATTTTCATAGTCTTTGGATTTCTGATTGGTATTAAAGATCACCATGGCAATGGGTGTGCCTGTACTCAGTCCTTCAAAAGTCCCGGAGAGAATTTCAAATTTGTCATCCTCTTTGCGCCCCGTTTCAAGTTTGCTTTTCCCCGGTTTTCTCCGATCCAATTCGGATTGAATGAATGCTTCATCGATCTCGAGCCCTGCCGGGACACCATCCAAGATGCATCCCAAAGCTTTACCGTGTGATTCACCAAAGGTGGTAAGTGTCAATTTTTTCCCAAAAGTATTCATATTATCCCTTTAACTTTTCTAGCGCGATACGGGCAGCTTTCTGCTGGGCATCTTTTTTACTTTTACCTTTTGCCGTAGCAATGGTCTGGTCATCGAGAATAATAGCGATCTCAAACTCTTTTTTATGATCCGGTCCTGAAGAACCGAGCATTTCATAAGAAGGTGTGACCCCATGGGTCGCCTGTGTCAACTCTTGTAAAGCAGTCTTGTAATCTTTTGATAACGTTTTCAGATCGATTTTTGGATGACACTCTTCAAGCAGGGCGATCGTGATCTGCTTGGCTTCGTTCAGACCGGCTTCAAGGTAAACTGCGCCGATGATCGCTTCAAAAGCATTGGAGAGCAAAGAGGGTTTATTTCTTCCGTTGTTGTTCTCTTCCGCCATGGAAAGATAGATATACTCTCCAAGATTTATCTCTTTTGCCAGAAGGGTGAATCCGCTTTCATTGACAAGAGAAGCACGTATTTTAGAGAGTATGCCTTCATTTGAGCCAGGGAATTTGGAAAAAAGGTACTCGCCTACGATAAGGTCAAGCACAGCATCTCCCAAAAATTCAAGCCGCTCATTATTGTAAGGCTTTTTATAACTCTTATGTGTCAAAGCCTCAATAATCAATTGCTTATTGTTGAATGTGTAGTTCAACCGTTTTTCAAGTTGACTGTAATCGTTCATTGGTTTTCCTTTGTTATGTTTTATGTGGGTTTCTGATGACAGGATCATAATGTCATTTTAATCCGTTCTGCTTCGTTTCTTGCCAGTTCATCACAGCGTTCATTCTCCGGATGGCCGTTATGCCCCCGTACCCAGGTACCATGCACATTGTGCGGAGCGGCAGCTTCCAGATAGGCTTCCCACAGGTCGACATTCTTCACTTTTTTAAAGTTTTTGCGTACCCAGCCGTCCAGCCACTCATTGATGGCTTTGACCACATACGAACTGTCGGAGATCACTTCAACATCACAAGGCTCTTTGAGGAGTTTCAGCCCCTCAATGACCCCTTGAAGTTCCATTCGGTTATTGGTCGTATGATCTTCTCCCCCAAAGTATTCTTTGCGGTTTCCTTTAAACTCCAGTATGCCGCCATAGCCGCCGGGTCCCGGGTTGCCGAGACTGGAACCGTCAGAGTAGAGAGTAATTTGTTTTCGGGCTTGATTTTGCAATTTCTTCTTCTACCTTTACAGAGTTTATCGCCATACAGTTGGGGCATCGTTTAAAAGAGACAGGGAAGCTCTGTTTACACTTTTTGCAAAGATAGGAAAAGAGCAATTCCCCTTCTTCAAAGCCACCTTTTCTGGTGATTGCCAGCATATCCAGGCTAAATATGCCACAGTTCTGCTTGGGGGCTTTTTGTAAATACCCTTTGGCATAGTAGAGCGTATTCAGGGCATTATTGGAAGTAATTATATCCAAATCGACTTGTGAATTCGGTAAGAACCAGAAGATATCAAGCGTCTCATCTATGCGCTCCATATCGATGGTTTCCCATGCTATTTGTGTGTCCAGTTGAAGCAGGACAGAAATGATCTGCCGATAAAGAGTCGGCTCATCCTTGAGCAACTGTTTGAGTTTTTTGATCTTCTCTTCTATTGAAGTATTTTTACTTGATGTGATCATCAAAAGTTCAAGGAATTTTTTCAAATCATAAGTGTCTTCCCCTAATAGTTCCAGTGGCTCTATCACTTCCTGGGCTTTGTCATACTGGTGCATCATTTCATACACGACACCCAGTTCATACAATACGGTCACATTGCGTGGTTTCTTGCGCAGTACTTCCACATAGATGGAGCGTGCCCTTTCCAGAAAACCGGCATGAAGATAGGTATTCCCCAGTCTCTCCATGAGTTCCAGTTTCCCCTGATCGTTGGAGAGATGTTTGATCAGATAGAGGTAGATAGAGATTGATTTATGGTATTCCCCGGAGTTTTCAAATGCTTTGGCAAGCAGAGAAAGGGGTTTGAGCAAATGCGCTTCAAAAGGCATATCTGAAGTGTCCAGAGCACATTCGGCAGAGTCGAATTTGTCCAGAAATTTGAGTAGGTTTCCCTGCTCCTTTTGCTGTTTATAGAGTCCCCACCCATAGGTAGCCACAGAGATGATAAGAGAAATGACAACAATGAACAGAATGCTGAACAGAGGGTCATTGTATCCGGGTAGAAAATTTTCCAAGTGCTGCCTTTTTGGGTCATAGGGTATTCAGAGGGTAATATTATACCTAATTAGATATAATTCTCTTATGATAGATAACACCTCCATTGAATCCCTTAAAAGCAGTATTGACATTGTTGATGTTGTCGGCAGTTTTGTAGAATTACGCAAAGCCGGAGCCAACTACAAAGCCAACTGTCCTTTTCATGGGGAAAAAACGCCTTCCTTTGTCGTTAGCCCCTCCAAACAGATCTACCACTGTTTTGGCTGTGGTGTGGGAGGTGACAGCATCAAGTTCGTGATGGAACTGGAGAAGTTGTCTTACCCTGAAGCCATTGAAAAACTTGCTTCCATGTTCAATTTTTCACTTTCATACACCAAAGGATCTTCGGATTATTCAGATGCCAAACGGGTACTTGAAGCACTGCAGGTCTGGTATGTGAAAAACCTTGAGCACAATACGACAGCAAGAAAATACCTTTTAGACAGAGGTATTGCGGAGAGTTCTATTCAGAAGTTTGGTATCGGGTATGTGCCTGACAGCAATTCTGTGATGAATTTTCTGAATTCGGCACTTTTGCCTCTTCCTAAAGCAGTGGAAGCAGGTGTGCTTGCACAGGGCGAGGGAG
The DNA here is from genome assembly GCA_027065815.1 of Sulfurovum sp. Taxonomy (GTDB): domain Bacteria; phylum Campylobacterota; class Campylobacteria; order Campylobacterales; family Sulfurovaceae; genus Sulfurovum. The sequence continues at coordinate 3,596 of JAMONL010000058.1, forward strand.
GACGCTATTATGCCCGTCTGGTGGAGCGTATCACTTTTCCCATCTTTTCTACTTCGGGAGCGGCTGTCGGTTTTGGTGGACGTACTATTACCAACCACCCTGCCAAATACATTAATTCACCACAAACAAAACTTTTTAACAAATCCCGTCTGCTTTACGGCTATGACCTGGCAAAAGAGAGTATTTATAAAAACAAAAAACTGATCGTTTGTGAGGGATACCTGGATGTGGTGATGTTCCATCAAGCCGGTTTTACTGAAGCAGTTGCAAGTATGGGAACGGCATTGACACCGGATCATTTACCTCTTTTGAGAAAGGGTGATCCCAAAGTTATTTTGGCTTATGACGGAGACAAGGCAGGACAGGCAGCGGCACTGAAAGCAGCACAAATGTTATCGGTTGCGGGATTTGACGGAGGTGTGGTATTGTTTCCTGATGGACAGGATCCTGCAGACCTTATTGCCAACGGACAGAGTGAAGAGGTGGCCAAACTTTTACGTGAAGCCAAACCCCTTATTCCTTTTGTATTGGAGCAGGTCATTTACGCTTTTGATCTTAATGACCCCAGAGCGAAAGAAGTTGCTTTCGGCAATGCCAAACAGTTTTTAGAAGGCCTCAGTCAGATCATCAAAGATGCCTATATCCCTATGGCCGCCACACTTTTGGGTATTTCACCTGCACTGTTCGGACAGCAGATCAATCAGGGTAGACCCAGAGAAAACTTCTCTCAAAAACGGGATGATGTGGCGCAATTGAGTATTTTAAAAACCCTTTTGGAAAAACCCAATCTGATAGACTCGGTACTGGATGTCATTGATGTCAATATGTTCGGAGGATATGCCGAACTTTTTGCTGCACTGATCAATGGAGAAAAAGAGCATCCTCACCTGATGGGACTGGCGGTCGATGACACTTTTCAAGTGATGAGCGAAGAAGAGTTACAAAATGTATTGCGTAATTTTCTTATTAAACATTATGATGCAAAATTGAGAAAGATCGTAGCCGATACAAGTATTCCTTTTGCAAAAAAAAGTTTTATGATACGTAAAATAAAAACCGATATAATACCCCGACTTAAAAGAGGCGAACTGGTCTCTTTTGATACCAATATATAAGGATACAACATGGCAACAGCAAGTGCAAGACATATTTTAGTGGACAGTGAAGAAAAGTGTAACGATCTCAAAGCACAGATCAACTCAGGTGAAATAACATTTGAACAGGCAGCAAAAGAAAACTCTAGCTGTCCATCGGGTGCAAACGGTGGAGATCTTGGAACTTTTTCTCAAGGACAAATGGTGCCTGAATTTGATAAAGTAGTCTTCAACGATGAAGTGGGTGTGGTGCACGGACCGGTCAAAACACAGTTCGGTTATCATCTGCTTGAAGTGACGGAACGTTCATAATGATATATAAAGGGTAGATTTAATCTGCCTTTTGATAGAATTCTTTTCTAACTTACAATGTGGGGGCTTAGCTCAGCTGGGAGAGCGCTTCGCTGGCAGCGAAGAGGTCGTCGGTTCGATCCCGATAGTCTCCACCATTTCTTCTTCATAAATCTTTTGTATCTATGTTATACTTTCCGAAATATTTATTTTCAAGGAAACGGTATATGCGATTTTTTTTCATGGTATTTATTACTTTCTATACTTCGACACTTTTTGCTGATGTGACAATGAAAAAAACTATTTCCAGACCTTCTCTGCCTGTAGAAAAACCTGAACACCCCATTGTCAGACCACCTCATGTACCGGTAGTGATTAATCCGGGTATTGTCTATCAGGATAATTATTACAATACCAATGTTGTCAACAGTTGTCAAAGCTATATTGAGGAAATCAATGAACTGAATGCCTATATTGACCAGATCGAAAAAGAGATGGCTGAGCTTAAAGCCAAAGAGTATAAACGTCTGCAAGATAATTTAAAATCCAAACATAAAAAAGAGTTGCAAGAGTTTGAGAACAGAAAAAGCAGTATGAAATCAAAAAACAGCATAGAGATCAAATCCCAATAAAATACCGGGCACATTTATACCTCTGTGTTATAATACAGGTTATTCGAGTACCTCCCTCTTCAAGGAAACAAGTGTGTCAATAAAAAATATAATATACATGTCTATGACGATCTTAATGATGTTGTCCGGATGTAGTGAAAAAAAAGAGCAAAGCCAAGCCGCACTGCCGGAAGCGCCTATTGCCGTGAATGTACATACCATTAAAAAAGAGAGTTATCCTGTCTGGATCTACTTTTCGGGAAAGACACAAGCCTTTGATGAGGTGGATGTGATCGCCAGAGTAGGAGGTGAACTTAAAGGCTATCATTTTCAGCCGGGGCAGCAGGTGAAAAAAGGTGACCTTTTGTTCGCCATCGATAAAAGTGAGTATCAGGCAGCATGGGATCAGCAAAATGCAATCCTGGAAAAAGACAAAGCTTCATATGCTTTGGCACAAGCAAATGTGAAACGCTATACCCCTTTGGTCAAAGAGCAACTCGCACCACGTGAAAAACTTGATGAACTGACAGCCACACTCAAGCAGCTTGAAGCGACGATCAGGTCAGACAAGGCAGCCCTGCAAAGAGCAACACTGGATCTGGAGTATTGTGATATTAAAGCGAGTATTGACGGACAGATAGGTAAACCCCTTGTGCTTACAGGCAATATTGTCTCGGTGGGAACAGTCCTTTCAAAAATTGTTGAAAGTAAAAAACTCTATGTCAATTTTAACCCAAGTGCACGGGAAGTCGCGTTGATCAAACGTTACAGCAAAGAGAAACAACCCAAAGTCAAAGTCAGTATCCGAGGTGATCACACGATCACAGAGACACTCAATGGCAAGATCGACTTTATTGACAACATATCCAACAGTAGTACCGGTACTGTGGCAATGCGTGCAGTGGTTGAGAATGAAAAAGGGTATATCTTCCCCGGAAGTTTTGTAGAAGTTGAACTCTTTTTGGGAAAGTATAAGGTATTGGCTGTTCATCCTGACCAGGTTTCTCAAGACCAGGGGGGACGTTACGTTTACGTGGTCAATGCCAACAATGAAGTGCATGCTATACATGTTGAACCATTCTTCTCCAACAATGATCTTGTACTCATTGGGGATTCTCTCAAAGAGGGTGACAGGGTGATAGTCGGAACCATTGCCGGCTTGACTGAAGGCACGAAAGTAACACCTACAGAAGTTGCCAATCCTGTGAAAGTGAAACAGTAAAGCGATGTTCTCGATCTTTTTTATTAAACGTCCCATTGTGGCGATGGTCATCTCTATTTTCATTGTTATCGTCGGACTTATTGCGCTCAATATCCTTCCCGTAGCCCAATTCCCGCAAATTGTTCCTCCTTCTGTGCAGGTGAGTTCAAACTACCCTGGAGGTTCTGCCGAGGTGGTTGAAAAAACGGTTACTTCGCCTATAGAGGAGCAGTTGAACGGTACGGAGGGGATGATCTATATGGAGTCCTCTTCCTCTTCTGACGGTACTTCTACCATCAAGGTCTATTTTGATCTTTCCCGTGACCTGGATATGGCAACAGTAGATGTTCAAAATCGTGTCTCTCTGGCATTGCCTATGCTGCCTGATGCCGTAAAACAAAAAGGGGTCAGTACCAAAAAACTCTCCTCCTCTATGCTTCAGATGATCTCTGTGCAGTCAAGCAATCCGCGTCATGATGCATTGTTTCTTTCCAATTTTGCCTCATTGAACATTGTAGATGAACTCAAACGAATAGAGGGGGTTTCCAATGTGCAAAGTTTTGGAGAGCGCCGTTATGCTATGCGTATCTGGCTCAATCCCGACAAGCTCTCTGCTTTAGGTGTCACGCTCAATGAGGTCACACAAGCGATCAAAGAGCAGAACATTCAAGTCTCACTCGGAACCATTGGTGATACTGCATTGGCGACACAGACCAAATACCAGTACACACTTGTGGCAAAAACACGTCTGAGTTCGGTTGAAGAATTTGAAAAGATCATTATCCGTGAAAATGAAGATGGTTCAAAGATCTACCTGAGAGATATTTCTCGAGTGGAGTTGGGTTCAGAGAGTTACATCTCTTCTGCAAAACTCAATGGCAAACCAAGTGCTATGCTGGGTATTTTCCAACTTCCCAATGCCAATGCACTGGATGTGGCACACAAAGTGAAAAAGAAACTGGAAGAATTACAGAAAACATTTCCAAAAGAGATCAGCCTGGCTGCCACTTACGATACGACTAAGTTTGTGGAAGTTTCCATCGATGAGGTGGTCAAAACACTTTTTGAAGCACTTATACTGGTACTGCTTGTGGTCTATCTTTTCCTGCAGTCATTTCGGGCAACTATCATTCCTGCTGTGGCGATCCCTGTTTCGCTTATCGGTACCTTTGCTGCTTTGCTGCTTATGGGATTCAGCATCAATACCTTAACCCTTTTTGGGCTTATTCTTGCCATTGGAATTGTCGTGGATGATGCTATTCTGGTGGTAGAGAATGTAGAAGCCAATTTGCAAAAATATCCCGATATCTCTGTAAAAGAAGCAACCATTACTGCGATGAAAGAGATCTTTGCTCCTATTGTTTCTACAACCTTGGTTTTGTTGGCGGTCTTTGTACCTGTCACTTTCATTCCCGGTATTTCAGGCGCACTCTATCAACAGTTTGCGATGACCATTTCTTTTTCCGTACTCATTTCATCCATTGTGGCATTGACACTTTCTCCGGCATTGGCAGCAATTATTCTGCGTGGACATAGCGGTGAGAAAAACCTATTTTTCCGTACCTTCAATAAAGGATTGGATGCGCTGAAATCAGGTTATGAAAAAGTATTGCACGGGCTCATAAAAGGCTGGATAGTTATCTTTTTGGTGTATGTATTGCTTTTAGGTGCAACGTTTGGTGCCTTTAAGCTATTGCCGACAGGCTTCCTCCCTAATGAAGACCAGGGTACGCTTATTGCTTCTGTCGCCTTGGCTCCCGGAACCATACTGAAAAATCTTGAAGCCGCCACTCAGAAGATCGTGAAGATACTGAAAAAGACCAAAGGGGTACATGATGTGGTAAGCATTAACGGTTTCAATACCATTACCGGGGTTGCCGATTCTTCCAATGCCACACTCTATATTATTCTGGATGACTGGGATCAGCGTACGACAGTAGAGACATCCGTTCCCTCACTCATCACTACCCTGCAGACAAAGATCAATAGAGAGGTAAAGGAAGCCAAAACTCGGATCTTTGGAGCACCGTCCATCCCTGGTATCTCTGCTATTGGCGGCTTTGAAGTGAAACTGCAGAATCGTAGAGCACTGCCTATGAAAACATTTGAGAAAGAAGCATTGGATTTCATTAAAAAACTTAAGGCAGATGAACGCATTATGATGGCCTATACGATGTTCAATGCAAACTACCCACAGCTCTATGTAGATATTGATCGTGATAAGGTTTTCTCTCTTGGCTTAAAACTCAATGATGTTTTTTCTGTTTTGCAAACCTATTTGGGATCTTTGTATGTGAATGACTTTAACAAGTTTGGAAAGACGTATAGAGTCTTTTTACAGGCTGACCCGATGTATAGAACGATGAAATACGACATTACAGCCTTTTTTGTGAAAAATAACAAAGGAGAGATGATCCCGCTTTCCACCATTGTCAAGATCAAGAATACCATAGGCCCGAACGTTATTACGCATTTCAATGGGTATCAGTCCATTGCTGTGAATGGTGTGCATAACATCAAAGGCGGATTCTCTTCAGCAGATGCGATTACTGCCATTGAAGAGCTTGCAAAGAAATATCTTCCTCCTGAGATCGGGTATGAATACTCCGGGATCACATTGCAGGAGAAGCAGGCAGGAAATGCAGCTGTGTTCATCTTTATCTTGTCACTGCTGATGGTCTTTCTCTTCCTCTCTGCACAGTATGAGAGCTGGTTGACACCATTGATGGTGATGCTGCCGATCCCTGTGGTCATGTTCGGTGCACTGGGTGCCAATATGATGGCAGGACTGCTCAATGATATCTATACGCAGATAGGTCTGGTACTGCTCATAGGAATGTCAAGTAAAAATGCCATTCTTGTCATCGAGTTTGCAAAAGAGCTTAAGGCTGACGGCATGAAGATCATTGAGGCGGCGATCCAGGCTTCTGTTCTTCGAATGCGTGCTATTCTCATGACCGTGTTTGCTTTCCTTTTGGGTATTTTGCCTTTGGTATTTGCTTCAGGTGCAGGCGCAGCTTCGAGACAGTCTTTGGGAACCGCGGTCTTTGGCGGTATGCTGATGTCAACCATATTGACATTTTTATTGACACCTATACTCTTTGTGGTACTTGAACGCATGAAAGAACGCTTCACGAAGGAGAAAAAATGAAGGTAAGATATTGGCTTAAAGGAATATTACTCTTCTTTTCCTTCTTTACCTTGTCTCTGCAGGCAGGAGAACATACCTTGACGATCGATGAGATCATAGAACTTACGTTAAAACACAGTCCGGATATTGATAACAGCCGTTTTGATTTTGAAGCGGCAAAACAGCGTAGTAAATCAGCCGAAGGCTTTTACCTCCCTTCTGTAGATTTAAGTGCAAATGCAGGTAAGCAGCATAACGGATTTCAGAGTCATAGCACAAATATTGATCTTCTCTCGGGCACACTGGGTGCTTCCCAGCTCCTGTATGACTTTGGAAAGACCAGCGGTTTTGTAGGAAGTACCAAAGAGGAAACCTTGGCATACCAGGCACAAATGGAACAGATCATTTCAGACAAGATCTATGATGTAAAAAAAGCCTATTATGATATTTTAAAAGCAAAAAGCATTATTGACGTGCAGCGTAAAAATGTCAAACTTCAGGAACAGCAGCTGAACCGGGCACAAAAATACCTGCTTTCAGGGATCAAAACGATCATTGATGTTTCCGATGCACAGGTACAGGTCGAGCAGGCAAAACTTGATCTCGAAAATGCCAAATATGATCTTGAACTGCGAAGAGCGATACTGGAAGAGTTGATAGGTCTTGTACCGTATAACGGAAACTATCGCTTGTATAGTAAAAAACTCTCTCTGCCTAATCTAAGCCGGAATCTGCCAGCTATACGTATCTCTTTGGGAAAGTTGGAATCTTTTGCCTATACCCACCGTTATGCCATGCAGAGTACCATACACAGTATTCGTGGTGCACAGTCCAATGTGGAAACTTCCAAAGGGGATTATTACCCTACACTCTCTGTGGGTGCAAATTATACGGCACAGCATGTGGATGACAGTGGAGGCTTGCCATTACCTGAAAAACAGGGGCAGATAGCGGTGCAGATGAACTGGAATCTTTTCTCCGGTTATCAGACAGATGCAAAAGTACAGGAAGCAAAAATTGCTGTACTGAAAGCTTCTTCTCAACAGCAGGCTGTCAAATTGGCGATCAAACGTCAGGTAGTTGATTCCTATATAGGTGTAAGAAGAAGCAAAAAAAATGTCAATCTCTCTGAAAGTATTGCCAAAGCCAGTCTAAAAAAGTTCGATCAGGCACAAAAACGCTATGAAAATGATCTCTCGGATTATGTAGAATTGCAGGATGCACAACAGGGGTATATTCAGTCTTTGTCTAATCTGGTAACAGCCTATTATGACTACTATATTGCTTTGGCACAGTTAGATCATTCTATTGGAAAGTAATTGGGGAAGATTTTGTTGGTGACCCCTAGGAGACTCGAACTCCTGTAACATGGATGAAAACCATGGATCCTAACCGCTAGACGAAGGGGCCAACAAAATTTAAAAAGTTTACAAGATACAAATGGTGACCCCTAGGAGACTCGAACTCCTGTAACATGGATGAAAACCATGGATCCTAACCGCTAGACGAAGGGGCCATTCACAACTTGTGGACGAAATTATAGTGATAGGGTGCTTAATTTTCTCTTAAAGAGGGTATAATTTTTTAAAAATATAAAAGAGTTTCAAATGTCCCGTAAAATCCTACTTCCTATGTTGTTCGTATACACATTATTTACTGCTTGTGGTACGCCACAATACCTAAAAGAAAATGCTGCCTACATTGTATTTAAAACACCTACTTTCAAGTATGCCGATATGGGTTTTGTCTATGAAAACAGCACGGAAGTGAAAGCAGAGATCTATGGATCTGGACAGGCTGTCATGTCTTTGAGCATCTCAGGAAACTCTGTCTGTATGAACCTTTTTTCCTGTATGTCCCGAAAAAAGTTTAATCAACAGGTGTTGACTGAAGTGTATCCTGACACGGTTTTAGAACACATTTTTAGAGGGAAACCTGTCTTTTCAAGTCAAAATCTGAAGAAAACCCGTAACGGCTTTACACAAAATATCGTAAAAGAAAATAAATATAATATACATTACAGCGTTTTAAATAATGAGATAATTTTTCGTGATACAATCAATCATATACTTATAAAAGTGAAAAAACAATAACAAACAAGGAAGAAAATGAAATTTGTAGGAGCGCATGTGAGTGCCAGTGGTGGCGTTGACAATGCACCATTGAATGCTATGGCTATCGGAGCAAAGGCCTTTGCTGTTTTTACGAAGAACCAGAGACAGTGGGTGGCCAAGCCGCTGGAAACAAAGACCATTGATGCTTTCCATAAAAATATGGAATTGGCCGGCATCCTGCCAAAACATGTGTTACCACATGATTCTTATCTGATCAATCTTGGGCACCCTGAAATAGAAAAACTTGAAAAGTCACGTGATGCCTTCATTGATGAGTTGGAACGATGCCGCTTACTTGGACTGGATAAACTCAATTTTCACCCCGGCTCTCATTTGGTAAAGATTCCTAAAAAAGACCCTGAATATATGGATAAACTGATGGCTGTGGAATTGCATTGTCTGGATGTCATTGCCGACTCCATGAACCTTGCCATTGAAGCGACTAAAGATTCCAATGTAAAACTGATCATAGAAAACACGGCAGGACAGGGCTCAAACCTTGGGTACAAGTTTGAACATTTAGGCTACATCATTGATAAAATCGAAGATAAAAGCCGAGTAGGTGTCTGTTTAGATACCTGTCATACATTCACAGCCGGGTACGACTTACGTACCAGAGAAGCTTATGATCAGACCATGGATGAATTTGAGAAAATTGTAGGCTCCAAGTATCTGATGGGTATGCACATCAATGATTCCAAACCCAAATTAGGTTCGAGAGTGGACAGACATCAGTCTTTGGGGCAGGGTGAGATAGGATGGGATGCCTTTAGATTCATCATGAATGACCCACGGATGGATGACATTCCGTTGGTGCTGGAAACCATTGATGCAACAATTTGGGCAGAGGAGATCAAAGCGCTGTATGCGTTGATAGAAACATAAAACAGAAGTATGTCATTTTGAGCTTGAGTCAGGATCCCTCGGGATTTTGACTCAAGTTCATTTATGATAGGAACTTTAACTAAAAAAGGAAGGAAAAGTATGAAACATTTAAGTAAAGTGATATTGGTAGTATCTGTACTGTTTTTTGTAGGTTGTGAAAGTGATCTGGATCAGCCGATCAATGAGCAGGTAAGTAACGGAGAGGTTGTTGTTGATCTGGATGGAGAGAGCATTAAAGGGTCTTTGATAGCCGCAGGAACACCTGGAGTAGATGAGAGTACAACGGTTTATGGGTATAAAGCCTATAAGATCCCTTATACAACAACAGATGAAGAGGGTAACAGTGTAAAAGTTTCAGGTTTGATGGTTGTACCGACAGGAGTTCCCGAAGCAATGAGCCAGGCAGGATTTTCAGTGGTCAGCGATGATCATGGAACGATCTTTGCCAATGCAGAAGCACCAACAGTGGTAGCGGCAAATACAAGTGCACCGGCAGGTTCATCTGTTATATTGACATCACTTTTTGCTTTTGTGACTTTGCAGCCGGATTATATAGGTTTTGGTGATTCTTCCAGTCATTATCATCCGTTCATTTTGAAAAAATCTTTGGCAAGTGCAACAGTTGACTTTATTACAGCGGCAAATAAGTTTGCTGCAGAGAATAACATCAATTTAAACGGACAGCTTTTCCTTACTGGTTACAGTGAAGGTGGATATGCAGCTATGGCGGCATTGCAGCAGATAGAGATGGAGGGTGAATTGCAAGTCACAATGGCAGCTCCGATGGCCGGACCATATGCGGTTGATCTTATGGCGCAAGGTGTATTGAGTCAGCCAACATTGTCAGTTCCTTCTTTTATGGCTGATATTGCTTATGCTTATGCAAATGCTTATTCGGAAGATGTATCAAATGTTGTCAATGAACCGTATGCTTCTAAATTGGAAGGTCTTTTTGATGGTTCAAAAACACGTACTGAAATTGATCCTGAATTGACAATGACGACAACAGGTCCAGATGGATTATTTAATCCCTCTTTTGTTCAGGATTTCTTTACAAATCCAAATAACTGGTTCAAGCAGGCAGTATTAGCCAATGATATGTATAAATGGAAAGCTCAGACACCGATACAATTAGTTCATTGTTTAGGAGACGATGTTATACCTTTTGCCATTTCAGCGGCAACAGAGGGTAATATGACAGCGGAAGGATCAATCAGTGTCAGTTTAATACCTGTTGAAGTTGCGGTAACAAAGGATCCCGCAACGTCATTGAGATATGGACATTCAGAGTGTGGACCGGTAGCATACGGTGTTACAGCAACAATATTTGCTCAGGTAAGAGCGGCGACAATAGGATATTAGGAGAAAAATGATGAAAAGAATAGTAGCATTAAGTGTGATCACAAGCGGATTATTGGTAGCAGGTGGATACAAGATCCCTGAGCAGTCATTGAACTCTATGGCTTTGGGTGCAGCATATGTTGCACATACTACAGGTGCGGATACAGCTTATTACAACCCTGCCAATATGGCATTTATGGGGGACAAACAGTATGTGGAAGGTGCCATTACTCTGGCACATCTTCCTCCCAATATCTATACATTAGCTGATCCATATTCAGGAGAGTCGGAAACAGAGAATATTTTGATCCCAAATGCCCACTATGTGGCGGCACCTATGGGTGACTTTAGATGGGGTGTGAGTCTGACGGCACCAGGAGGATTGACAAAAAGGTGGGATTCCCCATATCAAAAACTTTATGCTGAAGAGTTCACACTTAAAATTATTGAGCTTAGCCCCTCTGTATCCTATCGGGTCAATGATCAGTTTGCTGTGGGAGGAGGTTTACGCCTTATCTATAGTGAAGGTGTTGTAGACAGTGATGGTGGTTCGATAGCCCCTGTAAAAAGAGAGATGGAAGGAAATACGGTAGAATTTGGGTATAACCTGGCCGCAACGTATAAACCGACTGCAGATATTATTTTAGCTGCAACCTACCGTTCGAATGTTGATCTTGATGAAGAGGGACAGGCAAACCTTTATTTTGGAGGTGTGGGTAAACAGTATGATGCAGATGTTTCTGTACCGTTACCGGCAGCATTGAATTTGTCTATTGCAAAAACCTGGAATAATACATTTACACTCGAATTCAATTATGAGAGAACCTATTGGTCGGCTTATGAATCATTGGATTTTAGCTATGGTTCTCCAATACCACCTGCGCTTGTACCGATATTTGATACACCTTTGGCGCGTAACTGGAAAGATACCAATACCTTTAGACTGGGAGCAACAATC
>JAMONL010000059.1 GCA_027065815.1 Sulfurovum sp.
TCAAGCAGCGGTTCCCTGATCGTAAAGTCATATTCAAATTTTTTAGCGATGAAATAACTGTCCGACAGCAGATTATGCTGATAATACTCTATATAGGCTATGGGTTCCGGTGTAAATTTTCCGATCCGGAGAGAATAATCGTAGGATTTTTTGGCTTTTGTGTCACGAAAAAATGTATAAAAAAGACGCCGTATTAAATTCGGAACTTTAAATGATTTTACAACAAGATCTTCATTCTGATAGGTGATGATCTTTAATTCATTTCGTGCTTTATGGATACTCTTGCTGTTTTCCCTGAAATCATTTCTGATATTTAGTATAAAACTTTCAAAGTAGTCATAGAGATTATTTATTTTATATTTATACAAAGTTTTACCTAATTAGGAATATAATTAAAATTATATCCAAAAAAATGTAAATCGGTATTTTATGAATCAAAAAATCTTAGAGGTCTGCCTCTCTCCCGGCTTAGGCGGACTGGAACTTTTCACCGTACAGTGTCACAACTTTTTTTCACAAAAAGGAGAGTGCAGGATTGTAGTTGCTCCGAACCAGAAGTTGGACAATTACCTCCAGGGTACAGATAAACTGTATGTCAAACGAAATAAATTTTTTCCTCTTCTCTCTGCCTATAAACTATCAAAGTATATTGATGAAAGCAATATAGACACACTGCATTTTCACTGGAACAGAGATATGATCACTGTTGTGCTTGCAAAAATTCTGAGCAGAAGAAAACCGTCCATTATTCTTTCCCGGCATATGGGGATGACCCGCTTTAAAGATGATATCTACCACCGATGGCTCTATAAACATATTTCAACCATTCATGCTGTGACACGTCAGGTAGAAGCACAATTGATCAAATTCATTCCTTCTTCTGTCAGACCCGACATAAAATTGATCTACCTGGGGGTTGATCCTAAAAAAGATATAAATATACAAGAATTAAAAAATAAGTATCATATCAACAATGAATTCATCGTCGGCATTATCGGAAGGATGCAGGAGGGTAAGGACCAGCATGTGGTCATAGAAGCAATATCCAAATTAAAAACATTGGATATTAAACTTTTTATCATTGGCGAAGCGATGGACGATACTTATTTGAAAAGACTCCATACCATGTGTCAAACTCTGGGGATTGAAGACAAAGTAATCTTTACCGGTTTTACAAAAGAAGCTGATACCTATATGAAATTATGTGATGTCACCGTTCTTGCCACACAAAATGAAACTTTCGGACTGGTCATCATAGAATCCATGGCAAACGGAACCCCCGTCATTGCCACAGACAGAGGCGGTCCGCTTGAGATCATCGATGATGGGATAGATGGTCTTCTTTATGACGGGAGCAGTGATGACCTAAGTAGCAAGATCAGACTCCTTTATGAAGATAGTGCATTCAAAGACACATTAGCTTCAAACAGTTTGAAAAAAGTATTTGAGAAATTTGATAAAAAAACACAACTTGAAAAACTCTATCATACCATCATAGGTATGAAGAAAAATAGTTAATATTTAATGAAGAACTCCTCTTCTTCCACTTGGGAGACAGCAATGAATATCCCTATAAAAAATGCAAAAAATGCTAATGAAAACTGCACGGAAAACATTTGGTTGAACATAGAAGAAAGCATAAAAACGGAAACAAAGATATAACGAAGGTTTGATAATCCAGTATCTTTGATCTTGAGTTGAATGATCCTGTAAAAGATCAATAAATACAAAAACAATCCAACAATACCAAGTTGGACAATAAACTGCACATAAGTATTGTGATAATTAAATTTTATCATAGTATGCAATACACGAATATAACTCTCATCATACTGATTCTTTTTTATCTGATCTTCTATTACATGCATTTCGTCTCCGGTTCCCACGCCGAGCAGTGGATGTTCCGGTACGATCTTCATCGCTTCTTTCCATACTGCCAAACGCATACCAAAGGATCCTTGAAACTGATCTTTCGTATCTGATGAGATCTTATTTACTTCATTGGCTCCCTGATCAAATCTTGTTTTAAAGACAGGACTAATGTTGTATGCGACAAAAAAGATGGCAACAACAAGGATAAGCATAGAGACAAAAGCCAAAAGTTTATTCTTAATATTGATAAACCCTACAATAAAAATTGTGATGGCAAAAGCAAGTTGCCCTGTTCTTCCCCCGTTTAGAAATAGATTTGCTGTGACTGTCAAAAAATAAAAAAAGTAAAATATTCTTAATTTCACAGATGCTTCAAAAAAGAAACGGTTCAATAATAAAAGTGATGTCATAGCTAAGAACATAGAGTAATCAATATGATGCATAAAAGGGGAAGGATTATCGGGAGGGATATTTTTAAAATTCCACCATTCAAAAAAGATACCGTAAGAAATTATCTCACTGATAAGCATGCCAAACAAAAATGCCGACAATATCCTAAAAAAGTATTCTTTTTTTATCGAGGTTGCAAAAACAAGTATGGGTAGGAAATACCAGTATTTACGTAAATTATTGAGACCGATCACATGATCACTGCTCCATAAAAGCGAAAGTGCTGAAAATGTAACAAAAGCAAAAAGTGCAATGATCACTTTATTTTTGATCAAAAAACGAAACTTATCTTTAAAATTCCCTTCAATAAGCCACAGGAGGAATAAGAGTGCCGTACCCAAGGAGATTCCTGCACGTGAAATGGGCAAACTAAATGCATAAAAAACTGCAACATAATTAATAGCTGTATTTATATTGATGCTTCTTACCTGTTTTAAAGTTGATGCCAACATCTATATTTCCTTATTATTATTCATGATATCTTCCATCTGTTATGCATCCAGAACCATTGAGAAGGATACTTTCTTACGATATTCTCCATTTCATCATTATATGCCTGGGTCATTTGAACAATATCCCCGGTTTCCTTCACTGGATCCTTCACAATAAGTTCATACTTACCCTCTCCTACTCTTGCCAGAAAGATAGGTACAACGGTAACATCCAGTTTTTCCTTCATTACAGCAACAATACTTGCAGTATACACATCTCTACCAAAAAATTTTACTTTGACACCTTTTTTGACATCCGATTTCTGGTCAATAAGTACCCCCACTGTCTCACCCCGTTTCAAATGTTTCAAAATAGAGATGGCTGCCTTATTCTTGTAGACTGAACGGCTGCCAAATTTCTCTCTGAACGGGATCGTGATTTTTTTGTCGATCAGCTTATTGTCACCTTCTCTGCCGACAGCCAACATAGGGTATCCGTGTTTGGCAAGAAAATGTGCTGCCAATTCCCAATTGGAAAAGTGTGCTGTCATAATGATCCAGGCTTGGGGATAAGCTTTTTTTAGATTCTCCAGTTTTGCCAGTGCTTCCTCTTTGTTG
>JAMONL010000060.1 GCA_027065815.1 Sulfurovum sp.
GGCCATAGAAATACCAAAAAGCGTACCGCCTATGACCAATCCCTGTAAAAGAATAGGCTTCACATGATAATGTGCACCTCCTGCTTCTATCATAAAGTAGAGACCGATACTTGTCAGACCTACTGCCAAAAACAGCATTTTAGGAATGATCGTATCTTTCAACATGGAAAAACCGGCGATCTTTTCAAATTTATCCACTCTCGTATACTGGATGATCCCCCCAAATATAATACCTATCAAAAAAACAAGAGCTAAAGATCCGTGTCCCTGATTGATCACATTTTCAAACATTTGGACAATACGTGAAAGGATATCCTCTCCTTCTGTCATCACAACAACCTGCATCTATTGCTCCTTTGTATTGTAAAAAAGTTTTCCGGTGATCACCAATGAGATCATAACCACTGCACCAAAGATCATTGACGAGATCGCCATCTGGCTCATTCCTGACATAAAGTGTCCTGAAGTACATCCTCCTGCCAGACGGGCACCGATGATCATCACAAAACCGGAGAAAAAACTCCAAAGCAGTCTGGAGACGATAGAACTGTTCTTATACTTCTTCCACCCTGTAGGGATCAGAGAGAATCTGAAACTTTTGGTAATAAAAACCGAAGTCACAAAACCACCGACCAGCGCACCAAAAAGCATTACACCCTCCCATGCCCCCGAATTCTGAATATCTTTTAAGTAAGTGTATTTTTCAGGGTCAAGATCAAAGATGATCCCTGCAAAATAGGGAACGTATGTAGAAGCGCCTATGGGTCTGTCTGCACCGAATATGGAAAAAGTCAGTAAGAGAAGTCCGGACATCAATATGCCGCCCATCCACCAAGGTAATCTGTTCATTATTATCCTTTTTTATTGGAATTATAACATAAGATTAACCAAAAGATAATATGTAATTATTTTATGCTTAACTTCAATATTTTTGAACTTATTTTCCGACGGCTAAAGCATACAGTACCATTTCATTATTACCGACAAAATCATTGACTTCATCATCATAATAGGCACCGATCCCGGAGCACCCTAGACCAAGGTAAAGCGAAGCGATATAAAGCCGGTGTCCGATAATCCCTGCTTTTTGATACAAAGCCTGATAATTCTCTGCATCCGATGTGAGGAAAAAGACAAGTGCCCCCTGTGTGGAGAGACTGTACTGTTCCAAACTCAGATATCCAGCCTTGTGTGCGAGATCGCCATACTTGATATACTCCCCATCCTTGTAAAGTCCAAGAGGCATATCCAACACACGATTGACCACGACATAGATAGTCACTTTCTCATCACAATCTGAGAGTATGGGTTGATGGATCATCTCCATCATAAAATTAAACTGCCCTTTGGTAATGGCACCTTCATTAAACCCTCTTTGCGACCTTCTGTTAAAAATAGTCTCTTTGAGTTTTGTTATCTCATAACTGAACTTTGGTGCTTTGATGCCTTTTTTACAGGATCCCATCTGCATACTTGCTTCATACGCCTCTTCGATCAATGGGTTTTTTTCAAATGTGCCACTTGCCTCCACATAAGGTAACGAAAACTCAAGGGGTCTGACTTCTGTATGCTGCATAGGCACTGCCATAGAGCATCCTGACAAAAACCATTCTCTTTCTTCAAATCCGAACATACGATTAAGCTTCTCTCTTTGTATCCTGTAACAGATCTGCACAGCATGCGGCTTGAGCAGAGCCGAAGCTTCTATACTGCCTAAAAGGTGTCCTGCATCTAAAAGGCAATAGCGGAATGCACGGTTTTTATATTTCCAGGAAGAACGGTAATAGACCGCTGAGACTAAGAACAGATAGCCTTTCATGGCAGTTCTGTAGCCAAAATAAGATTCCAAGCCCCCATCTTCTGAAATAGCCTGCAATAAGACAATAGACGAAGAGGCTACTTCATAATGGTATATACCATCTATCTTACCCTCAACACCACGTACCTGAAAGTAGAGTTCATTAGGGTACAAAGCACCTGCACTCGGATTGATACGCAGATAATACTCTCCGCTTGGATACGATTTTTTTGCGGTGAGTCCGGCGATATGATAAAGAAAACTGTCTTCTTCTGTGTCAAGATCAAGTTTATACTTTGTATAGCTATCCGGATAATTCTTATAGGTACTCGGCTGATCTTCCCACGACAGTCTGTTCGGATTGATCCGCACCGAGTTGTAGGAGTGCTTGGTTATATTATGATACCAAAACATTAAAAGACCTCAGGGTGTGCTGATTTTAATGTCTCTATCTTTTCATATGCTTCTTTAAAAAGAGTTGCATATTCGATCTCTTCATGATACAAGCCAATGTGTCTTTCATAGGATACCATGACTCGGCGCGCTTTTTGATCTGCATTCTTTCTATTTCTCTTCAAATGTTCAAAAGAAACTGCTCCATTTATGAACCCCTTCACAAGATTCTTTAGAGGATGGTCTGCCAAACGCAAAGGGTGCCATGCCTCTTCAAGGACTTCATGGGCTTCAAAATATTCCCCTTCATCCAAAAGTACAAGATACGCTTTCAGTGCACCTTCAAGATCATCATTCATTGTTAACATCTTTACTTCACCATTTTATTTATTTTCTCTATCAAGGCTGTGATATTTTTATCATAGGCAAAACAGCTGTTCACTCTGCATGCCAGATATTTATCTGTCTCTTCTGTTTTACTCAAAACAAAAGGATAACGCATTTTTCCTATCTCATTTTTGGCAGCCAGTAAATGATCCAACTTTGACTTTATGATCACATCTCCCTTTTTCAAACGTAAAAAAGTATGCAGTAACTTGGCAGCACCTTGAGGAGACTCTTCCAGTACAGCACCTTCTGCTTTCAAAGTTTTTTTGACGATTTGATTGTATTCAAGCACTTCCGTCAGAGAAGCCACTCGCACAAAGTCTTCCAAGACCAAAGAGAGTGCCGCTGTATAGTATTTATCATCGAAATCAGCCAAGGCATCAATACCGTCATCACTCAGATACCAACGATTCTCTTTGTAAAACTTCTCTGTAGTCTCTTTTGCTAATTGCATTAACAAATCCAAGTATCTCTTATTGTATGTTTTTTCGTATCCTTCAATCAGGGCGTCCATTAAAAACGCATAATCCTCCAGCAGCGCTTTCTGTTTAGGCTTTTTACCGAGAAGGGTTTGATGATACAAAGTATTTTTCTCTCGCATGAGCATGAATAACGCATTAAGCCGTTTTTCTGCAAGTCGTGCATATTTTTCATCTATTTTTGAAGCCGAGAAAAGTGCTTTGATCATCATAGCATTCCAGGAAGTGATGATCTTTGTATCCAAAAAAGGGAATTCTCTATTTAAACTCAGTGCTTTTAAATA
>JAMONL010000061.1 GCA_027065815.1 Sulfurovum sp.
CAGCAGGGTACGTCATGGACCAAGTATCGAAAATCGATCAAAGAGTCACTGAAAAAGCAAAAATTCTATAAAGAAAAAGTTGCGGCAACGCTTACTAAGCCAAGTGAAGATGAACTGAAGATCTTTTATGAAAACCATAAAAAAGAGTTTATCATCCCCACCTCCATCTCCATGATCGAATATTCCGCGAGCACAGAAGAAGCACTCAAGAAATTCCTGGAAACAAAGAAAAAAGGCAGAGGGGTCAAAAGCCGTTCTGTCAAAAAAAGTACTTCCACCCTGAACTCATCACTTCTGGGCACACTACTACAGACACAAAACGGTTCATTTACCCGACCATTTAATGCCGGAGACCGTTTCATTACCTACAAGATCATCTCCAAGAATGGCCAAAGAGCTATGGCTTTTGAAGATGCAAAAGGTGCTGTTGCGGGGAGATGGAGACAGCAGCAGCAAGGCAAAGCGCTCAAAGACTATTTTGAAAAGATGAAAACGAACGCTGACATCAAAATCATCAGATAAAGGGAAACTATGGGTTTAAAATCAGACAAATGGATACGTGAAAAATCGATCAATGAAGCAATGATCACCCCTTTTTGCGAGGGCTTGGTTGGAGAAGGTGTCGTTTCGTACGGACTAAGTTCCTACGGGTATGACATTCGTGTTTCTAACGAATTCAAGATCTTCACAAACATTAATGCAGAAGTGGTTGACCCAAAAGATTTCAACCAGAACAATGTGGTAGATTTTAAAGGAGATGTCTGTATCGTACCTCCAAACTCTTTTGCCTTGGCAAGAACCATTGAGTACTTCAAAATGCCAAGTGACACTTTGGCGATCTGCCTTGGGAAAAGTACCTATGCCCGTTGCGGGATCATCGTGAATGTCACACCTTTTGAACCGGGGTTTGAAGGTCATATTACCATTGAGATCTCCAACACAACGCCTCTGCCGGCAAAGATCTATGCCAATGAAGGAATCGCACAGGTTCTCTTCCTGCAGGGAGATGAACAATGTGAAACAACCTACTCTGACAGAAAAGGAAAATACCAAAGCCAGACGGGTATCACACTTCCTCGAATTTTGAAAAAAGACTAATATCTACTTAAATACCTAAACCCTGTTTAGGTATTTTATGGATATAAACTCCTTCGTTTTACTCTCTATACCTCTTAATATTCTTACAAGTTATTTTAAAAAAAAAGCAAGTATAATGAATATATTAAAAACCTAAAAAGGACACAAAATGGGTATATTCAGTTTTTTTAAAAAAGCAGGAAGCAAGTTGCTCGGCAAAGGTGATGATGCAGAAGCGATCAAAAATGAGATAGAGTCAAGTTTTTCAGAACTTCCAGTACAGGGTCTTGCCATTGAAGTTGATGGAGATAGCGTAACGATCGCAGGCATTGCTACAGACACTGCTACCAAAGAAAAGGCTATTCTTATTGCAGGGAATGTGGAAGGTATCTCTGAAGTCAATTCTGACCAGCTCGTGACACTTACGCAAATTGCTGAAGAGAATGTCCGGGAAGAAGAGGTGTTTACTCCCGTATTCTATACCATTCAAAAAGGTGATACCCTCTGGGCCATTGCTACAGACTTCTATAAAGACGGAAGCAAATACCCTCTAATCGTAGATGCGAACATTGAAGTCATCAAAGACGCAGACAAGATCTACCCGGGACAGGCGATCAGAATCCCGGAACTTTCCTAAAGTCCCATTCAGGCTGCCCAGGAAGATCAATGCCAGCCTGATACTGTGTACTTAAAAACAGCAGTGATCATCCAGAACAATCTTCTGCATATAAATGGATCTTAACTCGTACATTTTCACATTCATATCTAGTAAAGGTCGTATATACTCCTAATAACCGGAATACGTATTAAATAAAAAAGCTTTTGTCTATCTTTGGAAATGTAAAGTGATGATTGTAAGAATACTTTCACTTTTAAGCACCTGAAACCTGAAATAGGATTGGCAGCTTTTGGATACATATTAAGCTTTGTTGCATACGCCTACAGATTCTGTATCTGTACTTTTTTGTGTAACTGAGATTTATTGATTTGCTTTATAGTTCGTTGTAGTAAGCTTTAAATTGATTATTTGGATGGCCGGGAGAGGGGGATTCGAACCCCCGGAGGTATTACCCTCACCGGTTTTCAAGACCGGCACATTCGACCACTCTGACATCTCCCGACATTTTGTAGAACAGAATTTTATCGTAATAAGATAAAAAACTATTTAAAAGTTTAGATGAAACACCAAATAAGGTACACTATCTTCAAAGCGACTAGTCGCTGAGTCTTCTGCTGAAGAATAAATAGCGTACCATTTGATGTTTCATCTAATGGTACCCGGAGCCGGACTTGAACCGGCACGGTCGCAATGACCGGGGGATTTTAAGTCCCCTGTGTCTACCATTCCACCACCCGGGCTTAGGTACCATATTTATTGTAATATTTGTGGAGGAACCAGCCGGACTCGAACCGGCGAATAGCAGCTTTGCAGGCTGCGGCCTTACCAACTTGGCGATGGTTCCACTCTTATATTAATTTAAAACTTCTGAACCTAATGGTGAAGCTTTAGTGAGATAAATTGATGTGGGATTTTGTTCCGTATCAAGAAGACCTCTTTTATGGAGCGGGCGAACGGGTTCGAACCGTCGACCCCAACCTTGGCAAGGTTATGCTCTACCACTGAGCTACGCCCGCATTTCCATACCGCATTTAGAGTTTAAGCTAAAATTGGAGTGCGATTATAGCCTATTTTTTTTAAAAAGTAAATAGTATTTGTGCTATAATCCGAAAAACTATAACTAAAGGCTCGAAATGATGAGAAGTGATGAGATAAAACAGGGGTTTAACAGAGCGCCACATAGAAGTTTATTGCGCGCGACAGGCGTAAAAGATGAAGATTTTGACAAACCGTTCATTGGTGTGGCAAATTCATTCATTGAGATCATTCCCGGGCACTTTTTTCTTAACAAGGTCTCTGAAGTTATAAAAGAAGAGATACGCGCAAACGGCTGTGTTCCTTTTGAATTTAACACTATCGGTGTAGATGACGGGATCGCTATGGGGCATGACGGAATGCTTTATTCTCTTCCCAGCCGTGAGATCATTGCAAATTCAATCGAAACGGTAATGAATGCACACAAACTGGATGCAATGATCGCTATTCCAAACTGTGACAAGATCGTTCCTGGGATGATCATGGGAGCCTTGCGTGTGGATGTACCTACTGTATTTGTTTCGGGAGGGCCAATGGCTGCGGGACATATGAATGACGGGACTCCAATCGACCTTGCTACGGTCTTTGAGGGCGTAGGAGAGTATGAGGCAGGAAATATCACAGAAGAAACCCTGACAGAGATGGAGTGCAATGCCTGTCCAAGCGGAGGGTCATGTTCGGGGATGTTCACGGCAAACTCGATGAACACGCTTATGGAAGCAATGGGTATTGCCCTCCCTGGTAACGGAACCATTCTTGCGTTAACCCCTGAGAGAACCGATCTTTATAAACAAGCAGCAAAACGTATTTGTGAAATTGCAAAAATGGAAGCGGCTGAACGTGAAAAATATCGAACTAAAAATATCCTCAATGAAAATGCTGTACGAAATGCCTTTGCCGTGGATATGGCCATGGGTGGTTCTTCCAATACAGTTCTACACATGCTTGCCATTGCACAAGAGGCAGAAGTTGATTTCAATCTTAAAGATGTCAATGCCATTTCAAAAAGAGTTTCCCACATCGCGAAGATCTCTCCGTCACTAACAACGGTACACATGGAAGACATCAACAAAGCAGGTGGGGTAAATGCAGTAATGCATGAAATGATGAAACGGGGGGATGACATTTTACTTGACAACCTTTCTGTGACAGGGGAAACACTGTATGAGAAGGTCAAAGATGCGAAGATCCTTGATACGAACATTATTCATACCATTGACAACCCTTACTCTGAAGTAGGAGGTCTTGCTATTCTTTACGGTAACCTTGCTGAACAGGGAGCCGTTATTAAAACTGCAGGGATCACCGGAGACAGAGTTTTTACAGGAACAGCTGTATGTTTTAACTCCCAGGATGAAGCCATTGAAGGTATCCTCCAGGGGAAAGTGAAAGCCGGGAATGTGGTTGTTATCCGTTACGAAGGTCCAAAAGGCGGACCGGGGATGCAAGAGATGTTGAGTCCTACCAGCCTTATTATGGGAATGGGTCTTGGTGATTCGGTGGCACTTATCACGGATGGCAGATTTTCAGGAGCGACCAGAGGTGCGAGTATCGGGCATGTAAGTCCTGAGGCTGCGGAAGGTGGGCTGATCGGATTACTTGAAGATGGTGATGAGATCCACTTGGATGTAGATAAATATATTTTACGTGCCAATCTCAGTGATGAGATCATTGTAGAAAGAAAAGCGAATTTCAAACCGGTCGTGAAACCATTAAAAAGCAAATGGTTGAGACAGTACAGAGCACTGGTAACAAATGCCAGCCATGGAGCTGTACTCGAAGCAGAATGATATTCGCTTTTAAAAAGGTTGGATGAAGTAGCAAAATGAGGAGGAATGGGCTGAAGCCCATTTGAGGATGAAGGTTAGAGAGAGGCTACTCTTCTCGCACCTTTGTAACGCTTGCTGTAAAAGTTTTTATTTAGTGAAGTAATGATCACTTTTTTCTTGGCTGAACTTGCATGAATGAATTTATTGTTACCGATATAGATCCCCACGTGGTTCACATAACCTTTATGTCTCTTTGAAGTATCAAAGAAAATAAGATCACCCGGTTTCAGGTTGCTTCTGCTTACATATTTTCCATACTTGGACTGTTCGATCGCTCTTCTCGGGATCTTGATACCGTTCTTCTTGCAGACGTATGAGGTCAGACCTGAACAGTCAAAGGTATTTTTCTGTCCTACTGCCCCCCAGACATATCTACGACCCAACTTGTTTTTAGCAAGCTTGATCATTTTCATAGACTTTTTACTGCCTTTCCCGCTGAAAAGAATATCACTAATGGAAAATTTACTGCTTTTTTTACTGTTTGCTTTTTTGAACTTGACACTTTTAAGTGTTTTAGCCAACTGCTTTTCTTGTCTGCTTGACTTTTTTGAAGAAGCTACATGCACTCTTTTTTTCTTTTTAGAAGCTGTTGCTTTAGTTGCTTTGGCAGGTACTTTTAACACTTTCCCCAATTTAAGTGTTTGTCCTTTTTTTATTTTGTTTACTTTTTTGATCGCTGCTACAGTTGTATGGTTTTTAAGTGCAATGGCATAGAGGGTATCCCCTTTTTTGACTGTATGTTTAACTGTTTTCGTTGCTGCATTACCCGCTGCAGTCATCACAGACAACATCACCATTACTTTATAAACTCTTTTCAATGAATCCCCTTTTTTAAGTTATTGATTGACAGATCATAAAAATCCATACTAAAAAATATATTGGCTATTGTATCACCAATAATCTTAATCAAAAATAAAAGTATCTACAATTAATTTTGATTTATATCAAATAATAAAATTTTTTAATAATCTATCTTTCTGAGAAAGAAATTGTTACTTACGCAGAATAACTTGCACAAATATTGGCAATCAGGCGATCTTTTACAAGACCCATGACTTTCTGTCCCTGCTTCACAACAGGGTTAGCTTTTCAACATCTCAACAAAATGATATCAAATTGCACTTAAAATAAAATAAAACCAAATTTTATACTATTTGTTTTTCTTCTAATACTTTAACGATCTGATCAGCTACCCTGAATGCATTTGCATAGATCGTCCATGTATACGGCACAGATCCGCCTGTAGGCATGAAACTGGCATCCGCGACAAAAAGGTTGGGGATGTCATGTGACTGGCAATATTTATTGAGGATAGAGGTTTCTGGGTCGTTTCCAAAACGGCATCCTCCGGCAATAAGATTTTGAGGAGGCACGGGAGATACAGAGGAGTAAATATTTTTGGCTCCCATCTCTTCCAGGACTTTTTCACATTTCTTTGCAATATATTTCCCTACTTTAAGATCCTGAGGGTGGGCTCCCACACGAAGTTTACCTACGGGCATACCATATTTGTCTTTATGTGTCTTGTCCAGACTCACAAAACAATTGTCATTGGGAAGCCAGTCATTAAAGATCTCGAAACGTATACTTTTCTGTTTTGTAAAACGTTCCGTGACCTTTTCTCCCAGTTCACTTCCCCAGACAAGCCGTCCGTGTTCTTCATTGTTTTTACGCGCACGGGAAATAATGTTTTGATGTTCGAACATGAATTCCACTGAACCGCCTTTGAATGTACCATCCCACCAATGATCCACAAAATACCAGTCAAGAATAGAACGGTTCACAAAAAGACCGGTTTGCATCAGCTCTTCGAATTTGATCATTTTAAGACTCTCTTCGCGTAATTCACCCTGTCCGGAGCCCCCTGCAGAGAAAATAAGATTTTTACCAAGCTCCCCAGAGCTATTTCCTAAGCCATGGGGGTGAAATTTATTGGCTGAATTCAACAACAGTCTTGTACTTTCATGTGCCTGTGCAGCAACAACAAAAAGTTTCGCTTCTATACGTTTTTCTTTCCCGCTAACAGTATCGATCACCACAGCATAGTCAACGGCATTTTTACTGCTACTGTGCAGCAACTTGACATAACTGTTACTCAGCAGCGTAAGATTACCAGTTGCCAGTGCCGGCATTAAAAGTGCTTCTCTGGAACTCCCTTTTGCTCCGGAACTACAGCCGTAACTTCCGCAGAAATTGGAATAATAACAGGCTTCCCTATGTCCTTTGTTTTTGGAAAGTACCGACCTTGCTGTCACAAGGGATTTTATATCAAGATTTGCACAGCTTTTATCGAGCAATTTGACAACAGCATTCTCTTTAGTGGGAGGCTGTGTAAAATCCGGCGTACTTCGTGGCGGTTCAAAGGGGTGTTTTTCATATTTGCCCGATATCCCTACCACTTCTTCTGCTTTGAGATAATAGGGTTCCATATCAGCATAAGAGATCGGCCAGTCCACTACATTTGCACCCTTTATCTCACCATACTTGCTTTTCAGTCTAAAGTCATCGGGATGCATACGGTGCAACATACCGGACATGAAGTTGGAGGATCCTCCGACCACATTCCCATTCCAGAAACTCCATCCGGAATCATAGGTGGGTGTTGCTTCCCATTTTCCATCAACCTCTTCTTCGATCACATGGTACTCATCAAAGAGATTGGGTGTGACAATATCTCTACGGCAGTACGCCAACTCATCTTTAGAGAACTCATCACGCTTGATAAGTCTCCCTTTTTCCAGTACAGCTACTTTATATCCTGCTTTGCAGAGGGTATAAGCGACAGCACCTCCGCTTGCACCCGAACCTACTATTACAACATCATATTTATGACTCGTCATTTAGTGCCTCGCTTGCATTGTATCTTAATACTTATCACAGTGCTACATACCTCGTCTTTGGTCTTGGCAACCCGCCGTAAGCATTCAGTGCTTTCCAGCCGGCTTCTTTTTTATTGGAACCATATACAGGATCAGAGAAAATACCTTCCATGGTCACAGTCATGATGCGCGATAGCCAGTTACTTCCATAGCTGGTATTTTCATACGTACGCAGTGCTTTCTCTTTTTCTTTTGTATCCATCGAAAGAAATCTGCCTTTTGTTTGAAGCTCCAACTCTTCTGCACCTTCCAGAATAAATACTCTTATATCTTTGTCATAACTCTTATGCGTGATCGTTTCAAATAAAAAAGTATTGACATCCATAGCGCTTGCAGAAGGGATTTTGCTTCCTTC
Source organism: Sulfurovum sp. (assembly GCA_027065815.1). Classification (GTDB taxonomy): domain Bacteria; phylum Campylobacterota; class Campylobacteria; order Campylobacterales; family Sulfurovaceae; genus Sulfurovum. The sequence goes on from JAMONL010000061.1 coordinate 7,795, forward strand.
CGGGAACATGTGTGACTGTACTGCAGCGATCAGATTTTTAACTTTTCGGAACTGTTTTTCAAAGTCATTGGACGCTTTTGCATCTATATAGGGAGAAAGACTCAACACAGAGCCCAGTATTAAAAAATTTCTTCTTTTCATATTTTTACTTTATTGTTTTATGTTTGTATCATAATTATATAGTGTGTACTTTAAGTGCAACTCCCGGGAACAGTGAACTTTATCATAAAAACTGATACACAGACATTACACAACAATCTTACTATACTTCAATTGTCTAAAAAACAAAAAGGAGACAAAATGAAAAAATTACTATTTGGTTCACTACTGGGACTGGCACTCATAGCTTTTACCGGATGTACATACAATAATGATGCAACTGTAGCTAAGTGTCAATCAGGCAAATGTAACTCGGCAAAAGGGAAAACCCATAAATGCCAGTCAGGTGATACAGCAGGTAAAAGCAAATGTGGTACAGATAAAAAAGTACTTAACAAATGTGGTTCTTGATACACAGTTAGTACACAGGTTTCATACTATACTTACATCGTGTCAAAGTGAGTATCAACTTACCATAACGATCAGATACCCTGGATAACCTAGATTGTCCAAAGCATCTGATTTAGATACAAAAGATAAAGGAGGGTTAATATGTTAAAAAAACTATACCCATTTACCAAGAACATTCTAAGTAACGGACAGAGTCTTTCACTCTTGTTGGCAAGATTTGCAGTCGCCTACGGTTTTTATGATCCGGCTATGCAAAAATGGTCAGATATTGGCTCTGTTGCTACCTGGTTTGACTCTATGGGAATTCCTTTTCCGACACTCAATGCTTACATGGCGGCAAGTACCGAGCTTCTTGGTGTTATACTGTTAACACTTGGTCTGTTTACCAGACTTATTTCTCTCCCGTTAATGGTTGTCATGATCGTGGCAATCACAACAGTTCACTTGACTCACGGTTTTTCTGCGGGCAACAATGGATTTGAAATACCAATGTATTACATGCTATTTCTAGCGATATTTGCTTCACACGGAGCCGGAAAATTCTCTTTGGATTATTTACTCTTCGGAGACGAACAGTAAATAATCCATTCATATATTTATTTACATAACAAAAGGAAATACAATGAAAAAATTAATCAAATTAGGACTTATCATCGCAGGAGCTGCAGCATTATCATTTACTATGGCGAATGCAAAATGTGCATCAGAAGATACACCAAAACCGATGAAGTGCCAAGCAGGTAAATGTAACGGTGCAGACAAAAAAGAAATGAAAAAAGAGATGAAATGTCAAGCCGGTAAATCCAAGGGTGCAGACAAAAAAGAGATGAAAAAAGAAGCCAAAGGAAAATGCGGTCAAGGTAAATGTGGTAGTAAATAACCTCCGTCAATTTTCTCTCTTCTCCCCTCTACCCTTTGTCGGGTAGAATTTTCACATATTCTCCACAATTCATTGTATAATATGGTAAACTTTACCAAAAAAGGTACCATAATGATGACAAAAAAAATACTTATTTTACTTTTTATCCTCTTTACACTATCGGGATGCAACAATGCGCAGGAAAACCAGACAGAACATGATGCCAAAGTAGCTGCACAGGCAAAAGCAGAACTTCGTGCCGAACTCAAAAAAGAGCAGGAAGAAAAAGCCAAAAAGCATGAAGCAGAGACAAACAAAAACAGTAAACTGGCTCACATGGGTATCACAACGGATAACGGTAAACTCATCATTGATACCAACAAAACAAAAGATTTTTTCCAGCAGATGGCAGCAAACCTCAAAGTGCATGCCGATAAATTTGCAAAAGATATGGAGAGAGGTATCATCAATGACAAAGAAGCCGGTATTGAAGTCAATGAAACTCACATCAATATTGACCTCAATAAAACAAAAAGTTTTCTTGATACCTGGAGCAAAACCATAGAAGGATATGCCAAAGAGTTTGATAAAATGACAAAAGATATTGATAAAGAATTAGAAAAGGATCCTCATGCAACACATTGATATGAATTCAGATGAATTTCAGGCAGAGCTTGAAAAGACATGGATCTTTGTAGAAAAGGTCAACAAACAGTTCAACTTGGTACAGAATCCCAATGAAGAGGTCAATGAGGGAGTTGCCATGGGACTCGCCCGCAATAAGCTCATTTACGGCAAAAGATTCTGTCCCTGTTTTATGGTAGAGGGGGAAACCAAAGAGGAGCGAAAAGCTGCCGATAATCGTATCTGTCCCTGTAAGCCTGCTTTGGAAAAAGAGATCCCGGAAGACGGCTTATGTCATTGCGGTATCTTCTGTACCCCTGAATATGCAAAAGAACAAACACAGCATGATGAGATAGAAGAGATCGTACATGAACACTCTAAAGGTCTCAACAAAGAACAGGCAGAGGCTCTCCTTAAAGAAGAACAACTCGACGGAGATGAACTTGAAGCACTGATAGAAGCAAGATCACTGGGCATGATAGACTTTACCCTTCTTGATGTAAGAGAATTCATGGAGTTTCAAATGCAGCATATTGTTGGAACCGATGCCCTGGTACCAACCTCACAATTCTATGCAAAAATAGAAGAGCATAATGACAAAAAACAAACCCCAGTCATCGTCTACTGTCACACAGGAAGCCGAAGTTTCCAGGTACAGCATGCGATGAAATCCTTAGGATTCGAACACGTGTGCAACCTGAGACCGGGAATTATTGCCTATACCGGAGAAACTCAGAAAGGGTAAGGTTTGCTTTGCTCGAATGAGTAGCGTTGACCAATTACAGCTATTTGATCAAGACTCCCTCTATTAATCACACGAAGTGTGCCTGTCGTGGCGAACACCCTTGCAAGCGAAGCGATTTGAGATCCACGACGATTTTTTGCTTCGTTTTTCTAAAAAAAGGAAGAGACAAACAACGCCTCAGTTAAAATAATGGGAAAGTGTGGAAAATGAACTAAAAGTTTAAAAAAATATAGTGAAATATATGGGGGATGAGGAGCCGAAGCTCCTCAAGAGGTAGTCAACTAAGACTTAAGCAATTGCCGCTTTAGAAGCGTCAGCTACTTTTGTAAATGATTCAGGAGCATTCATTGCCATATCAGCAAGAATTTTTCTGTCAAGTTCGATGTTTGCACGCTTAAGACCATGCATGAACGTTGAATAGTTCATCCCATTCAATCTTGCAGCTGCGTTGATACGAACGATCCAGAGTTTTCTGAAATCTCTCTTCTTTTGTCTTCTATCTCTGTAAGCATATACTAATGAACGCTCGAGTTGCTCTTTGGCTTTTCTAAAGTGTTTTCTTCTACCACTATAGAACCCTCTCGCTTGTTTTAATAATTTTTTGTGACGTCTATGTCTAACTGTACCAGTTTTTACTCTCATGGTTTTCCTTTACCTTATCTCTTTAAGAATCGGTGTCAAACATTCTCTCTGTTTGAACTTGCCCCTAATCGGGGGTACTTTCGTTTCAAAATGAAACTAAAATTAGTTAATCATCTCTTTAATGTTTTTAGCATCCGCTTTATCAACATGTTTAGGACTTCTCATTTGTCTATGGCTTTTACCATCGACTTTTGTAAGAATGTGACTTCTATATGCAGTCCCTCTTTTGATCTTGCCGGATTTTTTAACTTTAAAACGCTTTACAGCGCCTTTTACGCTTTTCATTTTTGGCATATGCTTACTCCCTTATTAATTTTAGAACACTTTTTTGGCAAAGCCAAACAAAGCTACGCTAACGCTGAGTTTCCTTCAGCAGGAAGCTCAGGCGACTAGTCGCATCTATTTGATTTTCACTACAGCCAAGTAGTAGAAAATGGGACAGTATTATATCCAAATATTCTGAAAAATATATAAAGTCTGCTTCTGTAGGGTGTTGTCTCCTGACAACACCATCAACTCAAACCTTAAATTCAACCCATATTTTTGGTGTTGTGAGGGCACAACACCCTACAAGTCTAACTATGTTAAAATTTACGCTATTAAACAAGAGGGAACTTCGTGGACAAAGCAGCAGAGATACTTTCACAAAAAAAGAAGCTACTCACCGGAGTCTACTTTGACCTGCAGCGCCATTTTGAAAGCAAATACGGCAAAGATGCTCTCATACTCATGGAGATCGGTACTTTTTTTGAAGTCTACGAAGTCAATAACGATGAGCTCAAAGTCGGTAAAGCAAAAGAGATCGCAGAACTTCTGAATATTCAACTTACACGGAAAAGCAAAGCTGTACTTGAAAACTCCGTCTCAAACCCTTTACTTGCCGGTGTTCCTGCTGTCTCTTTAGATCGCTACCTTTCACGACTCATAGCCACTAAAAAGTACACCATCATTGTTGTCAAACAAAAAGGGGAAATGCCCAACGTCAAACGCTATGTTTCCAATATTATCTCTCCGGGTACCAACTTTGAGTATCTTTCCGAACCCAGCGAGAACAACATCGTCTCTCTAATGATCGATGAAAATGTAGGGATCTACTCTGTGGGATATGCCGCTATTGATGTCTCAACAGGCAAGACCATCTGTAACGAGATCCATTCCACGCGTGATGACAAAACGTATGCGCTGGATGAAGCATTTAACCTTCTGCAGACCTACAGCACTTCTGAAGTCATCATTACACTCGAAGGGAAAGAGATAGACAAAGAGTGGCTGATCCATTATTTGGAACTAGGTTCACTGCATCACACAGTCAACACTAAACGTTTCAGGATCAATTTCCAGAATGAACTTTTCAGCCGTATCTTTGAGATCAACTCTTTTCTCTCTGCCATTGAATTTCTGGATCTGGAACGACACCCTTATACAACTGAAGCTCTGGCCGTTCTTATAGACTTCATCATCGAGCACGATGAAAGTATTATAGAGAAGATGAACAAGCCTGTTTTTCTTGGTTCCAACCGCTATATGTATATCGGGAACAATGCCATGGAACAGCTCTCTGTCATTTCCCGAGACCCATCAGATATCACACTGCTCGACCTCATAGACAAAACCTCTACCGCTTTTGGGAAACGTCTGCTCAAAGAGCGTCTACTTAACCCCATTTGTGACAAAGAGTTACTTGAAGAACGTTATGACCTGACAGAACGTCTGCTTCCAAACATTGACCGTTTTGAGACCCATCTGAAGCAGATCTATGATCTTGAACGTATCGCAAGACGGATCAAACTGCGCAAACTGCACCCTGTAGAGTTAACCTACATTGCCATGTCACTTGAGTCAATTCTGAAACTTTTGGATGATGCCCACAAAGGCGGACTTGAAATTGATGCCAAACTCTTCGATGAAACGCAAGAGATGCTCTCTGTACTTGAGGAGACTTTTGAACTGGATATCTGTGCGCGCTTCCGGATAGAACAGATCAATGACAACATCTTTAAAGACGGTGTTTATCCGGCCATTGACAACATTGTCAAAAGACAGCAGAAAGAAGTTGACAAGATGCATAATGTAGCAGAGCATGTGGAAGCGCTCTTCACAGCAGACAAACTCTTTTCAAGTTCAGCTACCAAATATGCAACCGTCTCCTACCTTGAAAGCGAAGGATACTTCATCAACCTGACAAAGAACCGCTTTGCACTGATAGAGAAGACTCTCAAAGAGTCATTTGTCACGGTTGACAATCAGCATCACTTCTTTAAAGACTTTCACTACAAATATTTGAAGAATGCCGTCAAAGTACAGGCACCGCTCTTTGAAGAGATCACCCGTTCCTATGAGACGGCACAGGTCAAACTTGTCTCACTGGTCAAACAGCGTTACACAGAGAGCCTGGATGTTCTTGAGAACCGTTTTTCACTGCTTTTGGACAAGCTCATCTCTTTCATTGCCAATATTGACGTAGCTATCTCCAATGCAAAATGTACAAAAACCATGAACCTCTCTAGACCCATCATTGAAGAAGGAAATTTTTATGAAGCGATCGCACTTAGACACCCCATTATTGAAGCCAATGATGAGCGGGGCATCTATGTACCCAATGATATCTTTCTGGGACAGAACAACCTGACAACACACAACCACATCACACTCAATGCAAGTGAAGGAGAAGATGTACTTGGTGTACTGCTTTACGGGATAAACTCTTCAGGGAAATCTTCTCTTATGAAAAGTATTGGTCTCTCTGTCGTTTTGGCCCAGGCGGGATTCTTTGTCCCTGCAGTAGAACTTCGTTTTGGACTGTACGATAAACTTTTTACCCGTATTGTCTCCCAAGACAATCTCTATAAAGGCTTGTCCACCTTTGCTGTTGAAATGATGGAACTCAAGAACATTTTTAACAGAGCAAATGAACGCTCGTTAGTCCTTGGAGATGAAATTTCCCAAGGGACAGAAACAGAATCTGCCCTTGCCATTGTCTCTTCAGCTATTTTAAAACTCATTTCTTTGAAGTCAACCTTTATTTTTGCAACACACCTGCATCAGCTAGGTACCATTCCTCAACTGAAAGACTTGAAACATTTGATCTTCCTGCATCTTGGGATCAAATATGATGAGAGCAATGACACACTGATCTACAACAGAGTATTGCAATTGGGAAGAGGAGACAGTCTTTACGGTTTGGAATTTGCGAAGTCCCTGCATATGGACAGAGAGTTCCTGCAAATGGCACAAACGATCAGAGAAAATCTTGATAATTCTGGATCGGAGATCAAGAAACTGCGTAAGAAAAAAAGCAGTAAGTACAATAAAGATCTATTTTTAACAAAATGTGCCTTATGTGATGAAGCTGTGGAAGATGTACACCACATTGCGGAGCAGCAGGAAGCCAATGAGGATGGACATATTGATCATTTTCATAAAAATCATAAGTATAATCTGATTCCTTTGTGTAAAAGGCATCATACTTTGGTACATGAAGGGAAAATTAATATTTCTGGGTTTGTGATGACATCAGAGGGATTAAAACTGCATTATGAAGTGAAAGAATAGTTTTTTAATTTTTTAAAGTTTATTCTTATTTCCATTTATTTACATTGTGGCGTTGGTTCTCCCGTCTACCCCAAGGGCACTTCTTCACTTCGTTCACGGCGTTTTTTTTAGAAAAAAACGAAGCAAAAAAAGCGTCGTGGCTCTCGAATCGCTATCACTTTCAAGGGCGTTCGCCACGACAAGGTTTTTAATATAACTAGGCTATTGCCAATTTCAAAACATTTACACAACGACAATATTTTTACTCCTTGTACCATGCATAAAACCTAATTTCATTTCCAGCGTTAGCAGTTTGCGTTTTTTTCTTTTTTGGTTACTTTTCTCTTTTTT
>JAMONL010000062.1 GCA_027065815.1 Sulfurovum sp.
TTGACGGCTATTCCTTTTTCTTTGGCGTGGTCAAGATCAACATTATTCATGCCTGTCGCTGCGATACAGATGAGTTTTAAATGCGTGGTATTGTCCATCATAGCGGCATCGATCACGACCTTGTTACTAATGACAATGTCGGCATCCTGAATGCGTGAAGCAGTTTGCGAAGAAGAAGTTGTCTGATAAGATTTGACCTCACCAAAAGCATTCAATGGACTGAGATCCAGATCATCTCCTAAAGTCTTGGCATCGAGAATTATGATTTTCACAGTGGTTCCTTATATTATAAGAGGGTTTTTACATCATCGTCTATGTCGTCACGCAGGACATTCCGGACATTGACAGGTTTTCCCTCTGTGTTTATGGCAACAAATTTAAACTCTGAAGAAGTGACTTCATACTCTTCATTGGTATCAAGATTCTTGACTTCAACAGAGACATAGATGGTAATGGATGAGTTGCCAATGGCAGTGATTTCGGTATAGATGGTGAAGATATCACCGTTGTGGATAGGTTTTAAAAAGTTGATCCTTGAAACAGTGACCGTGACGGCAGGGGACTTGATGATATCATCTACTGCGATACTTGCAGCTTTATCCATTTTGGACATGACCCATCCGCCAAAAGCAGTTCCTCCCGGGTTGAGATCCGTAGGATAGGTTCTGCCCTTGAGTGAAACTTTTCTCATTTAGCTGTCACTGATACTTGCCGCAATTTCCAGTGCACGTGTTTTGGCTGCTTCTACTTCATCGAGTACAAGGCTCACTGCCATGCGACGGCCTTTGTGTGTTTCAGGTTTTCCGAAGACACGGACAAAAGAGTTTTCCGTGAAAGCATTATCCGGAATATCCAGTGTAGGATGGTGGCTTTCCCCTTTGGCTTTGTAGGCACCACAGGCACCTGGCCCATAAGTAGTATAGGCCAATGGCAGACCCAATACGGCTCTGATGTGCAGGGCAAACTGGCTTTGACTTTGTGTAATGAGTGTGACCATTCCCGTATCGTGTGGACGAGGAGAGAGTTCTGAAAAGTAAACTTCTTCATCCTTAACAAAGAATTCTACACCGAAGATACCTCTTCCTCCAAGACCGTCTGTCACAGCTTTGGCAATGTCTTTTGCTTTCTGCAATGCCGCATCACTCATTTGCATTGGCTGCCAAGAGAGAATGAAGTCTCCGTCTTTCTGTACATGTCCGATGGCATCACAGAATGTGGTACCTGTTTCATTTCTGACAGTAAGCAGAGTGATCTCATAGTCAAAGGGTACAAACTCTTCGACGATAAGTTCAGAAGCATCACCCCGTGCTTCCTTCGCAATTTCCCAGGATTTTTCTATGTCTTCAGGTGTTCTGGCGATACTCTGCCCGTGTCCTGAAGAAGACATTACTGGTTTGATGACGCAAGGAAAACCAATGCGTTCACCGGCTGCCGTAAGTCCCTCCAAAGTCGTTACAAATTCATATCCGCTGGTCTTAAGCCCCAGTTCTTCTGCTGCAAAGACACGGATATTTTTACGGTTCATGGTCTTGTTGACCGCTTCGGCATTTGGGATAACGTGGAATCCTCTTTTCTCAGCTTCAAAAAGTGCCGAGATGGAGATGGCTTCGACCTCCGGTAAAATGAATGTCGGCTGCTCTTTTTCTATGACTTCAAGGACGGCTGCTTCATCCTGCATATCGATGGCATAGGCACGGTTTGCGACCAGGTGTGCCGGAGCATTCTCATATTTGTCCACAGCAACAACTTCGATGCCGAGTCTTTGTGCTTCTATGGCAACTTCTTTGCCCAGTTCTCCCGAGCCAAGCAGCATGATCTTGATAGCGTTTTCTTGTAGTGGCGTTGTAAATGTCATAAGATACCTTTGAAAAATAATTAGAATTATTTTAGCAGAATCTTGACTAAGGCGTAATGAGTTTGGAAATGTTTTTGTAAGGTTTGTGGGAAATGTGTATGTGAGCGACAGAGCCGAAGCCCTGCCATAGACCAATTAGAGTCTAGACTCGTATCTTCTAAGCATGAAGAGTTTCTTAAGGATCTTTTTGCGCGTTGCAATTTTCTCTTTTTTTCTCTTTTCAGTCTCAGTTTCGTAGTGTTGTCTAGCTCTTGCTTCAGTAACGATGAGGTTTCTGTCACATTGTCTTTTGAATTTTCTGTAAGCGTCATCAAATGAATCACGTGAAGTTAGTTTAATTCCTGGCATAAAAAAGCACCCCCTTCCTGTTTAAAATTACCCTGATCAAATAGTCAGAGTGGAAACAAAGTGACGGATTATATCGAAATAAATTTATGGTAAGATAAAGAATCAAAAGGAGATGCCATGCAAAAAGTCTTTAAATCCTGTTATGAACTTGACAAACGCTGCTATGAAGTATATGGTTTAACAGAAGATATTTTGATGGAACATGCTGCCAGAGGGATGGCAGTGTATATCCAAGAGCATTTTGAAAAGGGTTCTTCTGTACTCATTGTTTCAGGTGTCGGTAACAATGGGGCCGACGGTATTGTTCTTGCCCGACAACTACACGGTGAATATGAGATCGAACTTGTTCTGCCTTTCGGTGTGAAGTCAGAAATGGCAAAGATCCAGCTTCAGCGTGCAGAAGCTTTGGGTGTACATATCACTGAGGAGATCACAGAAGCAGATGTGATCGTTGATGCACTGTTTGGTGCCGGGCTCAGTCGAGAACTGGATACTCACACACAACAGATAATACATAAACTCAACAGTCTAAAAGGATTTAAAATTGCCTGTGATATTCCTACAGGAGTCAATGAAAAAGGGATCCTCTCGCCATTGGCGTTTCAGGCAGAGGTGACCATTACGATGGGTGCACTCAAAGAGGCTCTGTATGTAGATGAGAGTAAAGATGTTCTGGGTGAGATCATTCAGGTTGATCTTGGAGTAAGTCGTGATCAATATGAAACACAGAGCAATGTCTATGTTTTGGAAGCAATGGATATAAAACTGCCAAGCAGGGTCAACAAAGCTACCCATAAAGGCAATTTCGGACATGCAGGTATTTTCTGCGGAGAGAAGGAGGGAGCAGGGATCATCTCGGGAACTGCCGCAAGCAGATTTGGTGCAGGGTTGACCACCCTGGTGGTACATGAAAAGATCTTGCCTCCTCCGTATTTAATGCATTCAACCGTTGTACCTGGAAATTGCAGTGCATTGGCCATAGGTATGGGGCTGGGCGATCATTTTGAAAGTGAGTTCCTGCAAAAACATGTCGTGCAAAGCCATCTTCCCATACTCATGGATGCAGACAGTTTTTACTCTGAAGAGATCCTGGAGGTTCTGGAGCAAAAAGA
>JAMONL010000063.1 GCA_027065815.1 Sulfurovum sp.
CCATAATGGACTTCATAGAACCCAGCTTTTTCATCTGCTCCATCTGTGCAAGGAAATCGTTGAAGTTGAACTGACCTTTTTTGATCTTCTGTGTCATCTTCTTTGCTTCTTTAGGGTCAATAGCTGCAGCCGCTTTTTCAGCTAAAGACTCCACATCCCCTGCTCCCATAAGACGAGAAACGATCCTGTCAGAGATGAACTGCTCAAGGTCAGGCATCTTCTCACCTGCACCGATGAAACGAAGCGGTACTCCCACTTGCTGGGTAAGACCAAGTGCCACCCCGCCTTTAGAGTCACCATCAAACTTGGAAAGTACGACACCGGTAATGCCGATCTTCTCTTTAAAGGTCTGTGCAGTTCTTACTGCATCCTGACCTGTCATGGCATCTGCCACATAGAAAAGTTCATCCGGGTTGGCCACTTTCTTAACCTCAGCCAACTCATCCATAAGCTCATCATCGATCGCCAAACGTCCGGCAGTATCTATGAGGACGACATCATAAAGTTCTTTCTCTGCTTTTGCAAGCCCCTGCTTGACTATCTGTGTTGCTGTGGCACTTTCATCTGCGACCAACTCCACTTCAATACCTGAAGTGATCTGTCTGAGTTGCTCAACCGCTGCAAGTCTCTGAAGGTCAGCTGCGATCACAAGCACTTTTTTCTTTTTCTGCTCTTTGAGGAAGTAGGCAAGTTTACCGGTTGTGGTAGTTTTACCTGACCCCTGCAAACCGATCATCAAGACTACAGTTGGCGGCTTTGAAGCAAAGGTGAACCCTTTTGGCGCACCCTCGATCGTTAGAATATCTGTCAGTTTTGTCTGTAGGGCAAGCAGGAAATTATCTTTCCCTACACCGTTCTTCTTGGTTTCAAGCTCAACATAAGAGATGAGATCTTTTACTACTTTATGGTGGACATCTGCTTTAAGCAGTGACTTTTTAAGTTCTGTTGTGGCTTTCTTGAGTGCTTTGTCATCATCATGAAAACGGATCTTGCCTATGGCATTTTTAAAACTGTCGGTTAACGTATCAAACATGTATATTACCCTGTTATTTAGAATTACGTGATTTTACCCTACTTGCGCTTTAACTCCGAAGAAATATAGATGTAATGACATTTTCAACTTTATCTACTTTCTTGGAAACTGATTTTAAATGCGCTTTACTTCTTTGAGCAGTATCTTAATACTCCGAAAAGAAATAGATATGCCCTCTGCCACTCACTTCACACTCGGCACGGTAATCCCTGAAAGCCAACTTCACATTGTAGTCATCTCTTCCAAGTCTTCTGTCACGAACGATTCTAATATCGGGCGGTCTTACACCCCAGCGTGATGAAGCACGTCTTTTGCATGCCCGTTTGGCCTCCCTTGGAGACACGGAATTTCCAACATTTCCGGCATAGTGTGTTCTAAAGCTAAAAATATGTCCACTTCCGCTCACTTCACATATACCACGCTGATATCTGTCTGAAAGATTCACGATATATCTGTTTCTGCCTACTCTTTTTGCCCTGTTTATCTGAATATCATGTGGTCTTGTACGCCATCTGGCAGAAGCTTCACCCTTACAGATGCGTCTGACAGTTTTAGGTATATGATGATTCCCGTGACCGCGACCATAATATCTGTTGTCTCTGGTTTTTTGAATGCCTCTGTATTCACCTCGGCGGTCAAATCTGCACTCATAAAAGAGTGCTCTGCTGGTATTTCTTGGTGATTGACCATACACAATAAAGCCGTTACGTGTACGTTCTACAGGAAGTGTTCTTGAAGCACCTGGAGGTACACCGTAATTTATATTTGCTTCATATTTGCACATGAATGCCATATCATTTTGAACATGTCTTGCTGAAGCCTCTGTAGAGAGTATCGAGATGCCGAATAGTGTAAAAGCCACCATATAAAACAATTTTGTCATTTTTAATCCTTATGAAATAGTTTTTGTAGCCTAACAGTAAAATGTGAATAAATAGTGTTATACCAGCTTACTTTTTAACGCAGTGAAAGCAGCGATAAGACACAATACAGCAGAAAGAGCACTCTGAGGAAACCTCCATAGAGCAGATACAAAATGCAATTATCCAATTTGCAGGAGAATGTGAGCATAGTGATAATATATCACTATGCTTGTCATTTCTAAAAAGTAGGATCTGGTCAGTAAGCAGCAACAGCATACACACATTCTCTTTTTGGTCGGTGAACCGACCTTACAGCTCTATTTGAGTGTTTTTCTGACACCCCAACGAAATTTGTCTTTATAAAACCCCTTATCAAGCTCAGAGATGGTCACACCATAGGCTTTGCCTGAAGAGGAGTGAATGAATTTGCCGTCTCCTAGGTAAATACCGCTGTGGTTAATGTGTTTTCTGTCGTGGGTGTCAAAAGAGAGGATGTCTCCTCTTTTGATCTCTTCACGGCTTAGTTTTGTACCACTTTGAGATTGCAGCAGAGACGTACGGGGGATCTCAATGCCGTTCTCTTTAAAGACAAAATAGACAAATCCAGAACAGTCAAAATGGTCAGGTCCCGCTTTGGCAGCTTCGTAAGAGTCACCTATCTTGCTTTTGGCAAGGGTGATGATCTTTTCTACTTTATCATTTAAAGCGCTGATATTTTCATCTGCTTTGACTTCAGAAACATTTTTATCTGACATTTTTGAAACAAGAGAGACATGACTTGTATTGTGATCCATCAGTATCTCACACTGTGTATTATGTTTTAAAACCAGAGTATAGGTATCTGCACTGTTCTGTACACTTTGTACCTCTATCTCACATGGTACGGCACACAGAACAAGAGAAGCTGAGAAAAAAATAAAAATCTGTCGCATGACCTTACTTACTGTCTGTACTGTTTTTTACTCTAAGTATCCAGCCCGCTTCACCGGCAACCAATTTGTACTCTATCTGACGTCTACCACCTTTGGGACAACAGTTTGGATCATCCTTCAGATAGACAGGAAAACGACGGACTAAACTGTTTTCCATAATAGTAAATTCATCATGCCCCATATACCCTTGGGAGAGTTTTTTATCATCCGAAAGCTCCGGCAGATAGATAGGCGTGATCGATTTGTTTCTATTGGATGCATAGGCAACCAACGAGCCGTAAGAACCACTCCCTGTAGATGTCACATAGACATAGACTTCCGGGAAGCCGTCTCCATTAATATCAGCTACTTCTGCATTGGTTACAGAGCCGTCTATCTCCTCTTTCATAACTTCATTATTTCCACTCAATCCCGAGGTTGTAATACTGAGTTGATTCAAAGATCCTTCATTGGTCGCCTGCACATGGAAAGAG
>JAMONL010000064.1 GCA_027065815.1 Sulfurovum sp.
TGATATTCCTACAGGAGTTAATGAAAAAGGGATCCTCTCGCCATTGGCTTTTCAGGCAGAGGTGACCATTACGATGGGTGCACTCAAAGAGGCTCTGTATGTGGATGAGAGTAAAGATGTTCTGGGTGAGATCATTCAGGTCGATCTTGGTGTGGGGCGCGATCAGTATGAAACACAGAGTGATGTCTATGTATTGGAAGCAACAGATATAAAACTGCCAAGCAGGGTCAATAAAGCTACCCATAAAGGCAATTTTGGACATGCCGGCATTTTCTGCGGAGAGAAGGAGGGAGCAGGGATCATTGCGGGAACTGCTGCAAGCAGGTTTGGTGCAGGGTTGACCACCTTGGTAGTCCATGAAAAAGTTTCACCTCCTCCGTATTTAATGCATTCCACTGTTGTACCTGGAAATTGCAGTGCATTGGCCATAGGCATGGGGCTGGGTGACCACTTTGAAAGTGAGTTCCTGCAAAAATATGTCGTGCAAAGCCATCTTCCCATACTCCTGGATGCAGACAGTTTTTACTCTGAAGAGATTCTGGAGGTTTTGGATCAGAAAGAGAGAGAAGTGGTCATTACCCCGCATCCAAAAGAGTTCGTTTCTCTCTGGAAGATCCTGACAGGAGAGATATTGACCGTCAAAGAGATACAGCAAAAGCGTTTTGAGACCGTACGGTCATTCAATAAGCGATATCCGCATGTGACGCTGCTGCTCAAAGGTGCCAATACTTTGATCATGCAGGAGGAAAAACTTTATATCAATCCTTTGGGGTCTGCAAAACTGAGCAAAGGAGGCAGTGGGGATGTCCTTTCCGGACTCGTCGTCTCTTTATTGGCACAAGGGTATACAGGAATAGAAGCAGCGATACAAGCTTCATTGGCTTTAGTGCTGGCGGCTGATAGATACAAAGGCGCATCTTATGCAATGCTGCCTACGGATATTATAAAAGAACTTGTTAATTTGGAATCTGCATGACAGGTTTGGTGTCTTGTAATAATAAAACAGGTTCTATAAATGGTGCTATTTGTGATAAAAGATTGAGGACAGACATAATGGGGCTATTGTAGAAAAATTTTAATTTATTGTCATATTTCCAAAGTTGATCGGCATAAAGAAATATACGGTGAGGTGTATCTCCTATATTGTCATTGTTCCTGTCAAATCCTTCGTATCTATCCCAATAATTATACGTTACTGTATTATTTTGATTAGGCTTGGATCTGAGATCTTGAAGTACATCTTCTATGTTACCTTTAATAATATTGTGTGTGATCATATTGTTTTGAATACTGGAATGAAAATGAAAAACTTCCATATTGAACAAAAACTGATTATGGTTTATAAATCTTTGTGTCCCTTTTTCATTTTCTTTTTCATCAATATAGAGTGCTCTAGCATTGTATTTTACAATATTGTGATTAAAATGAAAATTGGATACTTTATCGGCTACGACAGCAATACCGGCTGCTCCCTTGGAACTCAATATCCGATTGTAGCTTACATTGGTATCTTTGATCCCCATCATCAAAATACCTACGGAATTATATTTGAAGGTATTGTTCTTTATGCTATTGTGATGACTCATGCTGAGGTGCAGTCCAAATCGGTTATGTAAAAAAGTATTGCCTTCGATGATGTTATGGCCTGAATAGGTAAGCGTTACATCTCTGGTAAACGCTATGGTGTTGTTTTTGATGATATTATGCCTTGCATACCATATCTTCAGGGCATCTCCTCTAAGTGAAATGTCATTTTTTTTAGAGCGGATATAGTTATTGGCAATAAGAGAATCTTCGACCATATTCATATCTATCCCGTACAAAGTGCCGGTGATTTTGCAATGGCTGATCTCGCACTTTTTTACATGATGCATTGCGATGGCTGCATCAAGATTTTCCATACGTTCACCGGAGTGTGTGATATGCAGATTTTTAAGAACAACGTGTGAACTGTTCACCGTGATCACCGTACCATTACCATCGCCTTTGATCACGACATCTTTCTCTTTCCCCAGAATGGTCAGGGGCTTGTTGATCACGATATTTCCCTTGTAAATACCTGCAGGAAGTTTTATCGTTGCACCGGCAGGCGCTTTGTCGATACTTTCCTGAAGAATACCGGCATACGACAGCATGATAAGTGCGAAGAAGAGAAGTAAAGTTTTAATCATAAAGAAATTTTAGCATAAGTAGTGTGATAAAGACTAAAACGATAAAATACGTTTCATGAACAAAATAGCAATTCTTTTTAGCGGCAAAGGATCCAACTTCGCCTATATTGTCAAACATTTACACCAAAAAGAGCTGGAAGTTGTCGTTGCCTTGACAAATAATCCAAATGCTGAAGGTATTGGCGTAGCAAAAGAACATGCTATTCCTTTGGAGATCATTGATCCAAAATGCTATCAGAACAGAGAAGACTTCGACAAGGTCGTGGTTGAAAAATTAGCACCATACAAGGTCGATCTCACGGTTTTGGCAGGCTTTATGCGTATATTGACACCGGTGTTTACAGAAAATGTAAAGAGTGTAAACCTGCATCCCTCTTTGCTGCCGAGACATAAAGGCCTTCATGCCATAGAAAAGAGTTTTGAAGATGCGTTTGAAAGCGGCGGTGTCACGGTGCATTATGTGACATCGGAGTTGGATGGAGGAGAGATCGTTTTACAAAAAGAGCTCTCAAAAGAGGGTTTGGATTTTGAAGCGTATGACAGGCAGATACGCATAGTGGAAAAAGAGGCATTGGTGGAAGCCATTCTGAAAATAGTATCTGAAAATAAAGGCGGATGATGCAGTATTACAACGACAAAAGTAATGAAAGTGCAGCCAATCTGTTTTTCATGTTCTTTCAAATGTTCATGATACTGATCGTTTATGGCTTCGTCTATAGCGCCTTTATCGCTGTTAAAATGGCAATAGCAGAGCAGGGCTTGACAATGATGACATATTTGCCTGAATTCATTGCATTAGCGGGATACCCGGTTGTTATCTTCAGAACATTAAAAATGTTCAAAGCAGAAAAACGATTGCGTGCGGTTGCCTGGATGATGGGATGGGCTTCCGTGATCATCGTATTCCTTTATTTCCATCTTTCACAATTGATTTTAAACTAAAAGAGCGCCTTTGTTAAGACATTTCCCGACCAAACACCAAAAGATCCTGAAACTCTCCATTCCTGCTGCTATCAACTCACTGTTGGATATGCTGCAGGTCATTACCGACCTTATTATGGTGGGACGCATCTCTGCTTTTGCTGTTGCGGCA
>JAMONL010000065.1 GCA_027065815.1 Sulfurovum sp.
CAGGATGCATATTTTCTCCAGGCGTATCCGAAAAGTACAGGACGGGAGAAGTTTAATCAGGCTTGGTTGGAAGGGATGCTGTCTAAAGGCGGGATGAGTGCATCCCAACCTGCGGATATACAGAGGACCTTGCTGGAATTAACTGCTTTGAGTATTGCAAATGAAGTATTGAAGTTTAATCGTGATATTGTCTTGCTTTGCGGCGGTGGAGCTAAAAATAGTTTCCTGGTGGAACGCATTAAAGCACTGATGCCTAATGTCGAAGTGGCTATTGCCGAAAATGCAGATTATATAGAAGCTATGACCTTTGCCTGGCTGGCGTATAAACGTGTGCATAAGGAAGTCGTAAATTTAAAAGACGTCACTGGAGCAAGTGACAATGCTGTGTTAGGAGCAATATATGAATAAGATAGAAGCGTGGCTTGAAGAGATAGACTGCGAGGGTTCACTGGAAGCAGTGAGCGGGGATGCCAGTTTTCGGAAATACTACCGTTTAAAGAGTATCATGCACTCTGGGATCGTGATGGATTCTTCTTTGGATAAAGAGAGTCTTATTCCTTTCATCGATATCAATCATCGCCTTTTTGAAGTAGGTGTCAGAGTGCCAAAGATAAATACCTATCAGAAACAAGAAGGTTTTCTGTTCATGGAAGACCTGGGAAATACCCATCTGTATGAAAAAATAGACTCCGGTGAGTTTGAATACTTTTACGAAAAAGCCATTGATACTTTAGTTAAAATGCAAAATACAGAGACTGAAGATCTTTCTGCCTATGATGAGGCATTTCTGCGTTTTGAAATGGATCTGATGCCGGAATGGTATTTAGAAAAATATTTGGAAAAAAGTCTGGATGATGTACAGAAAAACAGTATTTCAAAAGCCTTCGATACTATTGTTTCGGAAGTGATGGCGCAGCCGCAGGAAGTATTTGTGCATAGAGATTATCACTCGCGCAATCTTATGATCGGCGGATGTGAAGATGAGATCGTTGTGATCGACTATCAGGATGCAAGGATCGGTGCAGTGACCTACGATCTGGTCTCTTTGCTGCGTGATGTCTATGTTGAATTCGATCCGAAAGATGTGGAACGTCTGGCGTTGAGCTTTAGAGATAAAAAAGGTTTAAATGTCGATGATGAAACCTTTATGAGATGGTTTGACTTCATGGGACTGCAACGGCATATCAAGATCTTGGGTATCTTTGCAAGATTGCATTTGCGTGACGGGAAAGACGGGTATTTGAAAGATATACCTTTGACATTGAAATATGTGCTGGATGTTGGATCCAAATATCCGGAATTAAAAGGTTTGGTTGATGTATTGGGGAGTTTAAAATGAAAGCAATGATACTCGCTGCGGGACTTGGTACACGTATGAAACCTTTGACGGATACTACACCGAAACCACTGCTCAAAGTAGGAGGTCTTCCTCTTATTGTCTGGCATATTGAACGTTTGGCACATGATGGTTTCAAAGAGATCGTGATCAATGTTGCACATTTGGGCTATAAGATCATCAATGCTTTGGGTGACGGTTCTGAGTGGGGTGTGAAGATACATTATTCAGATGAACAGGAAGAGGGTTGTCTGGAGAGTGCCGGAGGGATCATTAAAGCTTTGCCTCTCCTGGGTGATGAAACGTTTCTGGTAGTGAACGGCGATATTTTTACCGACTATGAGTTTCAGGAACATCGTAAACTGGCTGAGGGTATCTTGGCACACTTAGTACTCATACCCAATCCTGACCATAATTCTGACGGAGACTTTGCTCTGGAGGGTAATAAAGTCGTAGATGCCAAACAGTATACTTTTTCAGGTATCGGGTATTATTCACCAAAACTCTTTGAAGGTGTTCCTTACGGTAAAAGCTCTACGATACCTTTGCTTCGGGCAGCAATGAAAGAGGGAAGAGTCACAGGTGAACTTTTTGAAGGTGAATGGCTGGACATTGGTACACCTGAACGGCTTGAACTGTTGAATGCACAGCTTTTCAATAGTAATTAATGACTATAATATACAAAAAGAGGAAGAATCTATGAAAAAAATATCTATCTTGTCACTACTTGGAGTAACGGGTTTTTTAGTTTTGGGATGTAGCAGTAATCAGCCGGTATTTGACTCAAGTAATACCACTGTCCAGGTTGTCAAAGGAAAGTCATACAACATTCCTAAAGGTGCCAACCCTTCACCTTATGTTGATGATAAAGTGATTGCCTTCTATCAGAAGATCGGTTTGACTGAATGTAAAAATGGTGACATTACCTGGGAAGAAGAGACAGCAAAAGAGGAGATGGGCGTTGCCATCAGCAAGGGAGATAAAGGCATTTATAAAAAGCTTGCCAAAGAGAACAGAATAGGCTGTGCAAGTCCTATTCAATAACTCTTAATTACTCCTTTCCCATCATTTTCAGGTGGGGAACACCACAAAGTCCACCATTCATACACAATTCTTTATTATGATGCGTAAATTTTTATAAGGACTACTATGAAAAAAAATATTTTATTGCCTCTTGTGGCACTTTTTGGCTTTGGCTCAACTGCTATGGCAGACCCTTTTTACAATTCTAACACTCCGGCTGCATACCATGAAGTACCGCAGAGTATTTCTCATCCCTATATTGGTATTGCCTATGGGTTGACAAAAGTATCAGATGATTATTTTGATGGTAGTCTCGCTGAACAAACAGATATTGACTATGATTCTCTCATGTTACAAATTGGGTATGAAATGAATCCTTATATTGCATTTGAATTCAGGTATTGGTTCTCTATGGGTGATGGGGATTATTCTCTGTCAACCAACTATCCTATTCCTCCTGCAGAGGGAAGTTATAAAGATTTTAACGCCTGGGGACTTTACCTGAAACCTCAATATCCTGTTAGCCCGGAGTTTTCAGTTTATGGACTTTTAGGGTTTTCCGGTGTTCAGGTTGATGGTCAGCCTGACTGGTATAACGATCTAGTAGATGATACAAGCTTTTCATTTGGGTTAGGAGGGGCATTTAATTTTACAGAAAATATCTCTGCCTTCATTGACTATGTACAACTCTACAATAATATTTATGGCTATGATTATTACTATGGACCATCATACTATTATGATCCACAGGGTACAGATATCTATACGGTCAACTTTGGACTTACCTACAAGTTTTAGATCTTCTCCAAATACTTCGCTACCCCGTCTTCATCATTGGAGTGGGGGAGTACAATGTCTGCTACCTCTTT
>JAMONL010000066.1 GCA_027065815.1 Sulfurovum sp.
AAAAAAGTTTTTTATGTAATCATCATTTTCATCTATGGTTAGTTCATTTTTATCTTCATCATAATCACAAGTAAACCTAGGAGAAAAATTAAACCCTTGTTTATGTATATTCTTATAATCCTCAACCCACAAATAAACAAGTTCCATTATGATTCCCCCTCAATATATCTAGTTCTAAACACTCCAAATTTCTCATCCATCCCCTCAGCATTAGACCAAGATTCTACGGCTTCTATATCGAACTCATTCTCTAGTGCTACCCAAACAGCTTGCTCTAAAGACTGCGCATCATCCCAATGGTAATATGCTGCTAGTCTATCTTTAATGCAATCGGTAGGAGTTAAAAGTTTTAATGTGCCGGTCTTTGTCTTGCGTGATGATACTTCTTTTACGGGTGCATCACCAACACCTAAAGGTCCTCTAGGAAACTCAATAAATAGCGAGGTCTCTTCATGGACAAAATAACGTTTCATCTTATACTCGGTAAATCCAAGTTTTTGCATGATTGCTTTTATTTTACGATGTCCACCATTAAAACGATCAATAAGGTCTATATCATCAGATGTGTATCTGCCTTTACTGTAGAGTTCTACACAGCATCCACCAGAGAGTACCGTCTCTATGCCCTCTTTTGCTAAGGCTTCACAGATAAAAGCAGCTAACTCTTCCATATTCATCTCTTTTATAGACTTCATAATGGCTTTCCTGTTCTTCTAGGACGTTTACGTTGTTTAGTAAGTCGCTCTCGTTCTGCTGGACTATAAAATTCTCGTGCCTTTTCTAATAAAGCATGTAACTCATCTTTAAAAGCATACCTGGGGTTTAACATAAAAAGTCGTGTACGTCCTACCGTTTTACTCACGAGTATACCCCCTGCTTCCAAACGTTCTAACTGTTTTTTTATTGGGTCAACACTGCTGTCATAAAAATCTGCTATTTTTTTAGCATAGCCTTCACCATTGACATCTATGTACTGCAACACGCGCTCACGGTTTTTAGAACCAAACAATTCATCTAACATAAGTACTCTTTTCTAGTCTATATAAACTACTTTATAGTTTTTAATAGCTACATTATAGTTTATATACTTTAAAATGTCAAATTACACTTCTTGCAACACTCCTAAAAACTCTTCCCCATACCGCTCAAACTTCACTTCACCTATCCCGTGCACGGCCAACATCTCTTCTTTGTTCTGTGGCTGTTTGTTACTTAAGTCTTTAAGAGTCTTGTCTGAGAAAACTATGTAAGGGGGTATGCCTTTTTGAGTAGCTATCTGCGTACGCAGATCACGAAGTTTATCATAAACTTCTACATCATAATCATCAAAATAACTCACTTTCTTCTTCGCAACTGCTTTTTGTACTTCCAAACGCTCTTTTTTCAAAAGAATTTCATGGGCACCTTTAATCACTTCAACACCATAGGTTGTCAATTTATAGACCTTGAATTCCCCTATTTCCACTGCTCCAAGTTCCAGTAACTTGTCACCGATCGTCAACCACTGGCTCTTGGAATATTCATTGCCTATGCCATAAACAGAAAGGGTATCATGACCGTTTTGAAGGACTCTTTGCTCCCTGCTGCCTTTGATCACATCGATCACATAATGCAGGCCGAATTTCTGATCTGTTCTTAAGATGGCGGACAGCAACATACGTGAAGCCGTGGTAATGTCAACTTTTTCACTCTCGGGTGCTGTACAATTGTCACACTTGTCAACACAGGCTTCTATACGGTCATCAAAATAAGCGGCAACACTCTGATGCCGACAATTCTCAGAGTTGGCAAAACGTACCATGCTGTCCAGTTTGTTAAACGCATGCTCTTTGTAAGGTGTTTCGGGAAGGTCTTCGATGAACATCTTTTGCTGCACAATATCTTGTGCGGAAAAAAGAAGTAAAGTTTCTGACTCTACCCCATCCCTACCCGCACGGCCGATCTCCTGATAAAAATTTTCCAGGGTCTTCGGCATGGTCATATGTACCACAAAACGGATATTAGACTTGTCTATTCCCATACCAAAAGCAATGGTCGCCACCACGATCTCAACCCTGTCTGCTACAAAATCCGCATAGGTACTGTTTTTCTCCTGTGTAGGCAACCCTGCATGATAGGCTTTTGCTTCTATGCCTTTACCCTGTAAAAAGTGTGCTACAGCTTCTGTGGATTTTCGTGAAAGTGTGTATATGATTCCGGACTCACCTTTGTGCATCTTCAGAAACTCCATAAGCTGTGCACGTCCGTCTTTGATCCGGTGTTTTGCATGAATACTGAGATTTTCTCTAAAAAGAGAACCCCTGACACGCTTAGGCTTGACCAGACCTAAATTTGCAGCGATATCCTGTTCCACCGCATTGGTTGCAGTAGCCGTAAATGCAGCAATAGGTGTGGTGCCAAACTGTTCTTTGAGTAGAGAAAGCCGTCGGTAATTTTCTCTGAATTCATGTCCCCATTCACTCACACAGTGTGCTTCATCAATGACAAAAAAGTTGATGGGAAGCTGATGCAGCAAGTTAAGGAAATAAGCATTGGTCAAACGTTCCGGTGCCACATAGAGAAGTTTTATTTTCCCTTCTCTAAGTTCCTGTTCTATCTTGTGACTTTCTTCCCTGTCCTGCATAGAGCTTAACATTGCAGCAGAAATACCGTTCTCTCTCAATGCGACAACCTGATCATGCATCAGAGCAAGCAGCGGAGAAACAACTACGGTTACACCCTCCATAAGCAATGAAGGAAGCTGGTAACACAGTGATTTACCGCCGCCTGTCGGCAGGATCATTAAAACATCCTGTTTGTCAAGAATGGCATCTACGACTTCTTCCTGCAGAGGTCTGAATGTACTGTGTCCGAAATAGTCTTCAAGGGTTTGTAATTTATTCATAAATGAAGTGTATCCTTTTTAAAAAAGAAAGACAAAAAATATGTCAATATGACATATTTTTTAGGAAAACTTATACCCTACGCCCCATACCGGGCTGAAGTAATTATATTCATTCTTCGGGTCAATTTTATTTTTCAGTCTGTTGATCGCCACATTGACGGCATTGTCATTGACACCCTCTCCTGCTGATCCCCATACCTCATCGCGTAAGAAATCACGGGTCAGGGGTTTGTCTACATTTTCTATGAATATTTTGATCAGATTGAATTCAAGCGGGGTCAAAGAGACCGTTTTTTCATTGG
>JAMONL010000067.1 GCA_027065815.1 Sulfurovum sp.
AAAACCTACAGAGACAAACATACACCACTTGGTACATTTAAAATAACAGAGAAGATCGCAGCAAAGAAATCAACGATCTTTGGTGAAATGTATAGAAACGGTAGAAAAGTGTACCATGGTGACAGAAGAAAATATAGAGGTCCTAAAGCAAAATATGTAGGGCATACTATGCATCACTGGATGCGCCTGACAAGTGGTGGCATAGGTCTGCATGCCAGTAAATATATTAAAAGAGATCCTGGCAGCAATGGTTGTGTCAGACTCCCGTTCAAAATCGCAAAAATGATTTTTTCTAAAGTAAGACCAGGTACAAAAGTAATGGTCGTCAACTAAAACAGCGGGTGCTTTACGCCCAGAAATCCTCATCGGTCATTCCACCGCTTTTCTTTTTTGCCACCATTTGTGTTTTCATGACCTTTAGACCCTTGTAATCAGTGGCATCATACTCTTTAATGTGCAGAAGCTCACATCTGTCATCAAACGCTGCTTCAAGTTCTCCTTCATTCAAAAGAAAAGCAGGGTTCGACGGAACCCTCTCATTGCTCTGGTCATGCAGAAATGTTTCCATAAGAATGATACCGTTTGGCTTGAGTGCATCGATCATAGGATCAAAAAGAGAACGATCCAGGAAATAAACACAGACAATAAGATCATATTTTTCTTTGGGTAGCGTATAACTGTCTAAGTCAACCTCTTTTGGATGAATATTCTCTATCTCTTGTAGTTGGGAGATTGCTACAGAGGAAATGTCCAATGCATCCACTTTAAATCCCTGTTCTGCCAGATATTTACTGTGTCTTCCCAACCCGCAGGCAATATCCAGAGCCTGTTTCCCCTGGCTTAGTTGAACGTAATCCTGCAAGAGCTGAATAGGCTCATTCGATATTTGGGGATCCAGATATTTTTTATCCCAGCGTTCTTTGTCTTCCTGTGCCATAGATACAGCCTTTTTTGATATTATTCTACCCAAATAACTTGAACGGAAATAGTATGGCAAAATTGACATTTATATCATGGAACGTGAACGGGATCAGAGCCGTGGGAAAAAAGGAAGCATTAAAGTGGATCGATGACGCAGGAGTGGATTTTCTCGGATTGCAGGAGATTAAAGCAGAAGCTGATCAGATCCCTGATACGATCTTTGATCGAAACTATAAATTCCAGAGTATTAACTCGTCATCAAATAAAGGTCAGTCCGGTGTGGCACTTTATACCGATATCAAAGGAGAAGCCTTTTCCTGTGATCATGTGGATATATTGGATGAAGGACGTATCAATGAATACCACTTTGGTAATATTGCCTATTTTAATGTTTATTTCCCCAATGGACAACGCAGTGAAGAGCGTTTGGTATATAAACTGGCATTTTATGAGCGTTTTTTAGAATATATTCTTGAACTGCATAAAGAGGGAAAATCCATCATTGTCTGTGGAGACGTAAACACAGCACATCATAGCATAGACCTTGCAAGACCCAAAGCCAATGAAAAAACTTCCGGGTTTCTACCTGTTGAAAGAGCATGGCAGGATAAGCTGCTGGCTGCAGGTTTCATAGATACATTCAGGTATATGCATGGTGATGTAGAAGATCGTTACAGTTGGTGGTCTTACCGTGCTGCTGCCAGAAAAAACAATGTGGGATGGAGGATTGACTATTTTTATGTTTCAGACGATTTGAAAGAGAATATAGTGGATGCAGAGATACTCGATGAAGTGATGGGAAGTGATCACTGTCCTGTAAAATTGGTACTGGATATTTGATATTTGTGTATTATTGATACATAATTTATGACTTTCATGGACTCGTATACCTATCGATAGACTATAAAATACCTATTTGTATTACCTAACTACCCAATATAAAATTTTTCTTAATCCTTCTTATGATTGATAATCTATGTTTAACCTCTTATGTTAGAATTTGACTACATTATATATACGGAGTATTTATGAAAAAAATAAACAAAGTTTTAATTGCCAACCGTGGTGAGATCGCATTGCGTATTATTCGTGCCTGTAAAGAGCTGGATATAACCTCTGTCTGTGTCTTTTCAGAAGTAGACCTTGAAGGTATTTGGGTCAAAAAAGCAGATGAGGCATATCCTATCATGGGAAATCCCATTGATGCCTATTTGGATTATGAACGTATCGTAACACTTGCAAAAAAAGCAGAATGTGATGCAATTCATCCCGGGTATGGCTTTTTGTCCGAAAATGCAGACTTTGCTCGGGCCTGTAAAAGAGAGGGGATCATTTTCATTGGACCAAGTGCGGAGCATATAGCACTTTTCGGTGACAAGATCGCTTCTAAAAATGCCATGGCTGAAGTGGGTGTACCTATATTGCCGGGGACAGATGAGCCGCTTTCCTCTCCGGAAGAGGGCGAAGCCATTGCCAAGGAGATCGGTTTCCCTGTCATTATCAAAGCAGCATTTGGTGGTGGAGGACGTGGTATGCGTATTGTCTATAAAGCCAAAGAGTTCAAAAAACTTTTTGATGAAGCGCAAAATGAATCAATGAAGTATTTCGCAAGAGATGAAGTATTTGTAGAAAAATATCTTGAAAATCCCAGACATATTGAAGTACAGATCTTGGCGGATTCTTTTGGAAATGTGGTGCATTTGGGTGACAGAGACTGCTCCATACAGAGAAGGCATCAAAAAGTAGTGGAGATTGCACCTGCCCCCAATCTTAAAGATGAAACCCGTAAAGAGCTCTACCGTGTGGCTACCAAAGCGATGTTCAAGCTGGGCTATGAGAGTGCCGGCACAGTTGAGTTTCTGGTAGACCAGGATGAAAATCTCTATTTTATGGAGATGAATACCCGTATCCAGGTAGAGCACCCCGTCACGGAGATCATTTCCGGTATCGATCTGATCCAAAGAATGATAGAGATCGCAGACGGAGACAAACTGAAGTTCCTGCAAGAGGAGATCAAGTTCAGTGGGTATGCGATCGAATTCAGGATCAATGCTGAAGATGCACAAAAAGATTTTGCACCACATCCCGGTACGATCACAGAGTATCTCTCTCCGGGAGGGCCTGGCGTACGTCTTGATACGATTGCCTACAAAGGTTATACCATTCCGGCTTTTTATGATTCAATGATCGGTAAACTCATTGTCTTCGCTATTGACTGGGAAGGTGCCGTAAAAAAAGCAGAAAGAGCACTCTGCGAGTACCACATAGCAGGTATTCCTACAAATTTACCGTTGCACAGACAGATCGTTAAAGATCAGGACTTCAAAGATGCGCGCTTTGACACAGGTTATTTTGATAAAAAACTTTCAACTTTCAATTTGGAAGGACAGGAACAGGGAAAACGTGAAGAGGAAAAATATAGAAAATTGGCAGACCTCATTAGTTCGATCAAAAAAAATCAGGTAAAAGTACGTCAGTAGAGAAGAGGAGGAGAGTATGCCTCTTTTACTCTTCTATCTCTCCCACATAGTAGAATTCATCCAAGCCATCAAGAAATGATATGAGCAAGGCATCGGAACAAGCTTTAAAGTTCTTATGTCCCTCTTTTCTAAAGAGGGACTTGAGTTCCTGCTTGCTTAGGTCAGCTTCTCCCAGACCAAAAATGATCTCCACTTCAGGCTCTTTGAGCTCCAGTGCAATACGGAGTTTTTTAAGTATAAGATTATTGGTCAGCTCTACGGCTTCATCTTCATTGGTTTTACTTGGAGAAGGACCTCTTTTTAGTGTTACAAGACCATCTAAAAATACCCCTAACTCTTCATAAGAACACACTTTGAATGCCTTGTCCTGATGTTTTTTTAAAAGTGTGTCCAGATGTGCTGCATCCATTTCATATGATTCAAGTTCATAGGCTTTGCCTATCTCTTCAGCACTGAGATCCAGTGCTTTTTGTATTTTATACAAAATATCGTTGGTATTCAATGATCGACCTATTCTTTAATTTTTGTGTTACAAAGTGTGGCTTCTACGGTAGTTGAGAATCCAATACTTACATCTGACCAGGTTTTACCCTTGTGAAGATCATAGCAGCTTTTGTTGATGGAAGAGAGTGCATTACCTGCAGCAAAGTCCAAAAGATCAATGGTGCCGTTAGCATTAAATTTTCCATCAGTGTAGATATACTTCATCGGGATGGTCAGGGTTTTTTCATTCATGGTGATCTTTACATCCAAGTTTCCTGTACGGGGTTTTCCTTTTTCATGTTTATCGGTCTTTTTAATATCAACGATCTCAGCAGTGATCGCTTTACCTTTGAGTACAGAGAAAAAACTTTTTACAAGTGTCTCATCTCTGCCGGGGTTTCCTGTATCGATTTTTGAGAGATCAATGTTCACTTTTGAACCTACTAAAAGTTCTTTAAAGTTTTTTCCTTCGAGTGCATGGGGTGTGTATGTAACAGAAGTGAATTTTCCGCCAACACCAATTTTTCCTAAAGTCTTATACGCTTTCCAGTTCACGTTCATAGTATTGGGTTGTACCAGTACACAGCCTGTTGCAGCCGGTTCCGTCGCATAGCTCATTGTGAGTAAAGTTGCTAAAGAGAGTAATATTTTGTTCATGTGTATCCTTTTTATAATAATAAATGATAATAGCATATAATGGTTAATATGTTTCTATTTTGCTGCTGCTTCTGCCAAATTTTGCATGGCAATATTTGCTTTTCTAATGATCTCCAAACATTGTTTGTCTTTAATGTTATGTTTAAGTGACCAGTATTCCGGATTGGTATAGGTGATCGTCGTTTTTCCTTCATAGTCTGTAGAGAAAAGCATTTTAAGTGGTAGGTCCAGACCGATGGAAGGGTTACATTGCATCAGTTTTGTTCCCATCTGCGGGTTGCCGAATACCACAACAGTTTCAGGTCTCATGCGTAAACCGGCCTCTTTTGCATTTTTGGCATGATCAATGGTCTCAAAGTATACGAGTCCTTGGTCTTTAACGATCTTAATGAATTTGGCTACGGCCGTAGGGGCATCATTTTTTGTTTCAACTGTTTCAAGAAAAGCACCTTTTTTATTCTCACAACCGAGCAGTGCAAACCCAAGTAAAGCGATCAATACCGTTTTTTTCATTACGCCAACCTCCATTAAACGTTAAATCTAAAGTGCATCACATCGCCATCCTGAACAATATACTCTTTGCCTTCCAGTCTGTTCTTTCCGGCTTCTTTTGCACCGGTTTCTCCGCCAAATTCAATAAAGTCCTCATAAGAGATAACTTCTGCACGTATAAATCCTTTTTCGAAGTCATTATGAATGACTGCTGCCGCTTTTGGTGCAGTGGTGTTCTTACGGATGGTCCAGGCACGTACTTCTTTGACCCCTGCCGTAAAGTAAGACATAAGACCAAGTTTGTCAAAGCCTTTATGGATGATCTGCTCAAGTCCTGACTCTTCAACACCCAGATCCGTCAGCATCTCTTCTCGTTCTTCATCCTCAAAGTCCACCATATCTTCTTCTACTTTTGCACAGAGTTTGATGACTTCAGAACCCCTCTCATCTGCATAGGCTTTAAGTTTCTGTACGAATTCACTGTCTTCTGAAAGTCCGTCTTCATCGACATTGGCACCATAGATGATAGGTTTGGAAGTAAGCAGGCGCAGATCTTTGTTCAGGGCCTGAAAGCCATCACTCTCTATGTCTTCAAATGTCGATACCGGTGCACCGTCTTCAATGTGTATTAAAAGTGCTTCGGCAACGGCAAGCTGCTCTTTGGCATCTTTGTCATTTCCTTTGGCTTTTTTCTTCAACATGTCAATACGTTTAAGTAGCGCATCGATATCTGCAAACAGCAGTTCCTGCTCAATGATCTCAACATCACGGATAGGATCAATAGAACCTTCTGTATGAACGACATTGGGATCTTCAAAACATCTTACAATGTGCAGGATCACTTCCGTTTCACGGATATTTCCAAGAAACTTGTTCCCCAGACCTTCCCCTTTGCTTGCTCCTGCAACTAGACCTGCGATATCTACAAAATCGAGTGTTGAGTACTGGATCTTTTCAGGATTTACGATCTTTGCAAGTTCGTCCAGCCTTTTATCCGGAACTGGGACAACAGCTTTGTTTGGTTCAATGGTACAGAAAGGGTAGTTCGCGCTCTCTGCATTCTGTGCCTTTGTGAGTGCGTTAAAAGTGGTTGATTTCCCTACGTTTGGTAGTCCGACAAGTCCGATGCCTAATCCCATGGTATTTCCTTTGATAATATATTGACGCGATTTTATCTAAATTTTAGTGAAGAGGGGTTGAGCTAGGGCAGATGACCTTATTCGGCAGAAAGATATCTCTCAATATTATGAACAAGTTTCTTGAGTTTTAGAGGAAATTGTTCTCTGAACTCTTCAATGCGGTGTTCTGTTTTATAGAGATAGATCTTCTTCATTCTGAAAACCAGGTTTTCCAGTTCATAAGCACCTATATGGTTCAGGGCTATGCCCATTTGTGTACAGCTGGTCATGATCCGTTTGGCGTTTCCCTTGTCGATCCATTTTGGCATACTGTGTATGGTCTCTTTATAGTGCAGCACAAAGTCATACAAAGAGTCTTTGTAGCGATCTTCATTACCATTGGCCAATGCAATGCCGTACCTGATATCAAGGCCGTCTATCTTTAATTCTTCAAGAAAAGAGACAGCTCTCTGCTCTGTAGGAAGATAGGTTAAAAAAGCAGTATAGAGTTGTCCTATCTTCAAAGGTTTTGTTATATGGGAATTTGCACCGATATCAAACATTTTTTTGATCTCTTTACCTTGTGTAAAAGCGGTAAAGGTCATAATAGGCATACTGTCAAAAGTGGGGTCTTTTCGTATTTGTCTGGTGGTTTCATATCCATCCATAATGGGCATAGCAATGTCCATCAGTATAAGGTCAATGGGGTTTTCCTGTTTGGCGAGAATATCCAATGCTTCCTCCCCGTGATTGGCGATAGTAATACCTACACCGGATTTTTTTAAAATACTTTGCAGGATCTTCTGGTTGATCACATTGTCTTCGACAAACAGAATATGGGAACCCTTAAAGAGAATAAAATCATCGGAATGGATATTTTCACTCTCCTCAAAATCTTCATTTGAAGTATATGGCAATGCTGTCGTCTTGGAATATGGCATAGTATACTCTCTTTTGAAGGGTACTTCATCCGTGTGTATTCTTCCTGCATTTGCGCGCTGTTCCAAAATGATCTGCCTTTAAAAACTTTTTTAGTGTGTCTTGACGGTACGAGCCAGTTTTTCGATGAGTCTGATCATCATTCTGACACCGGCACCGGAAGCACCGTGAGGGTTTTCTGCCCAGGCATGTTCGACAAAAGCAGGTCCGGCAATGTCAATGTGCGCCCATTTTTCTTTATGGTCTTCATCAATGAATTCTGAGAGGAACTGACCTGCTGTAATGGCACCGCCGTAACGTGTATTCGAAATGTTACACACATCCGCGATCTCGCTCTTAATGGTTTTTTTCAAGTGTCTGTTGAAATCAAGTTTCGTAGCAAGTTCACCTGCCTGGGTAGCCAGATTGACCACAAGGTCTTTTGGCTCATCTGCATTTCCCATAACACCTGATGTGTAATGACCCACACCGACTACGCAGGCACCGGTCAGTGTTGCAAAGTCAAAAAGGTAATCTGCTTTGACTTCCTGTTGTGCATAGCAGAGCGTATCTGCAAGTACCAAACGGCCTTCTGCATCTGTATTTCTTATCTCGATCGTTTTTCCGTTCTTTGCAGTGAGTACATCATCCGGTTTATAGGCATCTCCCCCGATCATATTTTCAACGGCACCGACAAAACCGTGTACTTCAATGGGAAGATCCATTTCCGAGACCGCTTTCATGATACCCAGAACAGCGGAACCGCCACTCTTGTCAGATTTCATCGTTACCATATAGTCAGCCGGTTTAAGACTAAGACCGCCTGAATCATAGGTTAAGCCTTTCCCGACCAGAGTAACCACAGCCTTCGCATTTTTAGGTTTATGTGCCAGGTGGATCACTCTTGGTTTATGGCGACTCGCCCGTGCGACAGCAAGCAGTGTTTCCATCTTCTGTTTTCTAAGTGCTTTAGGTTTAAGAATTTTACATTTCAAACTGGATTTTTCTGCAAGACCTTCTGCAATGTCTGCCATGATCTTAGGATAACAGTCATCCGGAGTGGTATTGACAATGTCTCTTGTAAAGTTGGTTGCGTTGGCAGAGATCTCACCGTTATGTACTGCTCTGGCCATCGCTTCAAGACTTACTTCATAGTTGTCTGCATATCCTTCGGTTGAGATCTGTATCTCTTTGACCCTGGATTTTATTTTTTTGCTTTTATATTGTGTGAACGTATAGCTTCCAAGGACGATTCCTTCTACGGTCGCACGCAGGGAAGCTGTACATCTTGGATGGCTTAAATAGGTAGCTAACTTGATCGTTTTGTATTTTTTGCCCAGCAGTGACCGGATCGCAGTAGCCACAGCTGAACGTACGCCTACACCTTTGAGTGTGTCAGATCCTACATAAAGTCTGTTCTTTTCCAAAAGAAGACAGATTTCATCCTGACCGCCTTTAAATCCGGCTTTCTTTAAAAGTTTTTTATCTTGTATAAATGTGTGTTTAAAGTTCCCGTCAATAACGATGATGATCTCAAGATCTGCTTTGATCTCCTTGAGCGGGGTAGTTGTAATATTGAAATCCATGATTTGCCTTTAACAGTTTTAATTAGATGGAGTATATCAAAAAAAGGTAAAGGAAGACGCCTTTACGCTTAATATCTTCACTCCGGCTCTATATTATCTTTTGCATTGATGATACTTATCAAAAAACTGCCGGCTTTTTCATAGCCGACATGTGTATAGATACTCTTTTCTGTTTTTGGATCTATAAAAAATACGGAAGGGGTCAGTGTCGTTTTGTACTTTTTTGCATGATCACTTTTATTATCGATGATGACGACTACTGTATCGATAAGTGCATTTTTTACGTTAGGGTTCTTCATGGTCTCATGTACCATTTTTTCACACCATTCGCATCCGTCTTTGACGACCAAAAGCAGTACCATCTCTTTCTTTTCCTGCTTTGCCTGTTTCAACGCTTTGTGAAGATCGGTTTGTGCGTTAAGAACCCATGCCGCATCTTTGGCGGTAATAGCCATGACATTACAAATAATCAGTAGTGAGAGGATAAGAATTTTCATAAGATACTCCTTTTAAGTTTATAAAAGAATAATTATAAGTATATCATATATTTTATATTTAAAAAAGGATTTGGAATGTTAAGGGTATTTGAAAAGGACAGGGTCGTTCAACGACCGCTGTTTACTGGAATTGTTCAGAAAGGATATCCTGGGCCTGTATCATATCTTTATCACCGCGCCCGGAGAGATTCACCAAGATTGTTTTTCCCTTGATCTCTTCAGGTTTCATTTTTTTGAGGTAAGCGATGGCATGGGAACTTTCAAATGCAGGAATGATCCCTTCTGCCTGTGAAAGCCATACAAAAGCGTCCATTGCTTCATCATCAGTAATGTGATCGTACGTAGCGATATTTTCATCTTTCAGATAGGCATGTTCCGGCCCGATACCGGGATAGTCCAAGCCTGCTGAGATAGAGTGGGCTTCCTGAACTTGACCGTCTTCATCCTGAAGCAGGTAAGAGAGTTGTCCATGAAGGACACCGGGGCTTCCTTTCTCCAGAGAACAACCGTGTTTACAGTCAAGACCTTCTCCACCGGCTTCGATACCGATACACTCTACGCTCGGATCTTCAAGAAAATGGTTAAAGATACCCAGTGCATTGGAACCACCGCCTATACAGGCAATGACCTTGTCCGGCAGACAACCCTCTACAACATCCAGCTGTGCTTTGGCTTCCCAGCCGATAATGGACTGGATATCTCTGACCATCATAGGATAGGGATGGGGACCCGCAACGGTTCCGATAAGGTAGTACGTATCTCTCGCATGTGTTACCCAGTGACGGATGGCATCATTCATGGCATCTTTGAGTGTTTTGCTTCCACTTTCAACCGCATGGACTTTCGTACCAAGCAGTTTCATTCTGAAAACATTCAGTTCCTGTCGTGCCACATCTTTGGCACCCATGAAGACTTCACATTCCAGACCAAAAAGTGCTGCAACCGTTGCTGTTGCCACACCGTGCTGACCCGCACCTGTCTCTGCAATGATCTTCTTTTTTCCAAGACGCTTTGCAAGTACCGCCTGGGCCACACAATGGTTGATCTTATGCGCACCGGTATGGTTCAGGTCTTCACGCTTGAGGTAAATTTTTGCATCCAGCTCTTTGGAGAGGTTTTCTGCAAAGTAGAGTGCAGAAGGGCGACCCACATAATTCTTGTAGTAGTAGTCGACCTCAGACCAGAAATCTTTGTCAAAACGTACGGCCTCATAGTCCAGTCTGAGCTGTTCCAATGCAGGCATCAGTGTTTCCGGAACAAAACGTCCCCCGTAGCCTACCTGACCATTTTCAATATTTCCAAAATGTCCCAGATCATCCGGATCGTGCGGGCTTGGTTTTGGTATGTATATTTCTTTATGTAAATTCATGTTTTTCTCTTCTGTAAAAGTGTTTGGATTATAGCGTATGGGAGGTTATTACCCCTTTAAATGATATAAGTGATCTCTGCCTGTGAATCCAGTCTCATAGGGGGACCCCAAAAGCCAATACCGGAGTTGATATAAATTTGAGATCCGTTCTCCAGTGTATGCAAGCCTTTGACATAAGGCTGCTGCAGTTTGATCAGGTATTCAAAAGGCCAGATCTGTCCACCATGGGTATGACCGCTTAAAATGAGTTCCGGTTTGTAGTGTCCAAGCTCTTCTATGTACTTTGGCTGATGTGCCAGGAGAATTGTTTTATAGCTTGGCTCTATGCCTTTAAATGCTTTGTTGATATCGGGTTCAAACATTTTCATTCTATATCCTATGAGGTCAGTGACTCCCACAATATTGACTTGGAGGGCATCGATACTAATGTGCTCATTTAACAAGAGCGTTATTTTACTTGTTTGCATAAAGTCTATGATCTTTTGGGGATCATGAAAATATTCATGATTTCCTAAAATATAGTAGACACCGTGTTTTGCCTGAATATGGTCCAGTTCGCGTACAGCTTCTTCTATATATTCCAAAGAAGTATCAATGAGATCACCGGTGATGCAGACGATGTCCGGCTTGAGGGCATTGATCTTGACGACAGAAGCTTTGACAAATGCTTTGTCTATCAACCCGCCTATATGCAGGTCAGAGATCTGTACAATAGAAAAGTTGAATGTGCCGAGTTTTACCACATTGACTACAGGTTCTTTACTTCCCTCGTAGGCAGCAGCTGAGACATAGGATGTTGAAAGAGCCAGGAGTATACCGTCACCGCTCTTTTTTATGAATTCCCTTTTTTTGATATCGACATTTTTAAGAGTTTTATGGAAGAGATGTAGTATTTCATTGATCATAAGGTAGAGCAGTAAGACAAAAGAGATCCCGATGGAAAGAGAGAAAAGATAGTAGAGCGTATTGCTGATGGTATCAGTATATCTTCCCAGTACATACAATAAATTAAAAATGAAGTTCAATGTAAGAAATATCGTTAACGTATTCCTAATACGCGGTGTCACTAAAAGTTTTTTAATGACCCTTGAGTAAAAAAGATAGTGCAGGGTAAAGAAGAAGAGTAAAAAGAGTGAAAAGAACAGATAGACTCTCATGGGTTCTCCTTAGTATCAGTACATTATTATAGCCTTTAAAGTGAAATATGACTTTTAAATTTTGTTTTTTTCTCTATATCTTCACCATGGGGTATATAGTGGTATTTTGATTTTGCTTCAGGCATCAGTTTACTCGGCATTTCATTATAAACTGTATTCATATCAGTATTGATGGTACCCAGGAAATAACTTTTTCCTGCTGTGACTTTTGTTATCGTTTTGGATCCTGAGCCATACCCGGCTTTTCCTCGACTACATCCGTAATGGCCACTGAGTGAATATTCTTTGAACTGTATGTTGCTGCTTGGTGCAGGTATTTTTACAGCGATGAAGCCTTCGGATATCTTTTTATCATGAAAATAGAGTTCATAATCCAAAGGTGCTTCATTTGTCCCAATGACCAAATGTCGTACTGCACGCTCTTTGTTTCCCTCTACCGCGATGAGTATGGTAGCGACATTTTTGTCGGAAGATCGCATATCGGGATTGGCCAATTCAACAGTATTTTTTGCACAGGCAGCAAGAAATACTGCAACGATTAAAAATAAGAGTATGTTTTTCATCTGTAAGTTCCTTGTATCAATTCCTTATGGCACATTATAGTAAAAGCTATGTGTATTGGATGTGTATTGTGCGTCAAGGCTTTAGAGGTGTGCTTATGCTAAAATAAAAAATAAGAAGGATGACGAATGGACAGAAGAGATTTTTTATTTCGTATCGGGATCACGCTTGTTTCCGCGTCTGCTTACAGTTTTGGGGAGAGCCTAAAACCGTTGATAGAGGGAAAGTCAGAGAAGGTAGCGCTCCTTTACGGTACAAGATATGGCGCAACAAAAGACACAGCGATGTGGATCGCCAGGGGGATTGGTGAAAATGTAGATGTACATAACATTGAAGAGATTGACTTTGATGAAACGCTGCATCATTATAAGAAGTTTATTATAGGTTCAGGTATTTGGATCGATGGTGCACATCCACGTTTAATAGAACTGCTTTCTGACCATACCAAAATGATGCAGTCCAAGATCATCGCTTCATTTATTGTTTGTGGGACAACAGGTGAGGATGAAGCAGGAAAACTTAGAATAGCCGGCTATTTCAAAAAGTTTCACCAACCCTTGCAGATCAAACCTAAGGTCAACAAGTATTTCGGCGGCAGAATGACCATTGAAAAGTTAAGTGAAAAAGACAGAAAACTTCTGGATAATTTTTATACGAAGGTATTGAAAAAGAAATTTGAAAATTGGGACAGAACCAACCCGGAAGCAGCAGAAAAATTTGGTGCGGATCTTTCTGCTGCAGTAGCTACTTGATGAATTCGGTTACCTTTTCCATCTCATAAAAGGCCTGTACAACATTTTGTGAATTCTCTTCAATGAGTGTACGGGCATCCTGTAAGCCTTTGTTATAATGGTAATTTCCTATCTCCCTGTTGAAAAAATCGAGCAGAAATTCAGCATCGAATTGACCGATCTCTTCTGAAAGTTCGTTTGCAAAATAGTGCTGTATTTTGTGAACAAGTATGGCTTTCTCTTCAGAAGTGAACGCGATGTCAGACATTAGTCTATCTCTAGCACAGAGTAGACAGGAGCTTTGATCCCCTCTTTGCCATTCAGGAAGCCAAGTTCCAAAATAAAGCAGGCTTCTACACAGTGTGCACCGACTTTGTCTATGAGGGTTGCTGCTGCTTTGGCTGTTCCTCCTGTAGCAATGAGATCATCGATGAGTAATACTTTTGAAGGCGCACCGGTATGACACAAGCCATTTTCACCAAAGGCATCAATGTGTATCTCCACTTCGTCGAATCCGTATTCCAAAGAGTATTTTTCCGCTACGGTTGTGTAGGGGAGTTTCCCTTTTTTTCGTACCGGAACAAAGCCGATACCCAGTCTGTCTGCCAGAACTGCACCAAATATGAAACCTCTGGCATCGATGCCGGCGATGTAGTCAAGTTCATATCCGAGATAACGGCTCGTTAAATGTTCCATAAGTGTACTGAATGCTTTTGGATTTCCGAGCAAGGTGGTGATGTCTTTGAAGATGATGCCGGGTTTTGGAAAATCCGGGATATCTCGGATACTTTCCAGAATGATCTCTTTTTCTTTGATGCTTAATGTACTCATTATTTCTCCCCGTTTCCTTTTATATTACTTGTGATCTTGTGACCCTCTTACTTTTCTAGAAAAGTAAGCAAAAGTCGTTGTGGCTCTCAAATCGCTTTGCTTTCAAGGGTGTTCGCCACAACAAGGGCACACTATCGTGTGATTAATGTCTAATTGCTTACGCGTGAGGTGCGTTTCTCAACTCACTATCAGAGCTTACCCTAAGTCTGCTCCGAACGTACAGCCTTCTTCTAGTTTGGCTACACGTCCTGCATGTCTGCCGCCTTCGAATTCTGTGTTGACAAAAGCTTCTATCATATCTTCTATGACACCTTTGCCTACTACACGCTCACCAAAGCACAGGATATTGGCATTGTTATGTTGTCTGGTGAGTTTTGCAGTGTAGTGGTCGTGGCAGAGTCCTGCTCTGATACCTTCTATTTTGTTCGCAGCAATGGACATGCCTATGCCTGTTCCACAGACTAGAATACCGAAACTTCCCTCATCCTCTTGAACGGCCAGAGCA
>JAMONL010000068.1 GCA_027065815.1 Sulfurovum sp.
TATTGACTTCAATATGCTCAAGCAGGCATCCCGAAAACTGGGACTGAGTATTCCTGATGGTTTTACAACTATGGACAGTATAGCCCCCGATTTTGAAATCGAGCCTGGTCAAGTGAGTAAAGAGAGCGGGAAATATGCTTATGAATCTTTTGCAAAAGCAGTCAATCTGGCAGACCTCAAAAAAGTCGATGCCATCTGCACCCTGCCCATCCATAAAAAAGCCTGGGAACTGGCAGGAGTACACTATAAGGGTCATACCGATGCACTCAGAGACTTCTTTGATGCCCAAGCCATTATGATGCTGGGTTGCGACAAAATGTATGTGGCACTTTTTACTGAACATATCCCTCTTAAAGAGGTAGCCGGAAGTATCAAAGAAAAAGATCTCACACGATTTTTAATAGACTTTTATAAAACAGCAAAACCTCAAAATACTGTCGCTGTTCTGGGACTCAACCCGCATGCCGGAGATGGCGGGGTCTTAGGAGATGAAGAAACCATCATCCAGAAAGCAATCGACAATGCGAACAGTATCATCAATCCACATTATCGTCGGAGTGAGGACACCCCGACCTACAGTAACCCATTGGTACCGGATGTAGCTTTCACACCCAATGTCAGAAAAAACTACACCCACTACATCGCCATGTATCATGATCAGGGATTGGCACCGTTAAAAGCATTGTATTTTGATGAAGGGATCAATGTGAGTCTAAATCTACCGATCCTGCGTACTTCGGTAGACCATGGCACCGCATTTGACATTGCTTATAAAAATGTAAAATTAAATAATTTGAGTTATATAAACGCGATTAAATATATCGTAGAAAATATTTGATTCCTGTAGGGTGTAGTCTCCCGACTACACCTTTTTAAATTCGAGATATGTAAAAAGTTTTTTTCCAATTATATTTTTGTTCTTGTCTTTGGCAATTGGTGTAGTGAGGGCACTACACCCTACAGATATAAAGTGTATAAAAGTTTAAATTCTATTTTAACAGAAAAGCCCCGGAGCCTCTTCTTCAACGATCTCACAATCCTCATTCATCTGAGAACATAGTTTCTCCTGACAACAGTCACACAAATAGCGGTAACTCTGCATATCATAATGGATCGTATCTCCTGCATTAAGATCACAATAACACTCTGCACAGACATTCGTCACACGCAATAAAATATCTGAAGTCGCCTCCTGGGTGATAAAACATGTGCTACTCATTTTCAGCCTCCAGTTTCTCTATCATCTCTTTGGCAGGGTCTATAGAGTTGTCAAGTTCATACGCTTTTTTATATTCTGCCAGTGCTTCTTTAGTACGTCCCAGATCATACAAGGTATTGGCATAATTGAAATGGTGTGGCGCATAATCCGGATCCAAGGCAATTGCTTTTTCGTGGTGTTTTTCTGCACCTGATTCATCACCCAGCTTATGCAGGACATTTGCCAATAATGCATGTGCCATATCATCATTTTCATCTAAAGATAAAAGCTTTTCATATGCCTCTTTGGCTCCACTGTAATCTTTCACCTGTAGTGCAACATAAGCCATTTTCTGTATTACATCTATATTGTTGTTATCAATGATCTCTGCGGAACCCAAGGCTTTTTTCGCCTCTTCAAAGTCTTTCTTTTCTATCGCTTCATCTGCCATAACAAGCAATTGTTCCATACGTGTGGGTTGTACCGTAGGTTTAGAGAAGATTTTATCGGGACGGTTGATCCCCCCTATTTGTTCATCTTCGTTTTTAGCTTCAAAATCAATACCGCGTTTTGGGTAGGATCCTGAAAAAAGCTGTTTGAAAAACATATAAAATACTGAAGCAGCGAGGATTAAAAGAAAAAGTTGAAAAGTTGACATAAATTCTCCATTTTAGATTAGGAATAATAGGATAATCTTACTTAAATCCAAAGAAAATTCGCTATGATATTCAAAAATACGCAAGGATTTATAATGTCTTATAAAATAGAATTAGATAGAGAAAAACTCAAAGAAGAATTA
Organism: Sulfurovum sp.; assembly: GCA_027065815.1. GTDB lineage: Bacteria > Campylobacterota > Campylobacteria > Campylobacterales > Sulfurovaceae > Sulfurovum. The sequence continues at coordinate 1,998 of JAMONL010000068.1, forward strand.
AGCCCACTGGAATACAATGTATGTCTTAAGCACGGAACAGAAGCCCCTTTCCAAAATGAATTCTGGGATAACAAAGCCAAAGGTACTTACAGCTGTAAATGTTGTAAAGCACCACTCTTTACTTCTGACACAAAATTTGATTCCGGTACAGGCTGGCCAAGTTATTTTGCACCTATTAAAGAAGAGGACATTGAAGAGATCGTAGATGATTCTTTGGGGATGCGACGTGTGGAAGTACGCTGTGCCGCCTGCGGTTCACACCTTGGACATGTCTTTCCAGACGGGCCGGCACCAAGCCATCAGCGTTACTGCATCAACTCCGCTTCGCTAGACTTTAAAGCAGAATAAACTGTGGTCGGATAAATCCGACCGACCCTACCTTGACGATCTTACCAGCCTTCTGCCAGGTCAACCAGAGAATATCCGTTTTTCTGACGCGTCTCGAACATCTCTTTGAACTCTTTTATAGTTGCTGCACTCCCATAGCCCTGTGCTTTTTCTCCATCATATTTTGAGAATACACACATCCATTTTCCAAGCGTCTGCTCTATATCGGTAATGCGATAGCCCTGTGCCCATTGTTTCTTAATGACCACTTTCATCTCACTCCATCGTGAACGTACGGACATTGATTGTGCCTTGTAGCCTGTATTTTCAGCAAAGATCCCCGTCCAGCGTCCCTGTCCATACTCAAGGTCTATCAGGTCATAGCCTTCATCCCAGCGCTTTTGTACTGCGCTTATAAATTCATCCAGGGTTTTTCTTCTCTCATAAGATTGATTGGTGTATCCTGTATTTTTCTCAAAGACCACGACCCACTCTGCCAATCCATGTTCAATCTTGGTCATATAATAGCCTTTGGCCCAATATTCATTCAGAATGTTGTTCACACCAGCCCAACGGGGAGCAACAACATAGGTCTGATGGCTCTCTTCCCTGTTTTTCGTAAAGACACCGATCCAGTGTCCGTTTCCGTATTTGATATCTGAAATATCATATCCCTGCTGCCACTGCCTTTTGATGATCTTTTGAAAATCTTCCAAACCCATCACACTCTCGATATGTTGGTTTTTCACCTCTTGGTTGAACAGCCCGATATACTTGTAATGAGAAGAAGCATAATCATACTCCCTTGCGATC
>JAMONL010000069.1 GCA_027065815.1 Sulfurovum sp.
ATTATATTGAATATTTGATCCACTGGCTGACACATAATGTTATCATTAATGCCTTTGCCAGGACGATCTCCTGGATCGATGAACATATCATTGATGCAGCGGTCAATGGCATAGTAGGCCTAAGCAAACGTATCGCTTCCTGGTTTGCTCTGCTCAGTACGGCAAAAGCAGGTAGCAATTCAGCCACAATGACCGTAGGACTACTGCTCCTACTGTTGGCAATGATCGCAGGAGGCAGCTTATGATCCCACTTTATTTTATTTTTGGACCAGTGATCCTGGCAGCAGTGATGATGCTTTTTATGTCTAAAGAGAGTGCTGCAGCGAAATATATGGCATTGACACTCTTTATTTTGATGCTGTTCGTCTCTTTGGATCTGCTGAGTGCATTGCCTGAGACGGGTTATCTGGTACTGAGGCAGTACCTTGCTGTTGAGCGTTTTGATTTTGTGCTCTCTTTACAGGTCGATCATTTAAGTGTCGTTATGCTGATTCTTACTTCGGTACTGTTGATCCTGGTAACCCTTTCAAGCTGGACAATGAAAGATCAAAAGAACTATTTTTCACTGCTTGTTCTTTTCTCCGGACCGATATTTGGGGTTTTCATGAGTACCAATTTCCTCTGGTTCTTTATATTCTGGGAGTTGACACTGGTACCGATGTATTTCCTTGTAGGGATCTGGGGTGCCGAAGGGCGTATTTATGCGGCAGTCAAATTCTTCCTCTATACCCATGTGGCTTCCATGCTGATACTGTTGGCATTTTTTCTCATCTATACGCAGACAGGGATGTTTGATATGACCTTGGTGAAAGAGGCGATGCTGACCACCCCGGCACTTGTCTGGTGGCTGCTTTTTATCGGCTTTGCGGTTAAAATGCCTATCTTCCCTTTCCATACCTGGCTGCCGGATGCACACGTGCAGGCACCGGCACCGGTCTCGGCACTGTTGGCAGGGGTACTGTTGAAAATGGGTGCTTATGCGATGATCCGTATGGTGGTATTGATGCTTCCGGAACAATCACAGAACTTTGCCTGGGTCATGCTTGCACTGGGGCTGATCACACTCTTTTATGCCGGCTTCATGGCACTTTATGAGACCCATCTTAAAAAGATGGTGGCTTACAGTTCCATTTCTCACATGGGTCTGGTCACAGTAGCGATCTCGACCTTGAGCTATTCAGGTCTGAGTGCAGCATTGTTTGAAATGATAGGGCATGCCCTGATCATCTCTCCTCTCTTTCTGATAGCCGGATTCCTGCATGCCCGTACGGGAAGCTGGCAGATGCAGGATATGGGCGGTTTGATGCAAAAAGCGCCTTATCTTTCTGCTATTTTTGTACTGGCAGGTCTGGCGGCACTGGGATTACCCGGAACCATGGGCTTCATTGGTGAATTGACTATTCTGATCTCTGCTATTGACCGCTTTGGTATAGGGTTGATCATTGTTGCACTGGGATCTATGATCGGTGCAGGATACATCATTTGGACATTCAGACGTGTCGTGTACGGAGAAAAATCCAAGCGTATTGAAGAGAGTAACTTTAGCATGAACAGAGTAGAGTTTTTGGCATTGATCCTTTTTGCCATGGGGATTGTAGGTTTCGGTCTCTTCCCTTCACTGCTGTTCGATACGATCAATACGGCTTTTAGCATGTTACTTACACCGGGAGGTGCACTATGATAAGTACTTTTTCCATACTTTTTGCTGCTTCTTTGCTGAGTCTCTTACTACATAGAACAAAAATGCTCAAGATCTTTACTCTGTTGGTTCTTTTGGTTGGATTATTCCTAAGCGGCACATCCATCGGATTGACCGGTTTTACAAGCAGTGAAGCGGTCACCCTTTTTGAACGGATCATGCTTATTGTCCTGCTTGCACTGGTACTGCACGAAGAGGATGATACGACAATGACACAGACACTCTTTCTGGCAACAGCATCGATCGCCTTGCTGCAGAGTCAAACGGTATTGGCATTTCTCATCTCTTTTGAAGCGGTGAGTCTGATATCGATCGTGCTTGTCAGTCATATTAAAACAGCAGAGCAGGCAGAGGGTGCAGTGAAAATGTTCATTGCGGGAGCCATTGCCACAGGTATCTTGCTGCTGGGTGCAGCCTTTTACCTGATGGGAGGAGGGCTTCTGGAAGAGGATATCGTTTCTCATCCTACTACTTTCTCTCTTGTAGGCGTGTTTATTATGCTCTTTGCAGTGTTCTATAAGCTGACTATTGTACCTATGCACGGATGGGCAGCAGATACCTATGCTCTGGTACGTCATTCTCATGCCGCACTTTTAAGCGGTGTGGCTAAGACCGTTGTGGCGGTAGCCGCCTTCAAGTTCTTTGCCCCTTTCCTTGCAGAAGCTTCGGAGATCTCTGTACCCCTCTTGGTCATTTTGGCAGTTGTGACCATGACACTGGGGAACTTTATGGCACTGTATCAGCAAAAACTTTCACGTATACTTGCCTATTCATCCATCGCACAGGCAGGGTACATTTTGCTGGCATATGCAGCCGTAAAAAGCAGTCTTGCTTCAACAGGATTACTCTATATGGCGATCGCTTATGTCTTTATGCAGACGGCTGTCTTTTTAGTGTTGGATACCTTGCGTCAAAAGCATGATATTCAGACATTGGAAGGATTGAAAGGTTTTGCAAAAGGCAATCCTGTTCTGGCATTCTTCTTTACGGTACAGCTTTTTTCACTGGCAGGTATTCCGCTTTTGGCAGGATTCCTTGGAAAAGCAGTTGTTTTCTATTCCGTCGTTGATGCAGGATTGTGGTATGTAGCACTGATCGCATTGCTCAATTCAGCACTCTCGGTAGGATACTATGCCTGGATCGTCAAACATCTCTATTTTGATAAGACAAATAAGACAGCGGTTACACAAAAAAAGCGTACGTTCTCCAATCTGGCACAATTGATATTGCTTGGAGGAACATTCTACTTTGGTATCTTTGCTTCTCTTGTCTTTGCTGTGGGAGATCATTTTTAAAGAAGGTAAAACAGACAAGTCATAGGTAGAAACGGGACGGGAAAGATGATCACTCTTATCTGTTTCTTTTTCGGGATCAACCAAATAGTCTGGAGAAGAATGAACCTTTGCCGGAGAGTTTGTCTATAATACCAAAGTAGTAGCTGTTGTCTTTCAGTCCAAGCTCCGGATATTTCAGTTTTCCGTCAGGCATGACAGCAATGGTAAAAGGGACAGACTGTACTTTAAAGGCTTCTGCAAGTTTTGGATTACGTGAGACATCGCACTTGACCACATCTACACCATTCTCTTCTCCGTATGCTGTCAATTTGTTGTCAATGATCTCCATAAGCATTTGACAGGGACCGCAGGTAGGGGAGTAAAAGTCTACAAAGACAGGTTTGTTATTGTTTTTAATGATCTTCTCATAATTTTTATCTGTAAGTTCCATAACAGATTCTACCAAAAGTTTGCTACAATTCTTTTATGAAAGATACAATCAATATAGAACTTAAACAAGATACGGTAGATAACCTTTTGGCGTTTTCTGAACTGCTGAAAAAAGATATTAATAAAATGATGGAAGAAGCACTGGAACAGTATTTTGAGAATGAACAGAAGAAACTTATAGAAAAGGGTATTGAAGAAGATTCAACGATGACCAATTTGGATTATAATGAATTCTGGGATGACGTGGAACTTGATTGATAATGGATGATGGATGATTACGGATGGACTTCAACAGAAACTTGAACAGGAATTAGATGAGAAGATCCGTTCTGTCGTATTGATGGAGAGAGGGCAGATAGGGGATATCTATAAACTTGTAACAGTATCTAATGCTTATGTCTTAAAAACTTCAAAGCCTTCAGGTCTACTACAGACAGAAGCTGAAATGCTGAAAGATTTTAATAAATATAAAATACCTGCACCTCAAGTGTTTGATGTAAGTGACAGACATCTTTTGATGGAATTCATAGAAGAGAAAGCACAGCCAAAATGTACGATGGAGATTGAAGCGGCAGAGGTATTGTCAAAACTGCATTCTGTGACAAATGAAAATAGAATGTACGGATACTATTATGATACCAGTATAGGACCGTTTGGCCAGATCAATGAACAGACCCAATACAACTGGGGTTTGTTTTTGGGCCAGATGCGTATACTGCCGATGGCAAAGATATGTTATGAAAAAGGAGAGATCAACATACAGACAGTAATGAGACTGGAAGGGTTATGTCGTGACCTTTATAAGCGTATAGATATAAACAATATTACGCCTTCTCTGCTTCATGGAGATCTGTGGAGTGATAACATATTGTTTAATATCAAAGGTGCCGCTCTGATTGATCCTGCCATCTATTTTGGAGACCGTGAGATGGAACTGGCATTCATTTTGCTCTTCAATACGTTTGGGGATACTTTTTTTAATACCTATACGGAAGTACATCCTTTAAGTGATGATTTTTATGATACAAAAGTACCGCTCTATCAACTATATCCGCTTCTTGTACATGTGGCACTTTATGGCAGCAGTTACAGTGCTGCACTTCAAAAGACCATGGAACAATTGAAAATATAGTTACTTTGGGACTATGTTATAATAGAGGATACATTTCGATAGAAAGGAGTCAGTATGTCCTCTTATCATGTAGAACGATCTATTGTTATTGACAAGCCTCTTCTTGAAGTAAGAGATTCCCTAAAAAATTTTAAACGCTGGCCCGAGTGGTCTCCCTGGCTGATGATGGAACCGGATGCTACAGTCACATATACGCAACGACAAGGGCAGGTAGGTGCTTCTTACGGCTGGTCCGGGCTACTTGTGGGAGCAGGGAGTATGGAGCTGCTTACCGTACATGATGATCTTCTGGAGATGGAGATCAACTTTGTAAAACCGTTCAAATCCAAGGCTGATGTTGCTTTTACGCTCAAAGAGACAGAAGCAGGTACAGAGGTTACCTGGATGATGGATGGCTCTTTGCCTTTCTTCCTCTTTTGGATCTCTTCGAAAATGCAGACTGTCATCAGGATGGATTATGAACGTGGACTTGGTATGCTTAAGGTCTATCTTGAGACAGGTTCCGTGTCTTCCTACACTATTATTGAAGGGATCGTTACACTTCCTGAACAGATCTATATCGGTATTCCAAATCAATGTACTTTAGATACACTGGGTGAAGTGATGAAAAAAGATTTTGACAGTCTGTATGATTTTATGAAAGAAAATGACATTTCTATGGACAGGGTGCCGTTTTGTATCTACAACAGGTTTGACATTTTCAAGAGGGAAGCAGAGTATATTGCCTGTATTCCTGTTGAAAAAGAGTTAAGCCTGCCTCAGGGGTGGGGCAAGGGTAAAGTTGCATCTCAGGAGGCGTTAAAGACCATTCATAAGGGTGCTTACCTCCATTTGGGTAATGCCTGGATGACAGCGATCAGTTTTGCACGCTACAAGAAAATAAAAACGGCTAAATCACCGGTAGGATATGAGTTCTATCCGAACAACCCTTATGATACTGCAGAGGAAGATCTTGTCACAGAGATCTATATTCCTTTGAGGTCGTGACAGTGAAAAGGATCGTGAAAGAGATATTCATAGGGATACTGCTTGTATTTATATTAAGTAGTATTATGAATTATGTCCGTAAACCTGCATTGGACTCAGACCAATTACCAGACATTGAAGTCACGCTTATCAATGGTGAGGTCTTTCAAAAACCTGAGGGGAAACCTTTGGTGATCCATTTCTGGGCAGAGTGGTGCAAAGTATGTAAATTGGAAGCATCCAATATACAAAGTATTTCTCAAAAGTATGAAGTGTTGACCATTGCTGTCAACTCTGGAAATGACAGCAGGGTAAAAGCCTACCTGAAAGCACAGGGATTGACATTCAACGTGTTGAATGATAGTGACAGTTCCTGGGCAAAGAAATTTAAAGTGGAAGTTTTTCCCACAACATTCATTTATAGCGCTAAAGGTGAATTGAAATTTACAGAGGTAGGGTATACGACGACGGCTGGACTGATGGCTCGTATTTCAATAGCGGAAAAGCAGTAACTTTAGCATTATTTTTCAGCCTGATCCTCCTACAAGGATGTATAAATTACCATTTTTTTAAAACGGATAGACGAAGAAGCGCTTACTGTGCTATAATGTTATAAAAAGGAGTTAAAGATGATTACACTTAAGAAAAACGGACAAAAGGTTTGGGTGACATTTAATGTGACAGGCGCTGAGCACATCAATGATGTTATGATTTCAGGAGAGTGGAATGATTGGAAGAAAGAGCCGATGAAGCAGAAAAAGAATGGAGATTTCTCTATTACAAAAGTGTTGAAGGCAGGTGAAGATTATCAGTTCGGTTACAAAATAAATGGGGATCGCTGGATAACAGAAGAAGAATGCGACAGCGTATCTTCCCCTTACGGAAGCCAGAATTCTTTATTGAGTTTGTGATATATGTTATAATTAATATTACTTCATGTTAACATGACCAACTATAATTTCAAGGAGGATGTATGAAAGCAGTTGTTATGGCAGGTGGGTTTGGAACCAGGATACAACCACTGACCAACTCACGACCAAAACCGATGTTGCCGGTGATCAACAGACCAATGATGGAAAACACAATGATGACTCTGAAAGAGCTGGGGATTACAGAATTCATTGTTTTACTTTATTTCAAACCTGAGATCATCAAAGACCATTTTGGAGACGGAAGTGATTTTGGTATCAATATCACTTATGTGGTTCCCGATGATGACTATGGTACAGCAGGTGCCGTAAAGCTGGCACAAGAGTATATCGGTGATGAGAACTTTATCATTATCAGTGGGGATCTGGTAACTGACTTTGATTTCCAGAAGATCTTTGATTATCATACAGAAAAAAAGTCCAAACTGACGATCACATTGACATCTGTTGATAATCCTTTGGAGTTTGGTGTTGTCATTGCCAATGAAGAGGGGAAGATCGAAAAATTCCTTGAAAAACCAAGCTGGGGTGAAGTGTTCAGTGATACGATCAATACCGGTATCTATATTATTGAACCGGAAATACTCGACTATATCCCCAAAAATGAGAATTATGATTTTGCCAAAGATCTTTTTCCTCATTTGATGCAGGAGGGTATAGAACTGATGGCAGGCTATGCCCAGGGATACTGGCGTGATGTAGGTAATCCTGAAAGTTATCGTGATGTGCATGAAGATATTTTTACCGGCAAAGTCGAACTGAAAGTACCGGGAGAAAAAAGTATATTTCCAGACGGGGTATTGTACAGTGAAGAGAGCTATTCTTTAGATAGTAGTATCGAGTGTATCGGTATGGTGATCCTTGGAAAAAATGTAACACTTAAAAAGGGTGTAAAACTTACCAATGTCGTCATTGGTGACAATGTGACCATAGGCAAAGACAGCAAAATCAGAAATACAGTTGTATGGAATGATGTGAATATCGGTCGTAATGCCATAATGGATGGTTGTGTCATCTGCAATAATAATGTGATCGATAAAAACTTTATCGCAAAAGCAGGGTTGATACTGGCTGAAGGCTGTGAGATTGGTCAATTGGTGCAAATAGACAAAGATGTGACGATCTGGCCGGATAAAGTGATAGAAGATGCTTCTATTGTCAGTAACAATCTGATCCTGGGAAGTAAGTACAAAAATTCTATTTTTGAAGACGGAAGGGTCATTGGACAGTCAAATGTCGAACTTTCCTGTGAAATGACCACAAAGATCGCCGAAGCATTTGGTGCACAACTTCCGATGGATGCTACTGTATTGATATCCAGAGATGACAGTAAGAATTCACGTATGCTGAAACGTGCCTTTATAGGCGGGATACTCTCTTCGGGAGTCAATGTGATAGACTATAATGCCATACCGTCAGCAGTCTTGCGCTGCAGTCTTTCTTCCCATGGGAAATATACTGCAGGAATACACATTAACCAAAAACTTGATGATCCGACAAGTACAGTGTTGACGTTCTATAATAATGAAGCGCTTCGTATCAACAATGAAGTGGCAAAAAAAGTTGAAAAAGCATTTTTTAAAGAAACTTTCAGACGTGTCGAATATACCCGTATCGGAGAAATCCATGCATTGGATCATGAAAAAGAGTATGCTGTCTACAAAAAAGGTATGGAAGATGTTTTGCGTTCACACATTTTTAAATGTGAAGATTGTCGTATTGCTGTTGATATGATGCACGGTATGGCCGCAGAGATCTTTCCGGATATCTTAAATGAAATGGGTGTTGAGAATATCATTTTCAATGCCTATCCGGATGAACAGGCTTTGGCAAATATCAATATACTTTCGAAACGTTCTATTGAAGATATGCGGTCCATTGTAAAAGTGTTGAAACTTGATGCCGGCTTTATACTTTACCCTTATGGTCAGCGTTTGGATATTGTATGTGATGAAGGTGAAGTACTTGGGAAGCAGGATGCTCTTCTGATAGTGCTTTTACTACTTGAAATGGAAGCAAAAAAAGAAGGTGTGAAGAAACGTGTTTTCTTGCCGACATGGGCAGGAGATATAGTCAAGTTTGAATATCTTGAGGTTGAACGCGGTCAGTACTCGAATTTTACAAAAGCCGATCTGGAACAGTATGACCTGGTAGCTACAGGTGAAGGGAATTTCGCATTTACAGAATTCTCTACACACCGAGATTCCATGTATGCAACTTTGAAGATCCTTGAAATGATGTTGAAGCACAATACGACACTTTCACAAATGATCGCATCACTGCCAAACTTTTATTATAAAGTAACCAAAGTTTCGTGTACTCAGTCACTTAAAGGCAAAATGATGCGTATGTTCCTTGAAGATGCAAAAGATAAAAGATCATCCACCCTTGATGGTGTGAAAATATGGCTGGATGAAAATGACTGGATCTTAATGATCCCGGATCATTACAGTGATCATCTTAACCTCTATATTCAAGCTGTCAATGATGAAAAAGGGGAAGCGATACTGGCAACCTATACTGAAAAGATTGAGAAGTGGTCTAAGGCTTAATGAAAAAGCATTCACTCAAGCTTTGTTTTTTTTGGCATATGCATCAGCCTGACTACAGAGACAGTAGTGGTATGATGCGTATGCCGTGGGTCTTTTTGCATGCCATCAAAGACTATTATGAAATGCCGTGGCTTTTAAATCAATACAAAGGACTCAAAGCCACTTTCAATATTACAGCACCGTTGATAGAGCAGTTGAATCTCTATAAAGATCCTTTGGAAAATGATTATTTCTTGTCACTATGGGCAAAACATCCTTCCGAATTGGAGGGAGATGCACGAAACTGGCTGATCAAGATCTGTAAAACTACACAGTATGAAACTATGGTCAAGCCCTTGCCGCATTTTGATGAGCTATATCATCATGAAAACCTGAATGATGCAGAACTCATTGATTTCGAAGTACTTTTCATACTCGCCTGGTGCGGTCATTACCTACGTCAGGAAAATAAATTTGTCAGACAGTTATTTCATAAAGGAAAAGACTTTACACAAAGCGATAAAGCACAATTGCTTAAAACGCTGTCTACTTTCATAGAAACGATCCTTCCTTTTTATGCCAAATTGCAGAAAACGGGTGTTATTTCACTTTCCACAACACCCTACAACCATCCAATCTTGCCTTTGCTACTGGATATGAACAATGCTAAAAAGGCTAATGTCCATACAACGCTTCCTTCTGATCCGATCTCATTGAAAGATGATGCCATAGCACAGGTTGAACGTTCCATTCTGCTGTATGAGAAGACATTCGGGGTCAAACCGAAAGGTTTTTGGCCTGCCGAGGGTGCAGTGGATGAAGAAAGTATTGAGATCTATAAAGAAAAAGGTCTTTCCTGGGTAGCCACAGATGAAGAGATCCTTTTTCATTCTCTTGGGGATACAACCCGTTCCAAGCTTTACAGACCTTATCGTTACAAGGGTATGACAATAGGTTTCCGGGATCACACGCTGAGTGACCTGATAGGATTTAATTATCGGTTTAAATCCGGCAAGGATGCAGTTGACCATTTTATGAAAGTCCTTAAACCGATTGCCGATACTAAGGATGCTACGGTCTTTGTGATCCTTGACGGTGAGAATGCCTGGGAATTTTTTGAGAATAATGCGTATGATTTTTTTACAACCCTGTATAAGAGGTTCTTAAAAACAGCATGGTGCCAAACACATACCATGGATGAAGTGTCTCAAAGCAAAAAACAGGGTAGGCTTAAAAAACTTGCTCCGGGAAGCTGGATACATGGTAACTTTGATACCTGGTCCGGACATCCTGAAAAAAATCGTGCCTGGGAACTGATCTATCAGACCAAACGTGATGTGAAGAACTATACGGGTGTGATCTCGGATGAAACAGCGGAAAAGATAAAGTTTCACTTCTTGGCATCTGAATGCAGTGACTGGTTCTGGTGGTATGGTGATGATCATGTGACCGAATACGGCTTGGAATTTGATACGCTTTTCAGAGGGCATTTGATCGCAGTATACCGTCTTTTGAATATTCCACCGCCTTCAGACCTTTTTATGACGATCCTGACCCGTACGAATATGGTACCGTTTTTAGTGAAACCACAGACTGTGATCTCTCCTTTTATTGACGGAAAGAACAATACATTTTTTGAATGGATCGGTGCAGGAAGTGTAGATGAGACGAAATTTTATTCTACGATGGACAAAGCGCGCGGACCGGTAGAAAAGATATTATACGGACAAGATGAAGAGACTGTTTTCATTGCTTTAAAAGGAGATATGGCTTCTCTTTCAGATCCGCTTTTGCAATTTAAACTGATCATTGATGAGACAGGGGAAGATATTGTTTTTTCAATGCAAAAATCCAATGAGGTAGATGGTATTAAATTTAGGGTCGACAAGCAGATAGAACTGTCGATCCCAAAGAGACACTTTTCCACAGACAGTACAGTTCATTTGCATTTTGAGATCGTCAAAGGAAGTGACATCATCCAGTCACTGCCTGGATATGGAGCACTTTCCATAGATATGAATGAAAGCTATGAAGAAAACTGGTTCGTTTGAATGAATCGTATAGCAGAAAATAAAATATAGGTATGTTAAAAGGAATATCACATGGCAAATACAACTAAACTACTGTTTGGTATACATATGCACCAACCTGTTGATAATTTTAACTGGGTCATAGAACACGGTGTTGAAGTCTGTTACGGACCGTTCTTTGAAGTCATGAGTCAATATCCGGAATTTCATTTTTCCGTACATTGCAGCGGTTGGCTTATGGAGCAGATTGAGACATTGCATCCGAAACTCTATAAACAAATGATGACACTGGCAGAAAAAGGTACGATTGAGTTTTTTTCTGCAGGATATTATGAACCTGTGTTGAGTGTCATTCCTTCAGAAGACAGAGTGGCACAGATACGTATGCTCAATCAGACTATTGTGTCTAGTTTCGGACAGGAGCCTTCAGGTCTCTGGCTGACTGAACGTGTTTGGGAATCTTCTCTCATTCCCGATCTTAAGAAAGCTGGTATCCAATATACAGTCATGGATGATTATCATTTTCTCTGTACCGGCTTTGATGAAGAGGACTTGGATGGTTATTATAGCAGTGAGGAGAGCGGCAAAGAGATCGGGCTTTTCCCTATCAGTAAAAAACTTCGTTATGCTATTCCGTTCCTAACCGTTGAAAATGCTATCAAAGTGATCAAATCCTACCGCAGGAAAGAAGACTCGGCAGCGATCATCTTCGATGATGCGGAAAAATTCGGTATGTGGCCGGGAACCCATGAATGGGTATATGAAAAAGGCTGGCTGGAGCGTTTTGTTCAAGAAGTGCTTGCCGATACCTCGATCGAAACGATGCACTATAGTACCTATTTTGAACAAGAACGTACACGCGGTATTGCCTATCTACCCAATGTTTCCTATTATGAAATGGGTGAATGGAGTCTCCGTGCGGATGATGCCCTGAAACTTGAAGCATTTAAAGAAGAAATGGGGCAGGAACGTTATGACAAAGAAGGTATCAAGTTTTTGAAAGGCGGGATATGGAAGAACTTTTTTGTCAAGTATGCGGAGAGCAACCGTATCCATAAACGTACGCTGGAACTTTCTAAAGCACGTCTGGATGTCAACAACCCCAAATTTGATGCAGCACTTTACAAGGCACAGACCAATGATGCGCTCTGGCATGGTGTCTTCGGCGGTCTCTATCTGGCAAATCTGAGAGATAATGTGTATACCTATATCATTGAAGCGGAAAATATCAGGTATGGTAGAAAAAGTGTTTTAGTGGCTGATGAAAATGAACTTGACGGTTATGAAAAAGCCAAGATGGTCACGCCAAGATATATTTTCCGTTTTGACGGAGCCTATGGCGGTCAACTGGTTGAGTTTGATGACAGAAAAGGGTTGTATAACTGGCAGAATACGCTAACCCGTCGTAAAGAGGCATATCATCATCATTTACTGGAAAACCAACCACAGAAAGAATCTGATTCCCAGGAATCTGTTTCAAAAGAAGAGGGGATAGACACGATCCATCATGCTTCGGCTCATGTGGATGATACGCTTCGTGATGCTATTATCTATGACTGGTATATTAAAAATTCTTTTATTGACCATATCAGTGACAGAAATTTTAACGGTGATAATTTTCGACATACCGACTTTCATGAATTTGGGGATTTTGCAGATCAGTCGTTTAAAATGGAACTTCGTAAAAAAGAGGTTGTCTTTTCAAGAAGCGGCGGCTTGTATTTTCCAGACAAAGAAGATACTTCCCTGAGGAAAGTGTATCAATCCAAAAAGAATGGATTTGATTTTGAGATCTCGCTTGAAACAGAAGCAAGAGGTGTATTCAACTACGTACTGGAACACAATCTCCACTTTGCCGAATATGATCACATCCTGATCAATGGTGAACCTTTGGCAGAAGAGGGAATACTTACACAAATAAAGCGTTTGTCTCTGTATGATGCTTATTTGGAGAAACATATCACCTTTACCCTGGATCAGCTTTTTGATCTTTACTATTTTCAACTGAAAACACTTTCTCAAAGTGAGCAGGGCTTCGACCTTAGTGTACAGGGGATCAGTTTTGCTATGGTCATCCCTTTCAGCAGTATGTTGCATGTTACAGGCTCTCTGGAGGTGAATGATGTCTGATATCCGTTATGACCGTCTGCATGATTGCCATGTGATCATTGCCCCTGAACGTCTGCATCGTCCAGATTATACGGCTGAAATACGTGAGGACAAAAAAAAGGATGCAAAATGTCCTTTCTGTGAGGGAAATGAATCCATGACCCCTCCGGAGATATTTGCCATACGAAAAACATACAGTATTGCCAATCAAAAAGGCTGGAAAACCCGTGTGGTTCCCAACCTTTACAAAGCAGTAAAGATAGAAGCAGCGCATGCACATCATAATGGCACATTTGAATACTGGGAAGGCTTTGGTGCCCATGAAGTCATTATTGATACGCCTAAACATCATACATCAATGATACAGTGGGATATAAATACGGTATCGAACTGGTTGAAAACACTGCGTGCCAGAGTTGCCGACCTTCGGCGTGATCATCGTATCGCATATATATCACTTTTTAAAAATGAGGGAAAAGGTGCGGGTGCGACCCAGATGCATTCCCATACACAATTGATAGGTTTGCCTTTTATCCCAAGACCAGAGAGAGAAAAATATGAAAAAAGTTATGAACATTATATCCATCATGCAGAAGCACTTTTGGAATCTATGATCCGAGAGGAAGAAAAAGAAGGTGAGCGTATTATTGCTGCGAAAGGTGATTTTACGGCTTTTTGTCCCTATGCCAGCGCTTATCCTTTTGAAGTGATCATCTCTTCCAAAAAGCCTTTAGGGCAGATCGATACTTTAAGTGATGAAAGTATTGGTACCTTGGCACCTCTGTTGCTTGACACCCTGAAAAAAATGGATAAACAGCTGGGTTGTTTCGACTTTAATCTTTCTCTCTCTACGCCACCACTGCAGGAAGGGAGTATCGGAAATAACTTGCTTGACAGTGTCGATAGTGTTGACGATGCCTGCAGGTTTACCCTTCGCATTATGCCCCGTATTTATCATTACGGAGGATTTGAAGCCACTACAGGGATGATAATCAATCCTGTCCTGCCGGAATTGGCAGCCAGACTTTTACGGGAGAGTGAAGATGCCTAAAGAAAAATTGTTTTTTGCTGCCAGTGAAGTCTATCCGTTTGCAAAAAGCGGCGGTCTTGCCGATGTTGCAC
>JAMONL010000070.1 GCA_027065815.1 Sulfurovum sp.
ATTTATTAGGTTGTTGCATACTCTCCCCTTATCTTCTGTGATCTAGCTGCTTGCCAGAATCTTTAGTATAATCTACAAGAATGGTTTCACTGTACTCTACAGCCTGTTCTTTCTCACCTTCAGAAATATCAGCATTGAACGGTACTTCATATCCTACTCTTGAGAAACGTTTTGTATCATATCTGTCAATACGTGCCGGATCCCTGTTCTCAGGACCGATCACATCTCTGTACTCTTTGCCGAAGATCTTGTCTACTTCGTACCAGGAAGCGAACTCGTCACCGATCATAGGATACGTTTTAAGCAGCGGGTGTCCTTCCCAGTCATCCGGCATAAGAATACGCTTAAGGAATGGATGGTTATTGACCTTAATACCGAACATATCAAACATTTCACGTTCGGCAAAATTCGCCGATTTGAAAAGAGATGTCACGGACTCGATCGCTTCACCTTTTTTAATACGACAAACTACTCTGACTCTTTTTGCTTCTGTAACACTCAAAAGCTGCCAGAAAAGTTCAAATTCACCGTCCTGCGCCAGATAATCTACCGCTGACTGCTCTGAACACTGCGTATACCCGCATTTTTCTTTTAATGTTCTCATCACTTCCACATTTTGTGTCGAATCAATGTGTACAACAAGCTGTCCTATTTCAACATAAGACTCTTTTGAAAGTTTCCCGAGTATACTTACCACATCAGCGAAATGAGATCCTGCTTCCACTTTAGATCTCGGTACACGAGGTGCCACCCAGTATCTGTCCGTATAGTATGATTTACCCTGTACATTGTCTTTTGGTACGTATTTTCTCATTACACTAACCTCAAGTTTTGTTTTGTATTGTTCTTCATGTTGGCTGATTCTCTTCTGATCTTCTTTTGAAGCATCATCATTGCATACTGAAGGGTTTCAGGTCTTGGTGCACATCCAGGGAGATAGATGTCTACCGGGATGATCCTGTCCACACCCTGCACGGTTGCATAGGTATTGAACATTCCCCCGGTATTTGCACATGAACCCATAGAAATGACCCATTTAGGCTCTGTCATCTGATCATACAGTCTTCTGGCAAACTCTGAGTGTTTCTTGGAAAGTGTTCCTGCCAATATCATAACATCCGCCTGTCTCGGTGATGCTCTAAAGATCGTACCCATACGGTCGAAGTCGTAACGGGATGCTCCCGATGCCATCATTTCGATCGCACAACATGCGAGTCCGTATGTCAAAGGCCAAAGCGAGTTCGATCGCCCCCAGTTCACGAGTTTGTCTACCGAAGTCAGTGCTATCGGCAAGCCTGCTGCTGAGGCATAATTTACTTGATGCTGTGCCATTCAAGTGCTCCTTTTTTCCATGCATATACGAAACCAATCGTAAGTAGTAATATAAATAGTATCATTTCCGCGAATCCGAACCAGCCTAACAGTTTAAAGTCAATTGCCCATGGGAACATAAAGATGATCTCCACATCGAACAGAATGAACAAAAGTGCTATCAGGTAGAACTGTACCGAGATTGTGTTTGGTTGTTTAGTTACCTCCGGTCCACACTCATAGATGGTAAGCTTAAGCTTCTCTGTGTCGAGTTTAGCCAGTTTTCTACTAACTATTCTTGCCAATGCCAGCGTTGCGGGAAATGCAATCGCTGTCAATGCAAATAGAACAAATACACCAAAATATGGATGTTCTGTAATTACATGAGTCATATTAATCCCTTAACTATATTAATTCTTTCTCAGCGTTATTGCGGTAGCCACAGACATAACGAGAGTATTCTCAGAATATTACTTCTATGTTAACTGAAAGATAGTTAAAGTAATTTTTACCCTCTCCAGAATAAGGGGGGACTTTACTGTGATGTAACTATGTGAAACAAAAAAATAGTGATACAATACGGGGGAAATTATAAGATTGATTTATGAAAAGTATTAAACCAATGTGAAAAAGGAACAAGGATCATGAATAAAAAGCTGTTTACCAACATACTCTACTGGATAGCGATGGCAGGAATTGTCATCTATTTCTCTTATACAAAAGGATGGATACTCGCAGATTTTGAGTTCATTACTCCCAAGCAGGCGCAGGTTCTCATAGATAAGGATCAGAATGTAACACTTTTGGATGTAAGGACCGTTGATGAGTTCAAAACCGGTCATATCAGAGGTGCAAAACTCATCCCCTTATCTAAACTCAAAGCCAACCTGGACAAACTGGAAAAAGATAAACACACAAAGATCATCGTCTATTGCAGGAGCGGAAGCAGGTCTGTTGCTGCCTCACGTATTTTAAAAGCAAACGGTTTTACGCCCCTGAATGTCAAAACAGGAATGATCGGTTTACTGGGTACAGACCTGGAAATAGTCAAATAGCCACCTGTTTCTTTTAAATACCGGGTGCTTTCCACAGAGAGTCCGTCAGACCTTTGTCAACCAGACTCAACTGGTTTGCATAGACTTCCTGCCATTGTTCTTTTATCTGGCTGTAAGTTTTAAAGTTTTCCATATCGGGGGAATAGACGCTCTCCCATTCGACCAATGCTTCCGATGCCTTTAGCATATTCTCATACACACCGGCCCCAACGCCCGCAGCCATCGCAGCTCCCAATGCCGTAGCTTCCCTGACTTTAGGAACTTTAATGCGGCATCCTGTGACATCTGCAAGTATCTGACACCATAAGTTACCCTTACTGGCACCTCCTGCAAAAACGATCTCATCAAATTCCAAATCTGTGAATGACTTGATCTTTTCAAGATTAATGGCAGAAACAATACAGGCATTCTCCTCCAGACTTCGGAACATAGATGCCCGGTTACACACTTCAGGATCAATGGAAAGGTTGAGGAATGCCGGAGCCGCATGGTACCATTTACCGTAATTCATACTGTCGGAGAATATGGGGATGATCCCATTCGAACCGACGGATACGGTTTTGGCTTTTTCTTCCAAAACCGTATAAGTATCCACACCTCTCTCTTCAGCTTCATGTTGTTCTATTTCACAAAAAGCATCTCTGAACCAGCGCATGATCAATCCGGAGAAAAATGTGATACCTTCTGCCTGGGAGAGCCCATCAATGACATGAGGATTGACACGAACAGACATGTCTTTAGGTGGCAGC